>NZ_JASJEB010000085.1 GCF_030064895.1 Crocosphaera sp. | reverse complement strand
AAATTGCTCATAATTGGCTATTTAAGATTATATCTAGCTATTACTCCTTCTGCCTCCTGCCTTTCAACTCCTGCCTCTAACAAAACTAGGATTTTATTTGAAGGTGCAAGATGTCAGTAATAGCCAACTGGATAGAACTTCTCCAGAGGTAAAACCCCTACAAGATTTAGTTATTAACGCCCTACAGCGTAACTTATTATTCAAACTGGCCATTCAGCCTAAACATATTCACTCCCTACGGTTTAGTCGCTATGAACCAGATATGAACTACGGTAGCCATACAGACAACGCTTTGATGAAGGGTTTGGGGACTGCTACACAAAACTTAACTAAAGCTACTCAATATTACTCATAAGATAAGCTATCATAGAAATATGAGTAAGTTATTATCAATTTCTGAAGCAGCTAAACTCAAAGGGGTTAGTACAAGCACCCTCAGACGATGGGAAGCCGAAGGAAAGTTAATTCCTCAAAGAACGGCTAATGGTCATCGGCGGTATGAACTATGTCAACTTTTAGGAATCGACAAAGAACTTTCTTATACCATTGGCTATGCAAGGACAAGTTCTCATGACCAGAAAAAAGACCTAGAAAGACAAATTGAGGTATTAGAATTATTCTGCGCTCAACAAGGATGGCAATATGAAATTATCAAAGATTTAGGGAGTGGTATGAATTATAATAAGCGGGGATTACAAAAATTAATTCGTTTAATTGTAGATAACAAAGTAGAGCGTTTAGTCTTAACTCAAAAAGATAGATTATTAAGATTTGGCAGTGAATTAATTTTTAGCTTGTGTGAGCATTTTGGCACAGAAGTGGTTATTATTAACAGGACAGAAGAGTCAAGTTATGAGGAAGATTTAGCGCAGGATGTTTTAGAAATAATAACTGTCTTTTCTGCTAGATTATATGGGTCAAGAAGTCACAAGAATAAAAAAATGGTCGAACAATTAAGAGACATTGCTCAGGAGATATAAAATATGCAGAGCGTAACTTACTCAACTATAGCTCCTTCAGAAATATCTAGCTTCTTAGCTGATGTTGCTAAATTATTTAGTACCATTGAAAGGCAACTTTATCGAGATTTAGAACAACATCAATCTTTAAAACAAGGAAAATCTTTAAAAGAACTAAAGAAAGAATATCAACTAATTTATGGAATTAATGCTCGTCAATTTAATTCAATTAGAATATTTCTGCAAGGAAAAATAAAATCTCGTCAAGAATGCTATCAATTACAAATAACAGAAGTTACAGAAAAGATTAAACACATAAAGAAAAGTCTTAAAAATTTAACTTATCGAGTTAAGTTAGAGCCATTGTTCGCTTCAAAAACAGCTTCTGCTAAAAGAAAAGATTATCCTGCTTGTTCTCTAGAACATAACAAGAAAACACCAAGGGCAAACAGTTTAGCTAAACTACATCATAAAAAGCGAAAACTTCATCGCT
The DNA here is from genome assembly GCF_030064895.1 of Crocosphaera sp. Lineage (GTDB taxonomy): Bacteria > Cyanobacteriota > Cyanobacteriia > Cyanobacteriales > Microcystaceae > Crocosphaera. The sequence goes on along the minus strand of NZ_JASJEB010000085.1, from coordinate 35,705 downwards.
TAGGAACTAAATTAAATTATCTCAAAACTCATAAACCAAAACTTATATTTGGTTCTCGAAAACTATGGAATGCTCAATTTAATCTAGAAGCTAATGGTTATAGTTGCCATGAAGAATGGTTACAAGATTGGAAAAGTCGCCGTCACCATGAATTTAGTTATGTAGGAAGTAAAGATGAAACAGCAGGATGTCAAAACTGTCAGTTAAGTTCTGGAGTTTTAGCTATTACTATTCCTCCAAGTCTTATCGATAAATATAAAACTCATCCTAACTATAAAGTTATGAGAGGAACTTCTAAAATAGTGATTGAAAGTGTTAAATTTACTTATGGACAAAAAACTATTGATTGGGCATTAGATAATCAGCAAGCATTAAGTTATCGTTTTGTTTATAAAAAAGATAAATGGTATATATTTTGTACCACTAATCAGATAAAGATTCCTTACCAATCACATCGAAAAAATGGAGCCATTGGAGTCGATTTTAACCCTAATTTAGTGGGATGGGCTTTTATTGATAGAGAAGGAAATTTACGAGATAAAGGTCAAATTTCTTTTAACTTAGCCGATAGAAGAAATGAACAAACTACTGCGACACTTGGGGATGTATGTAAAGTCTTAGTCGACTTAGCCATGAAATATCAATGTCCTCTGGTAATAGAAAAATTAGACTTTCAAAAAAAGAAAGCAGCTTTGGGGGAAAAAGGGCGTAAATATGCGAGAATGTTATCTAATTTTGCTTATAGTAAATTCCATCAAATTTTAGCCAGTCGTTGTCAAAGAATTGGTATTGAATTAATTTGTCTCAATCCTGCTTATTCAAGTTTGATTGGTATTAGCAAATTTATGTCTATGTATGGACTTGATAGTTCAATGGCTTCTGGCTTAGTTTTAGCCCGTCGTGCTTTGAGACTATCAGAAAGATTACCTTCGTCAGCCAAGTCCGCCTTACTTGAACCAGTGGATGATAGTAAGCACGTTTGGAGTTTATGGCGAAAATACCAGAAAAAGTGTCAGGGCATACCCAGACATCGCTTTTTCTCGAATAGGGATGCTAACAGCATAGAAAAGGTCACGCTATCATCGAAGTCTGTCTTAAAACAGACGGGGGTGACTAGCAAGCCCATTGGCACTTTTTCTTCAGGGTGAGATTCCCTGACCTTAGCAGACAAGGCTGTTCGGTCTGCGCTTATTCAAATGATCAACTTTGAGTAAGTTTATAGGAACGGTAAACAGTTTTTTCGCTCGGATGTCTCTTTTACCTTATTCTTGAGTTCTCCTGAAAGTTATGAGGGGGGAGAATTGGTCATTGAAAAACCAGAGGCGAATTTATCGTATAAACTACAGGCAGGCTCAATTATTTTCTATCCTTCTACCTTTTTGCATCGAGTAGCAAGGGTGAAAACAGGAACAAGATTAGTGGTTGTAGGATGGATTCAAAGTTTAATCCGAGATAGCAGTAAAAGGGAAATTTTGTTTGATATTGACACAGTACGTCGTTCTATCTTTGCTAAAGAAGGTAAGTCTGTAGAATTTGATTTATTAGCCAAAAATCATGCTAATCTGTTACGTCAGTGGGCTGAATGAGTTGCTGAGAGTAAGTGTGGGTTTACTAATTTTTTGCATAACTATTACTAAAAGGAAATATGACCCTTCAAAACTGGAAAATTCTTAAGTCTGATTTTATTGTTGATAACCAATGGTGTCGGGTAAGACAAGATCAAGTACAATTATCTGATGGTACGATTATTGATGATTATTTTGTTAATGTTCGTCCTGAAATTGCTTTAATTTTACCCATTACTCCTAACAACGAAATTGTTTTTGTTCGTCAATATCGTCATGGTGTTCAAGAGATTTTATTGGAGTTACCCGCAGGAACTTTTGACCCTGAAAAAGAAGATAGTTTGACGGCAGCTAAGCGAGAACTAGAGGAAGAAACGGGCTATATTGCTCAACAATTAATATTTATGAACACTATTTATGATAATCCTGTTAAAGATGATAATAAAATTCATATTTTTTTAGGTTTAAATGTAGAGAAAACAGGTAAAATAGAGTTAGATATTACAGAAGAAATTGAAGTTTTTTTAGTTCCTGTTGCTCAGGTTGTTAATAAAATAATGTCTGGAGAAATTTGTGTTGCTGGTACTATTGCTACGATTTTTATGGGGTTAGAATTTATCAGTAAAAAGTAAACAGTTATAAGGTAAAATGTCTCAAAAAAATTGGTTAGGAATTGATCCAGGACTGGCAATAGTCGGCTGGGCAATGTTACAAGAAAATGATCAAGAACTCCCTATTATTATTGATTATGGAACCATTGAAACTAATAAAAAGTTATCTACTTCTCAAAGACTCATAGAAATAGAAGCAGATTTAAAAGAATTACTAACAGAATTTAAACCCCAAGGTATTGCCATAGAAATGCCCTTTTTTAACCGTACAATTAAAGCAGCAGGAGGTGTGATGCAAGCATTAGGGGTGATTAATTTAGTTTGTTATAGAGAGGCAAAAATTGAGCCTATTTTTCTTCATCAAGCTAGTTGGAAATGTCATTTAGGAGATGGAAAAGCTAAGAAAAAAGAAGTCGCTGAAATGATTTCAACCTTGTTTAATTTAGAGGAATTACCCATCGATGATAGTGTAGATGCGATCGCTATTGCTTATGCAGGATTATGTGGTTTAAGAAACAATATCTAATTTTCTATACACCTGCAGCGTCGTCCCTAAAATTGGCCGTGTTTTGGTTGATGACTAATATTTTTAGCATGGGTTTTGATTTTAGCTATTTTTAGGGATAAAAACTTAGTTGAGGTAACCCTAAAGTCTCTTCCCATCCCATCATAATATTAAGACATTGTACTGCTTGCCCGGCCTGCCCTTTGATCAAGTTATCAATAGCAGAAAGCACAATCACGCGATCGGTTCGGGGATCGGTTTCTATACCCAAGTAACATAAATTTGTTCCACAAGCCCATTTTGTTTGCGGATAAACCCCGTTAGACAAAATTTTGACGAAAGGAGAGGAACGATAAAAAGCACTGTAAATGGTCAATAAATCCTCTCTGACAAGTCCGGGATCTCTGAGGGTGGCATAAACTGTCGCTAAAATTCCCCGAACCATTGGCAGTAAATGGGGAGTAAACTGTACTCTTACTTCATGACCGGCTAAATCAGAAGAAATTTGCTCAATTTCTGGTGTATGACGGTGTTTTGCTACTCCGTAAGCCCCAAATGAGCCTTCAGCTTCTGCGAGTAAGAGATGGGTTTTGGCTTGTCTCCCTCCCCCGGAAGTTCCTGACTTAGCATCAATAATGGTGGTTTCAGGCAAGATCAACCCTTGTTTGAGTAAAGGAGATAAGGCCATTAAACTAGCAGTAGGATAACACCCTGGACAGCCGATCAAAGAAGCAGATTTAATTTCATTTCTGTATAGTTCTGGAAGTCCATAAACTGCTTTTTTAGCTGTTTCTAAGTCCTCACGATCTTTATTGTACCAACTACTATAGGTTTCTAAATTCTTGAAGCGATAATCAGCCGATAAGTCTAATACTTTACAGCCTTTTTCTATCAATGGGGGAGCAAGATCGCAAGCAAGGCCATTCGGTAGTCCTAAAAATACCACCTGACAACGGGAAGCGATCGCCTCGACATCAATGGTTTCAATGGTTAGATCCACTGCATGACCCAAATGGGGATATAGTTCAGCGTAGGCTTGACCAGCACTTCCTTTACCCCCTAAATAGACAATTTCTACTAAGGGATGCTCTTGTAAGAGTCTAACTAATTGGACTCCGCCGTATCCCGAAGCACCAATAATTCCCACTGATATTTTTTCTAACTCACCCATATTTATCAATTCCTAATCTAACTTCTCAATAATATCGGAACTGACCGAATTGTAATCTTAAAACAAGACTTGGAATCAAAAGCTTTTGTGAAGTTCAGCGATCACCTCGTCTCTTGAGTTTCCCGAGTCTCCACTGAGGTTATTAACTTCTCCAACGCAAGATTTTTGGTTCCACGGGATTTTTAAAGGGTCGATTTTCCGCTATTGCTTTTTGGTATTCCTGTTTAATGCGAAAATACCATTTAGCCTGAGTATCGGCATCATCAATTAACATCAGAGAGGGATCATAAGCCAAACCTTCTTGTTGTTGGATGACCACATCTCGATCCTGTGCCAAGAATTTACGGGTTAAGAGACTTAATAAGGGTTTAAATAGCCCCATCCAAGGAATTGTCCAATAAATACTCTGAAAAGCAATACATTCCGTTTCATCGATGGGGGTGATCGTCGTTAATAAACAAGCAGAATAGCGATCGCCTCTTAATATTTCTGTCCTGACACTGGGTAATTCAAAGACGATTTCAATCGAAACCTTATCTCCTAAAATTTTGTAAGGCCGCGCACTCACAGGCATCTCATAAGGAACAAGACGAAACCCTTGGGAAACTGGTTCGTATTGTTTTTCTTTGACACGAAATTTACGAGGGCCACTACGCCACCACCAGGAACTATGAACATAGGGACCGTGAGCCGGATCCATCAGCCCAATGATAGCATGGTCAATATGACAGGCGAAATGAATTGTTTCTGAAACCCCTGGGGCAATTTTACCGAAGTCCGGAATGGTAGGAACAGGAGGTATATCGGCTGGATCAACCTCTTTTTTGCTATCTTCTGCAAAATACACCCAAATATGTCCTTGTACTTCTCGACAAACATAAGTAGGTATTCTTATACGACTGATATCCAAGTTATCGTGTTCTGTTAGAGATGGAATTTCCTGACAGCTACCATCTTCGGTGCTAAATCTCCAACCATGATAACAACAACAAACATCATTCTCCTCCATCCATCCATACTTTAGAGGGATGCCTCGGTGGGGACAAATATCACGCATGGCGAACACTTGCCCGTCTTCACGTCGTCCTATGAGGATAGGTTCCCCAAGCATTTTTCTATGCACCATTTTGCCTGGTTTGAGGTCTTTTCCAGGTAAGGCAACATACCAACAGTTACGCAATAGGGTGGTCAAGGCGCATTCTCCCTTCTTTGAACACTCCGCCAACTAAATTTTAGACTATAGTTGGGGATTCTTTTTCACCGATTACAAGGTGCTACTGAGAAAGGTGGTGTCCGCACCGAAAAGTAAGACCTTCCCTTACTAATGCCTCAGTGAAAGCAATAAATCGATATAGATAATTGCAGGTCGGGCAAGAGGTCGTGTCTCGGAATAAAATTCTTGACCGTACCTTATAAGTATCCCTGTCCCTTGTAAGATAACACAAGTCCTGCTTTTTGCCGGGCCCCGTCTAAATCAAAGATTGAACATGAAGACTTAGCAAAAAATTCCTTTCTAACCCATAGACGCAATGGCTAGATATTTTGTGCCGATCAACGGACTTAAAACCAAGTTTTCTGACAATAATCTTAAGAAAAAAGCAAGAAATATCAACAAGCTCTGAACCTATTGCTTAAATAGAGTTAAGTATGACAGATAACCATAGAAAAACTGTGACACAAGTATCCTGCTTGTACAGGATGGTAAATACTATGGCTAATAAGGGGAAAACTCTCTAATTAATGAACCAATATAGAAAGGTTTGTTACCTATTTTTGTGAACACTTATCTATTATATTTAATACCGTGACACCGACTATTAGTGATGCCAATGTAAAGGCTGCCTTAGCTGCGATCGAGTCTGAAACAGCTACCATTACGGAAAAAGTGGAAATGTTGATAGAAATGGCTGCTGGGTTGCAAAAGAAGCCAAAAAATAGCCAACAACTAGAAGATTCTATTTTCCTATACCGCAGAGGTTTAGAATTAGCTAACCCTGATCTGCCTTTGTTAAAAGCGAGATGTTTATCGGGAATGGGGACGGCTTTAAGGACTATTCCCAGTGAAGGGTCGGAATTACTCTTAGAGGCCAAAACCGCCTACGAAAATTCTTTACCTATCTTAGAAGAACACGCTTCCCCGGAAGAAGTTGCAGAAACGCAGATGAACTTAGGGGTGGTGTTGCAAGGCTTGGTTAACTTCGGACAGGCTACCATGCAAGATACTATCCAAGCTTATCAAGAAGCAGCTAAAGTATTCACGGGTGAAAGTTATCCTCAAGAATTTGCCATTTTACAGAATAATATTGCGATCGCCTATCTGTCTTTACCGTTAAGTTCTGATCAAGAAAAAATGCGTCAGGGGATGGCAGTACAGTCTTTTGAATCAGCGTTGAAATGGGTGACATTGATCGATCATCCCAGTGAATATGCAATGCTACAAAACAATTTAGCCAACGCTTTACAGTATCTTAATACCTCCCATCCCATTGATAATAATTTGAAAGCATTAGCAGCTTATGATGAGGCGTTGAAGGTAAGAACTCGTAAAGATACCCCCATCGAATACGCCAATACTATTGCTAATAAGGCGAATGTTTTGTTTAACTTACCGGATGATATTGAACACCCAGAAGCAGGAAACCCCAATAATTTAAAAAAGTCCCAAGGTTACTATCAAGAAGCGAAACAAATATTCGGGGACTATGGACAATGGGAACGGGTGGATATTGTCACAGAAATGTTGCAAGATATCGACCGAGAAATAGCAGCATTATCTCAATAACTCTACATAATATTGAGATCATAAAGTTTGTACTCTAGTTAATATTAGGAGACTTGTATCTATGAATGATTTGATCGCATACGTTGCCAATAATCCAAGTATTCAGGATTTTTTTACTAATGTAGTCACGGGAGAAATTACTCTCATTACGGGAATTTTCTGGTTATTGTTTGCTGGTTTTGTTTCTATGATTGCCGGGGCGATAGGTGGCATTCTTTTAGCCGGAAAAGATTTAGGGTATGAGCTAGCAGCTATTTTGGGCAGTTTATTGGGACCAACAGGAGTCCTTCCTGTAGCTACAATTGGTTTAGTTGTTCTCAAGTTTGTTTAGGAGTTTTTGATTATGTTAGATTTAGCTTGGTACTCAGCAAAGTTATTTTTTAAAGGTAAATTATTCCGTAACCCGGTTTATTTTTATCGTCAAGTAACTTTAGGGGTTTTGATTGGTTCTTTATTATTAGTTGGTCTGGGTGAAATGGGATTAAATCTCGCTTTTGTGATTACCGTTTCTAGTCTAGTAACAGGAATAATGATGCCATTTTTACTCAAAGATTTGAAAATGCAGTAAATATAGTAAGACAAAAATAATGGACAATGGATAATTATCATTCCGAGGTAACTAGGAATCTCAGTAATGTCCTAACCATGATTTGTAATGCTATAACGAACTAATGAGTTTCAGGTGGGCAAAAAAAATAATTTGCTTGATTACATCATATTTTTTTCCAAGTTTGCCCACCCTACTTCTGTGATTTGGAGTTTATGAAAAATCTTCTTAGGACACTCACCATAATTTAATAATTACACTATAAAATGGTACAATCAACAACTGAAAAAACACAAAATTTAGAAGAACTAATTGGGGAAATTAGTCGTTATGAACAAATAGTTAATCAATGGGATAAAAATCAACAAGTTGTCGTCGAAAGATTAAAAGAAGCTATTGAAAGCTTACACAAAGAAGCTTTAACCCGTCTGATTAAAACTCTTAAAAAAGAAGCCTTCCCTGCTTTACAGGAAGCAGTAGAAGACGAATTAGTTTACGGAGTTCTGCGCTATCATGAGTTAATTAAACCCCCTACACCTTCCCTAAAACAAAGGATTGAACAAGCTTTAGAAACCGTCAGACCAGGGTTAAAAAGCCATCACGGGGATGTAGAATTAATCGCTATCAAATTACCTGACACTGTAGAAGTTAAATTAGTGGGAACTTGTAGTAATTGTCCTGCTTCAACTTTAACTATGAAACAAGGTATAGAACAAGCGATAAAAACCTATTGTCCTGAAATTACCAAGGTTGTTTCTGTCAATCATACGGTCACTTATACAGGGGAAAAAATTGATAGTCCTTTTGCTACTTCGCAAGAGGTGGGTTGGGTTGCTTTGGCGAGAGTAGATGAGATTCCCAATGGAGGTATCTTACCCTTAGAAATTGAAGGGTTAAAGTTAATTTTAGTGAGAAAAGATAACATAATCAAAGGTTATCGTAACAGTTGTATGCACTTAGCAATGCCATTGGATACAGGAGAAGTAGAAAATGGTATTTTAACCTGTTTACATCATGGGTTTAAGTATGATTTAGAAACAGGAGAATGTCTCACCTCTCCAGGAATGTTTCTCGAAGCTTATCCTGTGAAACGCAGTGGAGACAAAGTGTTAGTAAAATTGGCGTAAGATGGGAATTAAGTATATAAGAAAAAATGCAAATATCCAGAGAGGAAATACCAAGCGACCAAAAACAAAACCTTGGTTTTCGTTACTAAGAGACGATAAATAAAAAAACTTGTAACCAAAGAAATTTCAATGGAGATAATATTAGCTATATTATGTAAAATAGGAGAGTTAAAACCTAAATTTTTAATCAATATTATCATCATTATGATATTTATTAAAGCCGCTAGGCTTCCCCCTAAAAGGAATTTTAATATTTTTCTTTTTACCGGTTGCTTCAGCATAGTTCTTACTTCAGTTACTCAAAATTATCCAACTTAATTTTTTGAGCTATTCAAACTTTAATTTGTGATGAAATTCAAGTTCATGAATTTAACTCCATCTTTCTACATTATCTTGATAAATTTCTTTGAGAATATCGATCACACTATAAGTGAATTGCCAATTAGGATAATGATTCTTGAATTTTTCTACGTCACTAATCCACCAGATATGATCTCCAATCCGATTAGTCTCAACGTACTCCCAATCTAGTGTTTTCTCACTAATGGCTTCACAATGTTGGATCGCTTCTAACATGGAACAATTACTATGACGACTACCTCCAATGTTATAAACTTCTGCTACTCTGGGATTTTGATAAAAGTGATAAAAAGCATTAACTAAATCAAAACTATGAATATTATCCCGAACTTGTTTACCTTTATAGCCAAAAACTTGATATTTATCCCCCGTCATGGTGCATTTCATCAGGTAGGATAAAAAGCCATGCAGCTTCGTTCCGGAATGACTAGGCCCTGTTAAACATCCACCACGAAAAGATGCAGTTTTCATGTCAAAATAACGCCCATATTCCTGAACTAAAACATCGGCCGCTACTTTAGAAGCACCAAACAAGGAATGTTTACATTGATCAATACTCATGGATTCATCAATGCCTTGATAGTAGCCATGATTAGCATCTATTTCCCAACGAAATTCTTGTTCTATTAGGGGTAAATAATTGGGGGTGTCTCCATAGACTTTATTGGTGGAACAGAAAATAAAGACTGCTTCTGGACAAATTTGACGGGTATGTTCTAATAATACTAAGGTTCCATTGGCATTGACAGTAAAATCCATGTGGGGATCTTTCGCTGCCCAGTCATGGGAAGGTTGCGCTGCTGTATGAATAATTAACTCAATATCAGTGCTGTAAGTTTTAAAAATTTCTGCGATCGCATCTTTGTCACGAATATCAGCACTATAATGGATATAGCGATCGCCGTACTCTTCAGTCAAACGAATGCGGTTCCATTCAGTCGAAGCATCTTCTCCAAAAAAGACACGACGCATATCATTATCAATACCTACCACTGTATAGCCTTTATTACAGAAAAACTTGACTGATTCAGAACCAATCAGTCCGGCTGACCCAGTTACTAGAACGATTTTCATTGTTAATTAAGATAAAATTTGAATAACAAATAACAATTGGTTAGAAGTATAGTTGACTTCCGCCAAAATAACAATAATTAACAAAAATGTCACGCATAAGTCCCCACCTAAAAATACTATAGCAGTTCCCATACTTGTGAGGCACACAGTTTTCTAGTTTTAGGAGTTCGGAGTTCGTAGGCGCGATATATAGAAAGCACCTCCCTATGAAGTGGGAAGCCTCGAAGACGAATAAAACCGTCCTGAGTGCTGTAGTTGTACTTCTCGGTTTCGGCTTGGAAGCCCCAACTATAGCGTAGCTTAGTTGGGGTAGTTCACCGAAACATACTACTAACGGAAGTATCCTCATGAATACGCCAAATTGCCTCACCTAAAAGATTGGCAACAGACAAAACTGTTAACTGGGGAAAATGAGCTTCTTCTGGCACAGGAATGGTATTGGTAACAATTACTTCCTCTAATACTCCACTGGATAAACGCTCAATGGCAGGGCCAGAAAACACTGCATGGGTAGCACAGGCATAAACCTGTCTTGCACCCTCTTCACGGAGCAATTTAGCCCCTTCGGTGATGGTTCCCGCTGTATCAATCATATCGTCTACTAATACGGCTGTTTTGCCCTTAACATCCCCAATGACATTCATCACTTCCGCTACATTATGGGACTGACGACGTTTATCAATAATGGCTAAGGGTGCATCATCTAACTTTTTCGCAAAGGCCCTTGCTCTGGCCACCCCACCTACATCAGGGGAAACAATGACGATATCAGAAAGATCCTTGGTGGCAAAATAATCTAATAAAACTGGTGTACTATAAATATGGTCAAAAGGAATATCAAAATAACCTTGTATTTGTGCTGAATGTAAATCCATAGCCAAAACCCGATTAGCACCGGCTTCAACTATTAAATTGGCCACTAATTTAGCAGTAATAGATTCACGGCCAGCGGTTTTACGATCTGCCCTGGCATAACCATAATAAGGGATTACCGCGGTAATTTGCCTAGCTGATGCCCGACGACAAGCATCAATCATGATCAATAATTCCATAAAATGGTCGTTGACCGGATTACAACAAGGTTGTATTAAATAAACATCACACCCTCGTATTGATTCTTGAATTTGGATATATAGTTCACCATCAGCAAACCGCTTATGAATCATCGGACCGATGTCCATCCCTAAATAACGGGCGACTTCTTGGGCTAAAAGAATATTAGAAGATCCAGAAAACAGACTGAGACGGTTATTATCTGACAATGAAGACACCGACAGATTTGGCATTAATATAGGAGTATGACTCACAGCAGACTCTTGACCCTTAACTCATAGAATTCCATCATCTCAGGTTTTTTGATTGTCTGATCAGATTTATCACTATTTTAATCATACCGGCATTCAGATCAAAGCAGCGAAATTACAGAGAAATTTAGGCTTTCCGAGAAAATACGTAATAATCAGCATATTCTTAACTAAAACTTAATTATTAACTATTCTCTAAAAAATCGTGTTATTGTAAGAGGGTATGTATGGACACGTAGCTCAGTGGATAGAGCACCAGGTTCCGGTCCTGGGTGTCGGGGGTTCAAATCCCTCCGTGTTCGTCCGCTTTAAAACCTGATGTTGTTAAGTGTTAATTGCTGATATTATTTTAATTTAAAGGCAATATTTTGAAAGGGATGAACATCAAAATAAAGGAATTGTCCTGAACTATGAATCGTCCAATAAGGGTCATGTTGATTGTAGTGCTGAGAACCAATATAACGCTGATCAATGGAATTATAAATAACCTTGTATTCTCCAACCACCGGCACATATATCTCCACATTACACTCAACTTGATAAGGAGTTTCATTGCGCACAAAAATAATATCATCCTTGTGATCTTCCCACTTATCGGACTCAAAACCAACATCACTACCCCATCTGATAAAACTAAACCATTTGCGTTCATTATTAGAACCATTACGAATCATAGAATGGATGTTATGACGAGCTAAGGCCGGTTCATTACGAAGAAGGTGATTAAGATCGTGAAAATTGTTAGAAATTTGTTGTTGATGAATAGCTGCATAGTCCCCAGTTTTTGACCAGTCAACGCCCTGAAAAACATCAAAATAACCCTCTTCCCCAAACTCATCCCCCTGAAAAATCATTGGTGCACCCGGACGAAACCAACAAAGTGCCGCCAAACCAATCAAAGGAACATGATTACCTAATTCTGTGATCAGTCGTACCTTCCCATTGGCACACTCATCGTGGGTATTCATGGCGTTAACCATAGTTTCCGCACTGTTATTATGGATGAGGATCTCAATATGTTCAATTAAACGCTGTTCGATGGGAATTTGTAAATAACTGCGGATACGGTGCATTTCCCCCATATTTTGAGCATAAGTAAAACCTAGTCCCCCCTCATGCACCGGACAAGCTAATCTAGGGAATACCCGTCGTGATTCTTCAGCAATGGTAATAAACTTGGGTGCAGTATGCTGTAAACGGGCGTGTAAGTCTCGTAAAAAACGCATTCCAGCAAAATCTACGGCCTCAGATAACCAATATCCTCGCTCTTCAAAATAGCGATCGCCTCCTAAACCATTAAAGAGGTCCCAGTTTTCTGAGTCAACCTGTTCACGATCATTTTTTGGCCAGTCCCAAAAACCGCGATCGTAGTCTAAAAAGATTTGAGCAGCTACAGCATCGATGCGCGCACCATCTATTCCTAACTCGTGATAGAGATAAGTACAGAGTCCAATCAAATAATTTTGAACATAAACATCTCCCACATTATAGATACGACTATTCCATTGATTATTCCAACCTTTTGAGCCAGAATGATGATAGAGATCGGTGCCGTCGTAGTTTGCTAGGCCACAGTCCCAGTCTTGTACCCCAAACCCTAAAGGAACATCGACAATAACCCCAATACCGTGAGCATGACAGTGGTTAACTAAATATTTGAAATCGTCTACCGTCCCGTGACGTTCATAAATAGCGTAAGGACAACCGACTAAATATCCCCAAGATTCATGAATAGGAGTCTGAAATGGGGGCATAATCTGAACATGGGTAAAACCCATATAACCCAAATGATCGACAATTTTGTGGGCAATATCGCGATAGTTTCCGTCATGAAATGTAGATAGGTGCATTTCGTAAATGCTCATCGGTTCATGGGGCAGATCAATATGCTTATGACTCCAGTTAAAATAATTGCGATCGCCGACAATACTATTAAAATTACGGGTGTCATCGTTTCCCCAAGTGACTGCCAACTGAGGACTAAACGGATCAATACGGGACATTCCGTAGGGTTGGCTTAAATAATCACTATGATTCTCAATATAATATTTATACTCTTTCCAAGTCAGATTTTCAGGAATAGTGATCTCCCAAACCCCTTCTTCATTTTTGGTCATTGTCTCGGCAAAACAATCCCATCCGTTCCCTTCACGCAAGAGACTAACCCTTGTTGCACGGGGTGCATAGACTCGGAATGTGGTTTCATTCTGATTAGGATGGGCCCCGAAATATTGATAAGGGTAATCTCTTTTGATGGTTTCGATGGATTGTTGTGTCACGGGGGTTAAAATTTTACTTGTAAATATTTATACAGTTTACTTGATTTGTGTCAAACAATCATAAATTTCCTAGAAACTCGTAGGCTGGGCAAAGTTAGAATTCAACTCAGTGTATCTAGGATATAGATATCTTGACCACGGAATGAAAACAGCAAATAATGATTGTAAAAATTAGATTTTATTCTTTTAATAATTTTCAAAACTCAAAAATAATTCGGTTCAGCAAAGTTATCATTTAACTCAGTTTGTCTAGGATATAGATATATTTGCCACCGTATTAAAACAGAGTATAATAATTGTAAAAAAATATATTTTTCCCATTTAGTAATTCTATTTTTAATTCCTAAAAGCTTCCACCATATTAAATGCAAAAACTCTGTACCTCATCAGTCTGGGAAATGCTATAGATGTCTTAACCACGGAATTAAAAGAACAAACAATGATTGAAAAAAATTAGATTTTATTGTTTTAATAATTATCAAAAATACGAACAATTGTAAGTTGTACAAAATTTTAAATTGCTATTGCTATATTTCTCGAAAAATCCATATAGCACTAAGAATTATGGTAAGGATATGAACAATATTCTAATTATAACTAATTTTTGTACTTCTGTAATATAGATTTATTGCACAAAAAAGCACCATACCTATATAGACAATATGGTGCATTATTGATTGTAAATTTAACATCTTTATAACAAAAACCTAACGATCAGCATAAGCATAATCCGGTTGTAGAACAGACTCAATTTTTACTTGTTTATCTTCAGAAATATCAACCAGTATAGTGTCACCATCCTGAATATTACCAGCTAAAATTGACTCAGCTAAACTATCTTCCAAACGTCTCATAATGGCACGGCGTAAAGGTCTTGCACCGTAACTGGGATCATAACCTTCCTCAGCCACTAAAGCTTTGAAAGCGTCACTAACCGTTAAAGTAATTTCCCTTTGTTCGTGCAATTGTTTAGCCACTTCAGCTAGTAAAATATCAGCAATTTCTGTTACTTCATATTTAGTGAGTTGACGGAACACAATCATCTCATCTAAACGGTTCAAAAATTCAGGTCTGAAATACTGTTTCAACTCATCATTAACTGCTGCTTGAATGCGTTTGTAGTTAACATTGTCATCGTCATTTTCTGTTTCAAACCCGAAGTTAGAACCCCCTTTCTCAATCACATTTGAACCAAGATTAGAAGTCATAATAACTAAAGTGTTTCTAAAATCAACCGTACGTCCTTTACTATCGGTTAAGCGTCCATCTTCTAACAGTTGCAACAATAAATTAAAGACATCAGGATGAGCTTTTTCGATCTCATCAAATAGAACCACACTATAAGGTTTACGCCGTACTGCTTCCGTTAATTGTCCTCCCTCTTCATAACCCACAAAACCGGGTGCAGTTCCGATTAATTTAGACACCGTATGACGTTCCATATATTCCGACATATCTAAACGAATCATAGCCTCTTTTGAACCGAATAAAAACTCAGCCAATGCTTTAGTTAATTCAGTTTTACCAACTCCAGTAGGACCCGCAAAAATGAAACTAGCAATGGGACGCTTGGGATTTTGTAAGCCAATTCTGGATCGACGGATTGCCCGAGATACAGCTTCTACAGCCGCATCCTGACCAATAATCCTTTCGTGTAAATTATCCTCTAAATACATCAAAGATTCTGACTCAGTTTCGGTCAGTTGATTAACCGGAACACCGGTCCAAGCAGTTACAATTTGAGCAATATCTTCTTCATCAACCACAGGAACTAAAGACTCAGGATTAATAACAGGAGCTTCATTTTCTTCCTCAAAAGAAGGCTGCATTTTTGTTTGTAAAGAATGCCGTAAATGAATACGAGATCCGGCCTCATCGATCAGATCAATAGCTTTATCTGGTAAGAAGCGATCGCTGATATATCTATCTCCTAAATTAGCAGCCGCTTCTAAAGCTTTGGGGGAAAACTTGACTTGATGATGGGCTTCATATTCTTTACATAACCCCTGTAAAATTTCGATAGTTTCTTCTACGGAGGGTTCTCCCACCATCACTGGTTGAAATCGTCTTTCTAAGGCTGCATCTTTCTCGATGTACTGACGATATTCATCCAGGGTAGTTGTCCCCAAACATTGTAATTCACCCCTAGCTAAAGCCGGTTTTAATAGGTTCCCTGCATCCATTACCCCACCCATAGTTCCAGCACCCACTAAGGTGTGTATTTCATCTATAACCAGGATAATGTTGTCAGATTCTTTAACTTGCTTGACAATAGACTTTAATCTTTCCTCAAAGTCCCCACGGAAGCGAGTTCCTGCCACTAATAACCCCATATCTAGGGCGAATACTTGTTTATCTTGTAAAATTTCGGGGATATCACCTTCTACTATCCGTTGGGCCAACCCTTCGGCGATCGCTGTTTTACCCACCCCAGGTTCCCCAACCAACACAGGATTATTTTTGCTACGACGACCAAGAATTTGGATCACTCTCTCAATTTCTCGCGATCGCCCCACAACTGGGTCTATATTCCCTTCTCTAGCCTTTTGGGTCAAATTTGTACTAAATTGTTCCAAAGTAGCCTTATATTGGGAAGAACCAGAAAATGGAGAGGCTTTTTCTCCTGCGGTTACTGGCACGGCTTCCTCTTCCCCTAACTTTTTAATTAGGGTAGTACGTAACTCCTGAATATCAATACCTTGAGAAATTAAAACCTTTACTGCTACTGTGTCAGAGTCACTTAACAGCACCATCAATATGTATTCTGGGGTGACGAAACTATTATCTTTACGCGCTACTTCAAAGGATTTTTCTAAAATTTGTTTTACGGTGGGAGTAAATGGCAAATTACTCGGACTAAACCCTCCCCCTTTACCCTTTAAACGTTCGATCGCTTGTCTAGTGGTGGCTAAGTTTAAGCCCATACTTTGTAAAACTTTGGCGGATAAAGAGTTTCCCTGACCCAGTAACCCCAATAATAGGTGTTCTGTTCCCACTAAGTTCTGTCCCATGCGCTGCGCCTCTTCTTGGGACAGCATGATGGCTTTGATGGCTTTATCGGTAAAATTCTCAAACATAAGTTTCTGAGTTGCCGCTTGTTACATTTCTTAATACTATATTTCATACTTTATCGTTTTTTGACCAGGAATGCAGTGAGGATAGCCGTAATTAGGTTTGGGATGACGGGGAGTGCAGGGAGTGTGAACAGATCGTTATCTTCGTCAAGAAAGTATGAAAGAGAAGAAGCGAGACAAGAAACAAAGAATGCTCTTAGCCTTAGAAAAAAGATTGGCAATTTTATTCAAGAATTATGAATATTTTGATGAAAGTGAAATGCAGTGGTTGATTAAGTTCTTATAACATTTTCACATAGCCACTGCCCTACAATTTGATGGTCTAGACTTATCAGGGATCAAAATTCCTAAAGATGTTATCCGGGCTAAATCAGCATAGGATCATCTAATCAACACGAGATTCACTGGGAATGGTATCTTCCGTTGATGGGTTTCTATTTTGAACAGGAGAGGATGAATGAGATTTATTAATTTGAGCAAGTTGAGACTTAACTGATGACTCTTCTGAGGACAGACAAATTTTAATTGTTGGCCCAGAACTCGCTAAGCGTATCATCATACCATCAGTAACCTGTTGTTGACTCACTAATTTTCCCTCAATATAAGTGCCATTGGTTCCCACGCTAACAAGTTCCCAGTGATTTTTTTCGTGGCGAATTTCTAAATGATGACGAGAGACGACAGCACTGAAGAGAACAACCTCATTATCGTTAGAACGACCAATGCGAATGGTCGCTGTTGTTTCAAATTTCCAATTTTGGATAGGGGTGGTTTTGGTCGGATGGAGTAAAGTTAGAGTAATCACCGAAATTCTAGCTTAGAGAGAATGGTTCACCACTGAGTTTTCATTACCTGGCTCAAAAAACAGTATGACACAGTACTGAAACTTATTATTATAATAGATCCTTGTTAGGCTTATATATAGCAGTCGCCAAAGCTATTAGGACATTTTTCTGTTCCCTGTTCCCTGTTCCCTGTTCCCTTAAAATATAATTTATGTGTCCTAACTAGCCTGTCTATTGCTATAATACTTCTTCCGTAAAAATTCAGTAAGACCATTATTCAGTTAGCAGTTCAATTTGTTACTGACAAAACAATTATTGGGGGTTAAGAAAAATGCGTGTTAAGATTTGTGGCATTACTCAAGCCCAACAAGGACAAACGATCGCAGAATTGGGTGCAACTGCTCTCGGTTTTATATGTGTTGAGCGATCTCCCCGCTATATCAACTCTCAACAAATTCAAGAAATTATTGAAGTTATCCCCACCAGCATAGACCGTATTGGGGTTTTTGCCAACGCCAGCTTAACAGAGATTGAAAGGGTTTTAACGGTGGCTAAATTAACAGCAATACAACTACATGGAGAAGAAAAACCAGAATTTTGCGCTCAGGTTAAACAATTATGGCCTGATTTGGAAATTATTAAAGCCTTTAGAATTAAAACGGTTGCTTCTTTGCAGAATATTCCTCCGTATGTGGAGGCCATCGATACTTTACTCTTAGACGCTTACGATCCTCAACAGTTAGGAGGAACGGGAAAAACGTTAAATTGGGATATTTTAGCCACTTTTAAGCCTGATCGTCCCTGGTTTTTAGCAGGAGGACTTAACCCTAACAATATTTTACAAGCTCTTGACAATTTAGCCCCTGATGGTATCGACTTATCCAGTGGGGTTGAGCGACGGCCTGGAGATAAAGACATAAGTAAAGTAACTCAATTATTTACAAAATTACACCACGGAGTTGAACATAAATAATTGCTAAGTTGGGGTTAACTATTGCCACTTTAATATCTTAAAATTTAATTAAGAAGCAAAATTTTTTGGTCAAAATAACTTATCGATTGGATAAAGATTGATCAAAAACAATTGATAATGAGCAACAGTTTCCACATCTTAAGTTCCGAATTTTGTTCCTTTATTAATCAATCAAGGAATGTTTAGAGTCTGTTGCTTTTTATTAACGAATAATTGCTAAATTACCCTTGAAAATGTTTCTAAAAGATAAGGAATAAAGAAATTATGAATGGACTACTTGCTGATGCTAGTACAAGACTGGAAAAAGCATTAAGATATACCAGAATTTCTGATGATGCTATTCAACGTTTAAAATATCCTAAAACCAGTTTAAGTGTCTCCATTCCTGTCAGAATGGATGACGGTTCGTTACGAATTTTTCAAGGCTATCGAGTGCGTTATGATGATACCAGAGGACCGGGAAAAGGTGGGGTTCGATATCATCCTCATGTAACTATGGATGAGGTGCAATCTTTGGCCTTCTGGATGACCTTTAAATGTGCTTTATTAAACCTGCCATTTGGGGGTGCTAAAGGAGGAATAACCCTTAATCCTAAAGAACTTTCAAAACAAGAATTAGAACGTCTCAGTAGGGGTTATATTGAGGCGATCGCTGACTTTATTGGCCCTGATATTGATATCCTTGCTCCGGATGTCTATACTAATCAAATGATCATGGGTTGGATGATGGATCAATATAGTATTATCCAACGCAAAATTAGTCCTGGTGTAGTTACAGGTAAACCCCAAACTATGGGAGGTAGTCAAGGAAGAGATACAGCGACCGGAACCGGTGCTTATTATGTTATCCAAACCATACTTCCTAAGTTTGAAATGATACCAGAAAAGACAACAGTTGCCGTACAAGGGTTTGGAAAAGCTGGTGCGGTGGTGGCAGAATTATTAGGAAAAGTTGGCTACAAAGTGGTAGCAGTTAGTGATTCTAAAGGAGGAATTTATGCTGAACAAGGATTAGATATTGTTAGTATTCGTAACTACAAAAAAGAACATCAAGGGATTGCAGCTATTTATTGTCAAGATACAGTTTGCGATATTGGTGAACATGAAAGTATCACCAATGAGGAGTTATTGGAGTTAGATGTGGATGTTTTGATTCCGGCAGCTCTAGAAAATCAAATAACAGCAGAAAATGCCAATAATATTAAAGCAAAGTTTATATTTGAAGTTGCCAATGGTCCGATTAATTCTGCTGCTGATACAATTTTAGATGAGAAAGGAATCTATGTCTTTCCTGATATTTTAGTCAACGCAGGAGGGGTAACAGTTAGTTATTTTGAATGGGTACAAAATCGGAGTGGTTTGTATTGGACGAAGACAGAAGTTAATCAACGAATGAAAGATAAAATGATGAGTGAGGCCCAAGAAGTTTGGTCCATCGCACAACAAAACGGAGTTTCTATGAGAACAGCAGCTTATGTTCATGCGTTAAACCGTTTAGGAGACGCATTAGACGCTAAAGGAACAAGAGATTATTATGTCAATGGTTCCACTCATTAATTAAATTTTGAGTTGTTCACAAAACCAATTCTGCGAGTCCTAAATAACGAATTCCTTGGGGTGTAATCTCAAAGCGACAGGGTAGAATTTTCACCCCTTTTTCAACAGCTTCCCGAAATAATTTACCATAGTCTGCATCGTAATCATCCGCAGGAGAAAAGCGATCGCAGTCTCCCCGGTTAATAAAATATAACATCATCGGTTGAGCATCTGGCAATAAGTCCATTAATTCCTGTAAATGCTTTTGCCCACGAGTGGTAACAGTATCAGGAAACAGGGCCGTATTATCTTTAGCCAAAGTTGTATTTTTTACTTCCAAATAAATAGGGTTCTTTTCAGATTCATTCCTTAAAAGAAAATCAATGCGACTTTTTTTATTTTTTCCATAGGGAACTTCGGGACGAACTTGATTATATTGTCCTTGTAAAGGGGGAAATTTTTCTTGTTCTAAAACTTGTTTAATAACCCGATTGGGCAAAAAAGTATTAATACCAACCCATGTATTTTCTACCTCAATTAATTCCCAACTATAAGCCAATTTTCGTTTGGGATTATTACTTTTAGAAATATAAACCCGACTATGGGTATCACACACTCCAATCATGGGACCAGTGTTGGCACAATGGGCCGTGATTATTTCCCCAGATTCTAACTCAATATCCGCTAAAAAACGCTTGTAACGTTTCTTGAGAATACCAGGAATGAGAGGAGAATAGGTGTAAATAAAATCAGTATCCATTGTCACGCTATTTTTTGCCTAACTCTTGCGATCGCTGATAAGCTGTTTTAACCGCTTCGATAACAGCAGAACGAAAGCCTTTTTCTTCCAACTTGCTTACCCCGGCGATAGTAGTTCCTCCCGGACTGGTAACTTTATCCTTCAACTCCCCAGGATGTAAACCTGTTTCTTTGATCAAGGTAGCTGTTCCCAACACCGTTTGTATAGCGAGTTTAGTTGCGATCGCTCTCGGTAAACCAGAGGCAACTCCGCCATCGGACAAAGCTTCGATCATCAAGGCCACAAAAGCAGGTCCCGATCCCGATAACCCTGTAACGCCGTCCATTAATGATTCTGACACTTCCACCACTTCACCCACAGCCCCAAATATAGAGGTAGCTAGGGTGAGATGAGAAGGTTCAACCCGAGTCCCTGGTGCGATCGCTGTCATGCCGGCCCCTACCGTAGCCGGAGTGTTGGGCATAACCCGAATAACAGGAAAGTTAGGAAACGCTTTTTCCAGACGGTTTAAGGGGGTTCCCGCTAAAATTGACAGAACTAAAGGGTAATTTTCTACCCCATCTAAGGTTAACTGGGAAACAACCTTGTCTAAGATTTGAGGTTTGATAGCTAATAACAGAGCCTCAGTTGCTTGTAAAGTCTCTTGATTGCTGTCTGTTACCCCAACCCCGTAGGTTTGGGCTAAAAACTCTCTTCTTGAAGTTTGGGGTTCACTCACCAATAGAGTATTAGCTGGATAAAGTTGCGATGCTAAAAGACGGGTGAGTATCGCTTCTGCCATCACTCCGCCTCCAATGATACCTAGTCTGATAGACATAAGTTTTCAATGGTAAAATTCACTAAAAAAATAAGGATTAAGCTTCCCTTAAACTGCTGAGGAGAAGCTTGAGTTACCCACTACTGAACCAAACGGTTAACATCTGCTCCCCAGTTAGCCACAGGAGAGGGAGTACGAGAAGGGTTAACGGGAATCTCAGGGACATCATGAACTGTACCAGAGAGGTTGCTCACTTTGACACAGTTAGGTGTAAAAAGGAAGATACTTTCCCCAATTCGTTCTTGATGGCCATCAATGGCGTAGGTTCCACCTGCAACAAAATCAACTGCTCTTTGAGCTTCTTCTGGTTCCATCACATTGAGGTTAAGAACCACAGACTTCCGTTCCCGAAGGGTTTGGATAACTTGGGGCATTTCATCAAAGGAATGGGGTTCGACGACTACCACTTCAGCAATATTATTAATTCCAGGCATAGGGACCACATTACCTTTATTGTTTCTCATGTTTAATTCTGCATTCAGATTGGATGCCATTGGCTTACTCCAAGGAAGGGGTTCGGTTTCTTGGGGTATAGGAGGTGTTGGTTGTGGGTCTTCGATTTCAAAGTCCGAGTTGCCGTCTATTTCAACATAGTTGGGATCATCGTATTCAGAATCGTCTTCAACTGGTTCGGTAATGGCCCAGCGTTTCAGTTTATCTAAAATCATCTTGACATCTCACTGATTTTACAAAGCGTTATTAAGAAAAGGTGGTTTGGGGTTTGTAAAAGATAGGTTTTTTCTTTTCCTATTCTAATAAGATTTAAAGAAAAAATACATCCCATTGCTTTGCTGTTTTTTCCTCGGTTTTGATGATAAGACTGATCTTACTTTATGAAAAAGTTAACCTTTCTTATTCGGGGTTTGCACAGCTTTCTCATCTAGTCGTTACTCTCCCCTCAGATGTTCCCAGAAAAATCACTGAGTTATCCCAATTTGAACAAGTAGGGGTTAACGGCCCTTAACCCCTACTACACATACTTGTAGAGGTCAACGGCCGTGATAGCAGTTTTCAGTTGAGTGTATTAATATTTCGGTTGAGTGAGTCTGGGAGGTGTGGGAGGGGTAGGGAGTGTGGGGACTGTTAACATTTTAATGTTTAATCTATGCAAATGAAAACTGCTGTAAAGATAACAGTGCTTCCATCTGGATAAACATTCAGCCGAAGCTTGTTCCGCGTTCGACTTTGAAACTTAAGTGGAAGGTATACTTTATAGGTTAAGTGAAATCAAAATTGTTAGCATCACGAAAATTACTAAATTAGTCAATAAAATTGCTATTAATCTAAGACTAATCTTCTAGAATAAATAGGATGGATTCCAAGGTATAACTTTTGCCCGTCACACAAAGAGAAAAATGCTATAGCGTTTCTCGGACTAATGAGGTACACCTAACTCCTGCCTCCTGCCTCCTGCCCCCTGCCTCCTGCCTCCTGCCTCAAAGCGATAACCTCTGTAGCTCACAAGTATGAGAAGTGCTATATATTCTGATTTGGTTCCTTTAAAATAATATTAACGATGAATTTACCTATTGTTTATCATCATCAGTATGTTGTTCCCCTCCCTGATGGACATCGATTTCCAATGGCAAAATTCTCCTTACTTTATGAATTATTACTGAGAGAAAATATTATTGATTCTCATCATATTTACACTCCAAAAATTCCTGAGAATTCGTTGTTAGAATTAGTTCATTGTCCTGATTATATAACTGCCTATTGTGGAGGAAGTTTAACGTATAAAGCACAAAGACGCATTGGTTTACCTTGGAGTGAAGCATTAGTTAAACGGACTTGTCTCGCCGTTGGAGGAACCATTTTAACGGCAAAATTAGCCTTGAAATTCGGCTTAGCTTGTAATACGGCCGGGGGAACTCATCATGCTTTTCCTAACTATGGTTCGGGGTTTTGTATTTTTAATGATTTAGCGATCGCTACTCGTGTTTTACAACAATTAAAGTTAGTTCAAAGGGTATTAATTATTGATCTCGATGTTCATCAAGGAGATGGAACTGCTAAAATATTTGAAAATGATGAGACAGTGTTCACTTTTTCTATGCACTGTGAGTCGAATTTTCCCAGAGAAAAACAAAAAAGTGATTTAGATGTTTCTTTACCAAAAGGATTAGATGATGATGGTTATTTACAAATTTTGTCGCAATATGTTTCGGATTTACTATCAGAAATTAAACCAGATTTAGTTTTATATGATGCGGGGGTTGATACTCATGCTAATGATCATTTTGGGAAATTAAGTTTAACAGATACGGGAATTTATCGCCGAGAAATGCTAGTTTTAAGTAGTTGTATTGCAGAAGGATATCCTGTTGCTAGTGTCATTGGGGGAGGCTATGCAAAAGACTTGAAATCTTTAGTTTATCGACATTCTCTATTACATCGTGCAGCGAAAAATGTTCATCAATTTTATCAATTATAATTTTAAACTACATTTTTAACTAAGTAGTTTTTTGCTTACATTTGAAAAAGTTTTCCCCCTTCAACTTTCATGATTTGAGATGATTTTAACCATTGTGTATCAAAAGAGTGTAAATAGGTGGTGGTGATTATGGTTTGAAACCGTCCTTGAATCACCTCTAATAGTTGGTTTTGTCGGTTGGGGTCGAGTTCGGCTAAAACGTCGTCTAATAGTAATAAAGGGGGTTCTCCTATGACATCTTCAATTAATTGTAATTCGGCTAATTTGATGGCTAAAACAAGGGTTCTTTGTTGTCCCTGGGACCCGTAAGACTTAGCCGGAGTATGATTGATGTTAAATTCTACATCGTCTCGATGGGGTCCAACAACGCTGGTAGCAAGTTGTTGTTCAGCTATACGACGCTGTTCTATTTTATCTAAAAAAGCTTGTTGTACTTGTTGGGGTTCTTCGCTATCAATTGAAATATTAGGTAAATAATTAATCTCTAAATTTTCTGTGCCGTTACTAATTTCTTTATGCCAATTTTGTGCTAAAGGGGTTATTCTTTTAATAACTCGACTTCGTCTTCGAGTGACTCTGGTTCCTGCTTCTGCTAACTGTTGGTCCCATAATTTTAATTGGGACATTTCTGCTGATAAATTATTAGTTATGGATTGTTCTTCTACTGTCTTACGAATTACTTTTAATAAGGCATTTCGTTGTCGTAAAACTTTATTATATTGATGAATAATACTAGCATAAACGGGTTCAAGTTGGATTAAAAGGGTATCTAACCAACTGCGACGGGTTTCCGGTGAACCTCTTACTAATTCTAGGTCTAAACAAGAGAATTCTACTGCGTTAATATGGCCTAAAAATTCTAGATGACGGCGTAAGTTTTCATGATTTAACATTAAACTACGTCTTCCTCGGGAACGAAAAGTTATTCCTAGTTGGGACTCCCCGTAGTTTCGTTCCACTATTCCTAAAATTTGTCCTGTTTTTTCTCCTTCTAAAATAAGATCGCGATCACGGTTTGTTCGATGACTTTTTAAGGTTGCTAAGAGTTCTACTGCTTCGAGTAAATTGGATTTTCCTTGAGCATTATTTCCTAACAAAATTGTCTTTTGTGACTGCAAATTAAGAGTTTGTTCATGATAATTACGAAAAGCATATAAATGAATATTTTTCAGATACACCCTATCTTTGCCTCCTGTATTCTGCCTTTTGTCTGCCCCCTTTTATAAAAGGTTTTGGGGGGATTTTATGTCTGTATTCTCTTACCGTAATTGCCAATTAAAAGGAAGAATAGAATAAACCCCTCGAGGGTCGTTAAAGTTTTGAATAACTTTTAATTCTTCTTGAAATTTCAAAAATTCTTGGGTTAAAGGATCGACAGAATTATTGACTATGGTTATCCCTTCGTCTAAAGTATTATTAATAAATAAATTAGGAAATCCTTGGGAACTAGGATGAGATTTAATTTCCCAATCTTTCCCTAATTCTGCTTTTTCGGCTGCGTATTGTATCGCAGCATTCAAACCTCCAAAACTATCGACTAATCCTATACTTTTTGCTGTTTTTCCCGACCAGACTCTACCTTGTGCAATACTAGCAACTTTCTCTTTACTTAGATTACGAGATGTGGCAACTTTTTCTAAAAAGAAGTCATAAACACGGTTAACTGATTTTTGGTAAATGGCTAATTCTTGCTCAGTTTTTGGTCGTGTTGCTGTTCCTAAATCGGCAAAATTTGCTGTTTTTACAACATCCCAAGTAATGCCATTATTGTTGGAAATTTCTTGGATATTAAATAAAAGTCCAAATACTCCAATTGAACCAGTAATGGTGTTGGGTTGAGCAAAAATGTGTTCTCCTCCTGTAGCGATCCAATACCCTCCAGATGCTGCTACATTACCCATAGAAATAATCACAGGTTTTGTCTCTTGAATTAATTGAATTTCCCGTAAAATAATATCCGATCCCGTCGCACTTCCTCCAGGACTATTGATGCGAATCACTACTGCTTTGATTTGCTCATCTTCTCTAATTTTACGTAATATTTTAGCAAAGCGACTTCCTCCTATTTGTTCTCTGGTTCCTACTCCATCAACAATAGAACCTTCTAAATAAACAACAGCAATTTTATTATTAGAACTATTATTTTCTATCCCTGTAACTGGGATATTTGTATAACGATTAAATGAAACTTGTCTTAACTCTTCTTTATTTTCTGTAATTTCTTGTAAAATTGAAATTGCGTTATCTCTATGTGCAACTTTATCAATTAATTTTAGTTCTTGTGCTTCTTGGGGATATAAAATACCCTGATTATCGGCAATTTTTTGTAAATCGTCAGATTTTATTTGACGACTTTCGCCAACTTTTTGAATATAATTATTCCAAATACTACCAAGTAAAAATTCTAATTGTTGCCGATTTTCTGGACTGAGTTGAGTTCTTGTATAAGGTTCGACTGCTGATTTATAATCTCCTACTCTTACTACTTGAACCCCAATTCCATATTTATTAAATGCCCCTGTCCAAAATAAAGGTTCTGTACCTATTCCATTTAATTCCATTAACCCCAAAGGATGAATTATTAAGGTGTCAGCTAATGAGGTTAAATAATATTCTTGCTCACTTATGTTAACATCATAAGCAATAATTTTTTTACCACTTTCTTTGAATTTTATTAGGGCTTCTCGTATCTCAGCAAAACTGGCATAACCACTGCCACCACTGGCGTTACTTCCATCCAAAAAAATAGCTTTAATGCGATTATCTTTACTGGCTTTTTCAATGTTTTTGATAACCTGACTTAAGGTTAATACTGAACGCTCCCTATCTGATAATATTTCCCTTATATTAACGATGGGTTCTCGATCTCGAATCTCTGTAGAAAGATCAAATACTAATACTGATTTATCTTTAATTGTGGGTTCTGTGTCTACACTCGCTACAGTAATCAATAATATAACTAAACTGCTAACACCTAAGGACACAAATAAAAATAATCCTGCTAGAGTTCCTATAATACTGGCAAGGGTTTGTTTTAAAAAGTTCATCATTTAATCTATCATAAATAAAATTTTTCTTGGTAACTTTCGCTTATCCAAGAAAAGGTTATTAATAATCTATTATATAACAATTCTTTAAAAGAGGGTATAACAATTCTCATACTTGTGAGGTACACAGTTTTCTAGTTTTAGGAGTTCGGAGGGGCGATATTAGGTGTACTTCATGAGTCCGAAAAACACTATATATTTTTCAATAAGTACATTATCAGTCAAGGTAAGTAAATATTAAATTCTCCTTAAATATCCTCCTATATAGAAGTATTTAATCTCATACTATACAGAGAATGAAGTCGATTTATTTAACGATCAATGCAGTACAAAATTCACGGAACCGTAATGCAAATTTTAGAAACTCATCTGATGATGGGAGAGTCAATTTTTACCGAGTCTGGTGGTATGGCCTGGATGAAAGGAGACATAGAAATGAAGACAAACACCAGAGGTGGGCTAATGGCTGGTATTGGCAGGGCATTAGCTGGAGAGTCTTTATTTATGACCAGTTATAATTGTAATTCCGGTCAGGGAATGGTTGCTTTTACAATGGAGGTTCCTGGGACAATTTTAGATTTTCAATTAACACCTGGACAGAGTTTAATTTGTCAAAGAGATGCCTTTATGTGTGCTGAAGAAACTGTGGAAATAGAGTTACATTTTCGCAAAAAATTGGGTGCTGGTTTATTTGGAGGGGAAGGGTTTATTTTACAAAAAATAACCGGACCGGGAAAGGCATTTTTAGAAATTCCAGGAGAAATGCAAAGCTATGATTTAAAACCCCAAGAAGTACTTTTGGTTGATCCTGGCCATATTGCTTTATTTGAACCCACAGTTAATTTTGAAATTGAATCTGTTAAAGGGATAAAAAATGTTTTATTTAGTGGAGAAGGTTTATTTTTGGCTAAGTTAACTGGCCCGGGTAAGGTTTGGTTACAAAGTATGCCTTTTGCTAATCTTGCTGCTAAGTTAGCTAAATATATTCCTGCTAAAAACTAATCTACAATATCTTATTTTATTAGCGAGAAAATCAATAAATATCGCTTTTTGCTAAAGCTGGATGTGTAGATTATAAATTCTTTCAATAGTCAACTAATTGATCTTCATTAAAAGGGTTTAAAACATAATCTTCTAATTTTAATTTTCTCTCTAACCAAGGAATTCCATTTCCTGCTTTTTTACTCAAGGCAATAATAGGAGTTTCTTGGAGAGCAGGGTATTTGTGTAATTTTTTAAACAAATTTTCAATTATGTGTTTTTTGAGATGATTATCAATAATAATTACTGAAAATAATTGCGATAATAAATGTTCATTTACTTCGGTTAAATTATGGATGGAAATAGATTATACATGGTTATTATTGAACTATTGTTGTAATTTTATGATATTCTCTTTAGTATCTGTAATGCCTTGACTAAAAAAATAGGCAACATAATCTTTTAAAAGATCCATCGGTTTGATATTATCTATTCTATTACAGGCGCAGTCATTAAGGTAGGTTGATGGTGATTTAATTGAGGAGAGGGATTGAATTGTTCTTGTCCTCGAAAAAATACTTGATCCCGTCCTTTTTCTTTAGCTTTATATAAAGCTTTATCTGCATCATTTAATAATTGTCTCGCTGATGTTTGTGGCGAGGGAATAACAGTAGAAACACCTAAACTAATGGTGACGTATTTATTTACTTGCTCTGTCGCTGCCGGCATTTTTAACTGTTGAATAGCCGTTCGTATTTGTTCCGCAACATGAACCGCCCCTGACACTTTAGTATTGGGTAAAATAATAACAAATTTTTCCCCTCCATAACGGGAAACCATATCTCCTGGACGGTTTAAAGTATATTTAAGGGTATGAGCTAATTCTTGTAAACAGCGATCACCTTGAACATGGCCAAAAGTATCGTTATAAGCTTTAAAAAAATCTACATCGCATAAGATTAAAGAAAGGGGTTGTTTCTCTCTGGCCATACGTCGCCATTCTTGGTTAAAATAATGTTCAAAATAATGACGGTTAGGTATCTGAGTTAAACGATCTTGAAAAGAAATTTCTTCTAATTTTTGATTAATTTGATTTAGATGTTGATAAAAGTGGTCTTGTTGGATAGAAATAATTAATTGAGTGGATAATAACGACAAAAAACCCAGTTCTGAAGAAGTCCATTGACGGGGACTCGAACATTGATGGACCATAATCAGTCCCCACAAACTGTGAGTCTTTTTACTACTATGACTAGAGTGACTTGAACCATGCATAGGCTTTGCTTGAGGGTCTCGTTGACGAATGGGAACAATAATTTTGGCTTTAACATCAAAAAGGCTATCCAAAGCCATCATGGTCGAAGTTTGCGGGTCTGGTTGACTCACATCTGCGATCGCCTCTATGTCCCCTTGTTGCCAAGCTTGAAGATTCGCTAAGCTGACAAAGTGACTGATGTGACAATGAAGCAAGGTTTTCCAAGGTCGTTGCCTCCATTCTTCTACTACTGTCATCTCTCCCGATGGCATCATTTGGGCGATGACAACTCGATCCGCTTGCAAAAATTGAGCGATCCCGTTGATCGTAGTTTGTAAAATTTCTTTAAGGCTGAAAGTTTGAGGAACTGGAGGTGTTGATAGCTGAGGTGTTTGAGGTGTCAATTTTGTGCCATAACTTTCAACCCTCTCGGATTGGTTTTCTTCAACACTGTAGGGTACTTCTTGTTCACAGTGTCGGCAAAACCAGGTCAGATGTCCACTCCTTACATGAGGCCAAAGGGGTGAGTTACACAAGGGACAGCGATGTTCTACAGTCATACTATTTCCTCCTGTCTTCCTATTAAACTTTTTTTTGAATATTAAATTGTTAAGTTAAAGTCTTCAGTGTTTATAGATATTCTTATTACTCCGATAATATCGTATTTATGAGCTTTCGGAACATAATTGTATTAAAACTTTGCATGATGTCCTGCTATCGGTATATTTACTCTTCTCTCACATTTATGGTAATAAACTAATAGTTTTTCTCGTATTAACTGAAAACTCTTGAAACCATAACTCTCTAGAAAAATTAAAATTAATTTTTCTTACCTAAAGATTTTTTTGTGGGTGCTAAACCATATCATTTTTAGGGAGTTGAGGAACTATGACTTCTTCACTATTTGGCAAGATGGGACTCAAACAAGCTTTATACTTATTTAATGATCTGCCTTTTAAAAATGTGTTAACTTCCATAGAAGGGATTACAGGGAGATTTGCCTGCTATAAAACAAAATTATTAAATTTCTTTAAATTACGTGTGTGTTAAGGAGGTGCATATAAAAATTAGAAATAATTGTTAGAATCTGACTAAATGTGACTATTAGAAGGAGTTTGCTCCTAATAGTTCTGGAATAACACCATAAGCTGATGGTATTGCTCCTTAAGCTTTTAGCCAGGATTCCCTTAAAACTTAAATTTTAAGACAAAATGTTACTTATATTACTTAATCACTCTTGTAATTCAGATATACTAGCAGTGGTATCTTTTAATAAACCCCTTTTAAATCATCTACTTATTAATGATCTATTTTTTCAAATGGAAACCATCTATTAACATCCTTAGATAAAGTGACCGATTAATAATTTTAATCGATAGTATTAATCATTTTTATAGCTTTCTTATGAAAGAAAAATCAATGAGTCGTATTCCTAGATTTGATTGGTCTGCTGACCAGAACCTTCAATCAGAGGTTGTTGTCAAAAACATCAAGGTAGTTGAAGAAACCCGTGAAGCTTTGCAACTTTTGCAAGCTAGAAAAGTAGTTATTTTAGTCTTGGATCAATTAAGCACAGATAAAGCACAACGGGTCGTTGACTGGATGGCAGGAGGAGCTTGCGCCATTGATGGACAAACCTTTTGGATCGCCGAAAAGACGTTTATGTTTGTTCCCAATCAAGTAGAGATACAATCCCAACGACCTGCTCCAACTTCCCCTTCTCCACGTTTAAAAGACATCTTAACCTGAGTATGATGAGAAAGCATAGCATTGACAACTTTAAAGCCCAGACATTGCCTATAATTATAGCAATTAATAAATATTTAGGTAAAAATTTTTGAGTTTTGCTATGAATACTGGGTTACAACCTCAAACTATGGTCAATGACCGTTTTCTGATTCTACGTCAACTCGGTCAAGGGAAACTAGGAAGAACTTATTTAGCTGGAGATAGTCATCGTTTTAATGATCGTTGTGTTCTCCAGGAATTTGCTCCCGATGTCCATGATGTTTTAGCCCTAAAAAAAACAGAAGAATTATTTCAGCGCAAAGCACAAATTCTTTATACTTTAGAGCATCCTCAAATACCTAGTTTTCGGGAACTATTTTCTTGCCAACAGGAAAATACAATTAAACTCTTTTTGGTACAAGACTATGTGGAAGGATTAACCTATCGTCAACAATTAGAACAAGGATTAAAAACAGGAAAACTGTTTACAGAAACAGCAATTAAACGATTTTTATTAGAAGTTTTACCCGTTCTTCATTATCTCCACGAAACGGGAATTATTCATAGGGACATTACCCCTGATAATATTATATGTCGTCAAACAGATAATCTACCCATTTTAATCGATTTTGGCAGTGTTAAACAGTTATCAACTATTGCCAATACCTATTTTAAACACCCAGAATTATTAACCACTAAAATTATACAAGTGGGTGAACCTGGATATGCACCCAAGGAACAAATCGAACAAGGGATCGTCACAGCCAATAGTGATTTATATGGGTTAGCAGCCACTGCTTACACTTTATTAACTGGAAAAGAACCATTACAGTTACAAGAAAGTGACAATTTAAGCGGTATGTTTTCCTCAGAGTTGCCCATTAGTTCTGATTTTAGCCAGATTCTAGCAAAAATGTTGGCCAAAAATCCAGGCGATCGCTATTCTTCGGCGCAAGAAATCATAGCACTACTCACCCAATCTTCTTCTCAACCTCTTACCCCTCCCACCCAAGTGGTGAAGTCTGCTATAATGCCTCAAACTTCTCCAACAAAAGTGATCGTTTCTTCTAGGCAAAAAACCGAACAAAATATGACAGTAACCAACCGCAAAAATAGTCCTATTACTGGCTGTTTAGGTAAGTTGTTTTTACTTTTGATGCTAATTTTAGGCTCAGGGACAATGGGATGGTGGGCAGGGAAATTATGGATTTCTCAAATCCTTAATACTCAAGAAGATAGCCAACCTACAGAGGTCTTGTCGGAGGAATCTTCAAACCCTAATATTAGCGATAAAGAGTTAGAACGGAAAACAGAAATACGCACTCGTCGTCGTCAATTGGGATTAGATCATAGTTGGTTTGTTGGGGTAGTTGATGAACTTTTTTGGGATAAATATCCTGAGCAAAGAGACAAGATTTTGAGCAATGGTAAAGACGATATTAATTGGCGTGATAGATGGGATGAAACCGCTATTCAGGTATTAGAGGGTGTTGAGTCTTTGAGTTCAGAATCATTAGAAAATATTGGCAGTTATACTCGGAGTCAAAGAAGGGTTTGGAAGCAAAGAGCTAATCGTTTATTTTTAAGTAGTCGTGCTTTGTATGATTTGGTTGATGGGCGTTTTTTTGCTGCTTTTCCTGAACAAGAAAATGAGGATTTTATTGACGAACCTATTGGTCAAATTTGGAATGCTATGATTGCAGATACCATAGCTTCTTTACAAGAAGGTGATAGTTACGAAAGATTAGGAATTGAATTAGAGCAAAATGGGGCTATTCAACGTCTTAAAAAATTAGAGTCAGGTGAAGGAAATGCTTATGTTGCTAACTTAAAAGCGAACCAAAGAATTGAGGTGAAATTAGAAGGAGATCGCAATTTACTTCTTTCTGTTTATTCACCTACGGGAAGAAATAATATGTTAGAAGATTCTACAAATCATCAATGGTCTGGAGAACTAATTGAAAGCGGTTATTATGAATTCACTGTTGTTTCAAAAAGCCAGGAAATTGTTAATTATGAACTCAATATTACTGTTATAGATTAAGGGCTTAAATCTATGGATAATGATCAAGCTATTCAACAATTTAAAACAGCAATTTATCAAAAAAAAACTGATGATTTTGAACTGATAAAACTAGGAATATTCTTGTTAGAATCAGGAGATTTTCAGCAGCGTTGGGATGTGTCTAAATTATTTCCTAAACTTGGGGAAAAAATAATAGAACCTTTATTAATTATCTTAGAAGATGAGAATATTGAGGTTGAATATCGTTGGTTTGTTGCTCGTATTTTGTCAGAATTTAATGATCTGAAAGTTATTATTTCTTTTACTCAATTATTACAAACAATAGAGGAAGAAGACTTATTAAATATCCTAGCAGAAGGGTTGACAAAAATGGGTATTTCTGCTATTGAAAGCCTAGAAATGTTACTACAAAGGCATGAATCTTCTAGATTATTAGCTGTTAAAGCATTAGCACAAATTCGTCATTCAGATACCATTAAACCTTTGTTAGAAGTTGTTAATGATCCTGACCCAGAAATTAGGGCGATCGCTTTAGAATGTTTGGGTAGTTTTCATCAAAAACGACTGATTCCTATCTTTATTAATAGGTTAAATGATCCTGTTTCTGGGGTTCGTAAAGAAGCTATTATCGTTTTAGGAATGCAGTCACAATTAACAACAGAATTTGATATTGTTACCCATTTAAAGCCTTTACTTTATGACATAAATTTAGAAATTTGTCAAGAAACAGCCCTAGCTTTAGGAAAAATTGAAACAGATGAAGCAATAGAAGAATTATCTATAGTTCTCCAGAAAAAAACAACTCCTATAGAACTAAAAAAAGCAGTAATTAAAGCTTTGAGTTGGACAGAATCATCTCAAGCATTAATTTATTTAAAACAAGCATTATTTACTGAAGATATAGAATTTTGTCAGATAATAATTGATTTATTAGCAACTACAAAAAGTGAAATATTTAGACATCAAAGCAGTGAAATTTTAGAAGAATTTTTATTATCAAATAACCCTATTAGTCAAGAAACAAAGATCAAGCAGAAGATGGCAGTTACTTTCGGAGAATTAGGAAATGAAACAGCTATAAATTGTCTCAAAAAACTATCCAATGATTCTAATAAATCTGTAAAATTACACGCAATTTCAGGATTAAAAAAGAATGAAAATTAACAATTTATAATTTTGTCGGGAACCAATCTTCATCTAATAATTGTTCTAGACTATAAGGACATTTTTGAGGAAAGGTATTAAGTTCAGTTTTTCTTTTAGTATATTTAAGACTATTTTGATAAATTAATTCAAGTCTATTAGCTAAAAAATTTTGTAAGTTTTTGGTTAAAATACCATTTATTTGAAATCTAAATTCAGTAATCTCTGCTTTCCAATGAGCAGAGTTATATTGATATTCTTTTGACCAATATTCTAACAACAAAAGATGAACTATGATCTGTCTTAGTAAACTTTCTACTTTGTTTTTTCTCTCTCTACCCAAATCTTCTAATTCCTCAATTAAATTTTCTATATCTAACTCATTAAATTTTTTTTCTTGTAAGAGTTTAATGGTTTTTTCTATCCAAAGATAATCGTCTATTTCATATAATTTTTTTAGGTTAGATTGAGATGGTATTTGTACCATGACTGTTTCCCTGTTTCCTTAAGTAACTATATTATAGCATTACCAAAAATAGTAAAAAATTAGGGTGGGCAAATTAGATATTTATTTGTTTTATAAAATCGTAATTTTTGCCCACCTGATAAAACAGATTTTTGATGTTATTTTATTCAGCACTTTTTAAGACATTAGACAACCATTGTGTTAAATCGTTCTCGCTTTTAAAGTCTAATAAAGCTTCTCCTAAATCTTCTAAGTTTTCAACAGATAAACCTCTAATTTGAGTTAGTAAATCTGTAGAAAGTTGACCAAAACGACGATCTAGTTGACGTATAATGAGGTTAGCTTCTCCTTCCTGTCTTCCTTTTTCCTTTCCTTTTTCTTCAATGTCTTGGTAAATAACAGATTCTTTCATGATGTCCTCCTTTAGTAAACGTTGAATGATGTCCTTACTTAATACTAAACCAGCTAAGATAGAAGTAGAAGCAGCAAGATTGCTTTTTTCTCTTTTATCAGGAATATCCTCAATTTGTTGGCTAATCTGTCTGAGAATATTTTCTCTATTTTTACTTTGACCTAAAACAGCAAAAGGTAATAATCCTTTAGACTGTAATAAAATGTCTGTAGGAACCTCCCATAAGCGAATAACATCGAATTCATGGCGTGTTTTGCTTAATTCAAAGACGGTTTGTTGAGTTAATTCTGAAGAATTCTCTCTTAAATAAATTACCACTTGAATCATCTCTTTTTGTGGATAAAGACGATAACCTCTGATGCGATAATCTAACATCCTAAAAGGAATAGCTTTATCTGGTTGAGTTTGGAACTCAATATGTAAAATTAAATCCTCCGATTGCAAAAAGATTAAACTATCAGCGCGAATGGGTTCTAAAGATAGTTCTGATGGCTTTAACTCAGTTAAGGGGATGGGTTTTCCTAATAACCATCTTGCCATATCTTCAGGGAATTGGGCAGCGATGAATTTACAAATGGAATCATACATTTATTGTAATAAGTAATGATATCTCAGAAATAAGAAACGATGAGGACATAATAAAATTTCGTTTGGAAGTAGGCTTGAAACCTCTCCCAAACTTCTTTCTCCCTAAAGGGAGAGGCTTGAAACCAAAATGAAAGATGTTCAATGTTTGGTCAAAATCAGAAGTCTCAAA
Source organism: Crocosphaera sp. (assembly GCF_030064895.1). GTDB lineage: Bacteria > Cyanobacteriota > Cyanobacteriia > Cyanobacteriales > Microcystaceae > Crocosphaera. Next base: position 186 of record NZ_JASJEB010000085.1, on the reverse strand, counting down.
CACTGATTCTTTCCTTGAAAAAAATCCAACTCCGAACTCCGAACTCAGGTTACTTAACCTGCATTATTCATGAGAGAATTGAGAACAAGCCTGAAAGCCTTATATAATAAGGAATATGGAGATTTGACCCCAATAACAGTCTGTAATTTTTATCTATTACTAACTATTGATTATTTAATGATTAAA
>NZ_JASJEB010000084.1 GCF_030064895.1 Crocosphaera sp. | reverse complement strand
AATAACTTGAGTTCGGAGTTCGGAGTTCGGAGTTCGGAGTTGTTATTTTGTCAACGAGATAATAGGGGTTTGAGACTTCAGACTTGTTGTCAGTTATCGATGAATTATTGTTGCTTGAACTCAGTTAAGTAAAAAAATTCCCCTGTTATGGCTCAAATTTTAGCGTAACAGGGGAATTATCAAGGAAGTGGATTGGATTTCAGAAAAAAGAGGTAAATTTCTTAAATATTGAACAATTAAATGCCGAATTCTGTTTTGATTTGAGCGACCCAGGTTTTAATGCGATCTTCGCTTAAGTCTGACTCATTGTCTTCATCGAGAGCTAAACCAACAAACTTACCATCTTTGACAGCTTTTGACTCATTATGTTCATAACCCTCAGCAGACCAATGACCGATGGTTTTGCCTCCCTGGCCACTAATTTTTTCTTCCAGCATACCCATCGCATCCTGGAAATTATCAGCATAACCGATTTGATCTCCTGTGCCAAAATAAGCTACTTTTTTACCACTAAAATCAATGCTGTCTAAATCATCGAAAATGCCTTCCCAGTCACTTTGTAAGTCTCCCATATTCCAGGTAGGACAACCGATAATTAGACAATCGTACTTCTCCAAGTCCGTGGCCTCGCAATCAGAAATATCGATGAGTGCCGCTACATCATCTCCTCCCAGTTCAGATTGAATCATCTCTGCTGCGGTTTCAGTTTTACCTGTTTCTGTGCCGTAAAATAAACCGATCTTACTCATGTTTTTTCCCTGCCTTATTGAAACTTATTTGCAGTAATTTCTTAAAGTATAATTTAGAATAATTTGCAATAAGTGTCAAGGGTTGGTTCTAGATTTTATCGATCTTTTGCTGATTATTTATAGCAGGAGCTAGGGGGAAACCCACTCCTAACCCCTCCCAGAAGGGTAAGATAGGAGGTAAAAACCTTGGTTATATTAGGTTTGAGTTGGAAAAAATGTCCTAAATGCCTTTGAGATTGTTATAAAGTTATATATAGACAAAATAACCTCATTTATGAGACTTAAACTGTTATTATGCCCTGAAAATACGAACTCCCTACTCCTAACACAGAACTCAGGTTTCTTTAAAGTTTTCTTTAGGGAACTCTCAAAAAACTACTGCTAATCTATAGCAAGAAGATGTAGCAGTATTAATGAGATAACTCTTGTTTATGCAGTCTATAAGCGTTAGTTCTTAATGTTTTCTTAATTCAATGCTGTATTCCATCTCAACCAATCGCTCTAAAATAAAGGTAGATTAATTAGAAATTTTTCTCAATTACTCTCCATAACCTTTAGTTAATTAACTGGCAAATTCTTGATTTATTTAGGAAAATTATTCCTTTTCTCGAAAACTTAAATTAAGAGCAAGTTAAAAAACAAAAATGTTTCTAAAGTCTTATTGCAAAAGAGGTGAATATGGATTGGAAAGTTGATGACAATGCTGATCCTCCCCGTCGTCGGAGAAAAGGATGGAGTTTTGACTTTTTCAGCGATTCTAATGAGACTCAAACAGAAAACGAGCAATCAACAGAAAAATTGAATAATAGTGAGCATTATCCCCTTGCACAAACCCATGTCGGACAATCGGTCTGGATCGTCGGTTTTGTAGGGAATGGGGGAATAAATCGACTATTAGGCATGGGACTCACCCCTGGTATCCAAGTTAAAGTTATTAGCGCGCAACCCAGTGGTTCCGTACTTGTAGCCATTCAAGATAATCGTATCGGAGTGGGTGCAGGGATGGCGCAGAAAATTTTAGTCAGCAATGAACCCATTAAGCAAAGAAACACCATGAACACTGAAACCCAAATCTTGTTGCGAGAAATGCCCGAAGGCACGAAAGGCAAAGTGGTTGGCTACAACCAAGTCGTGCGCGGTTACAAGAAAAAACTCTTATCTATGGGCCTGACCCCTGGTGTTGAGTTTACCATCATTCGGGTTGCACCTTTAGGCGATCCCGTAGAAATTCTCATTAGAGACTTTCATCTCAGTCTTCGTAAAGAAGAAGCAGACGCTTTAGTAGTAGAAAAACTCTAAATGCGTTGAAAAATTACAGTTTTCACGTTTAATTTTCAAGAAAAATGCTAAAACCTATTATTGCCCTCATTGGTAATCCCAATTGTGGGAAAACGACCCTTTTTAACGCCCTAACCGGGGCAAACCAACGCACAGGAAACTGGCCTGGAGTCACTGTAGACCGTAAAGAAGGCAAGTTTCGCTATCAAAACCAAGAAATGACCCTGGTAGACTTGCCGGGGGTTTATTCTTTGGATGTGGAAGATACGGACACAGGAATGGACGAACTGGTGGCCAGAGATTACCTGTTATCAGGAGAAGCGGATCTGGTTATTAATATTGTTGATGCGTCTAACTTAGAACGTAACCTCTATTTAACCACCCAAGTGATGGAAATGAGGTTACCCATGGTTATTGCTCTGAATATGATGGATGTGGCCAGCGATCGCGGTATTTCTATCAATGCAGAGATGTTACGGGAACGGTTAGGGTGTCATGTCATCCCCATGAACGCAGCTAATGAAGATGGGGTACAGGATCTCTTACATATTGTTGGTGCAATGGTGTCCGATCTCCATCATACTGCCAGTTATGTGGCTTATCCTGCGGTCATTGAAGAGGCTTTAGGGGAGTTAGTTCCCTATATTACTGAAAATACTACTAATAGAGTTGTAGAACCCCGTTGGACAGCTTTAAATCTTTTGGAATATGAAGATAGAGTTGCCCCAGAATTACAAGGTGATGAATTATTAAAAATCGTGGTGAAACATCGCCGTCAAATTCATCAAGTTTTGGGGGAAGATATTGATATTATTATTGCTGACAGTCGTTATGGGTTTATTCGACAAGTTACCCAAGGGGCCACGGAACGTAGAGGAGAAGTTAGTAATACTGCGTCTGATCGCTTGGATCAAATAGTTTTGAACCGTTGGTTAGGAATTCCTATTTTCCTGGCGGTTATGTATATTATGTTCCTGTTTACTATTAATGTCAGTGCTGCTTTTATTGACTTTTTTGATATTGCAGCAGGAACTATATTTGTAGATGGTTTTGCTAATTTATTAGATAGTATTGGTACACCAGGATGGTTAATTGCATTATTAGCTGATGGTGCCGGCGGTGGTATTCAAACAGTAGCTACCTTTATTCCTGTAATTGGCTTTATGTTCCTTTTCCTCTCTATTTTAGAAGATTCTGGGTACATGGCTAGAGCAGCCTTTGTTATGGATCGTTTAATGAGGTTTGTGGGTTTACCAGGAAAGTCCTTTGTACCTATGTTAGTGGGATTTGGTTGTAATGTGCCAGCTATTATGGCGACACGCACATTAGAAAATTCTCGGGATCGTCTGATGACTATTATGATGAACCCGTTTATGTCTTGTGGTGCAAGACTTCCAGTCTATGCGTTGTTTGCTGCTGCGTTTTTCCCTATTGGCGGACAAAATATCGTTTTTGGACTCTATTTATTAGGTATTGTGGCTGCTATTTTCACAGGAATGGTTATGAAAAGTACCATCTTGAAAGGGGAAGTTAGTCATTTTGTGATGGAGTTACCCCCTTATCATTTACCACGTATGAAAGGGGTTTTTATTCGTACTTGGGAACGGTTAAAAGCCTTTTTATGGAAAGCAGGCCGAGTCATTGTTTTAATGGTGATGATTTTAGGACTATTAAACTCCATCGGTATGGATGGTTCTTTTGGTAACCAAGACAGTGAGCGATCTGTTTTGAGTAGTACCAGTCGTGCGGTGACTCCTGTTTTTGCACCTATGGGACTGGAACAAGATAACTGGCCAGCAACGGTGGGCATTTTTACAGGTATCTTTGCGAAAGAAGCGATGGTGGGAACATTGGACTCCATTTATGGACAATTAGCTAAGCAAGATAACCCGGAAGCGGTAGAAGAAGAAGGTTTTAGTTTCTGGGGAGGTATTGGTGAAGCGTTTGCTAGTATTCCTGCTAATTTATCAGATTTACCCAATCAATTGTTAGATCCGTTAGGTTTAAATGTGGGGGACACTAGCAGTGTGGAAACAGCGGCCGAGGAACAAGAAGTACAGTTAGGTACGTTTGGGGCGATGGTGAAGCGGTTTAACGGTAAAGTTGGGGCGTTTGCTTATTTACTGTTTGTCTTGCTTTATTTCCCTTGTGTTTCAGCTACTGCTGCGGTTTATCGAGAAACTAATGCTGGTTGGACGTTATTTGTTGCGTTATGGACCACAGGGTTAGCTTATATTGTTGCCACTGTGTTCTATCAAGTATTTACTTTAGCAGAACATCCTGTATTTTCTATTAGTTGGATCATTGGTTCTGTGGTGGTGGTAGCAGGAACTTTAATGATGATGAAGTCAGCGAAACCTGTTGGTAGCAGAACCCAAAAACCTGTAATGCACCCAGAAATGGCAACTCAAAATTCAGAAGTTTAAATTAGTGGGCGATCGTAAATAACGGTAGGGTGGGTTAGATGGTAAGAATTTTTAGACAATATTTAAAGAACTAAAAATCCGTCGCAACCCACCATTTTTTTAGCTATTTTCAACTTTATGTAGTAGCTCAAAAATATGCTCATTTTATGTTGCGATATTAGCTCTAAACTATGGTAATTATGGGATAAAAATCCGTCTTGCACCTCGATAATAATCAATATCAACAATGATTTCAACCAAACGATTAACGCAACGCTGTCGATAGTTTGGCTCAATAAGTAACCGGTTTATATTTGCTATAGTGATGACAGGTAGGGATGTTGAAGTATTTTCTTCGCGCATTACTTGTTCTAAAGAATCTTTCCCTTTCATACTTCGGTTAGCAGTCAGCAGAAGCATTTTATTAGCTTGAGCATATTGCCAAAAAATGCGATCGCTACTATCGTCTTTTAAACCGACTTCTTCAAAGAGAATAAAGCGAATAGAAATTAAGTCAAGCCAACCACTAGCAACCAAGCTACCTGCTAAAATAACAGAATGGCCACGCAAATTATGATCAACTAAAATGTTCATGTTTGTGATTCAAACTTAGCTCTTTCTGCTATCAGTTTGGCTCTAATTTCTTCTGTCCCTGGTTCTGGAGGTTTTGTCGTAATTTTAGTGATTAAATTGTGATTTTCTTGCTTATAATATTGTTGCAGTTCTTCAGCTTCTTTAAGAACATTTTGGTATTCTGTTTCAACCTCAACACGATGAGCATCAATATATGATAGCGCAGCAATTAACTGTTTATCTGTAATACTAAGCATAGTACCGATAAACTTTTGTGGGTACTCCTCTTTTAAATAATCCATTACATCATACAAAGTGATGCGTGTCCCTGCAATTGTTAATCCTCTTTCTGTTCTGATAATTACTGCTTGTTCATTGGATACTAGAGTCATCTCATTCGTTTTGTAATCTAAAGTGTCTCTTAATTGTATCATCTTCAACCAGTTAACTATTTATCAACTAATACCATGTTCATCAACTGAGACTACAGATGTTAAGGTTGTAGTGGTCAACGGCCGTTAACCCCTACTTTAGTAAACTGGTATAACAACCAACTATGTTACTATCAAAATGATACAAGGACTGGCTATGATACGGGAAATTAAAGTTTAACTCGTAAAATATCAAAATCAACTTTAAACAATTATAAGAATATCTATTGATAATAAATATGACAACCAATAAATCTGATTTTCAACAAGTTTCTGATACTTTAAAAATCAATATGGAGAATTTAAAATTAAAATATAAAGTCAAAACTTTAGGAGTATTTGGTTCTTTTGTGAGAGGAGAAGCGAAAGATAATAGTGATTTAGATTTATTGGTAGAATTTCAAGGAGATGTAACTTTTGATAATTATATGGACTTAAAATTTTTACTGGAAGATTTATTTGAGCGAAAAATTGATTTAGTGATCAAGGAAGATATAAAACCCCAGATTCGAGAACGTATTTTAGAGGAAACAGTTTATGTCTCGTGATCTTAATCTTTTTTTTAGTTAATAGTTTAAGCCATTATAAACAGACATATATATAATTAAAGAAGAATAATTAATAAAGTTTTTCATTAATGCCATGATTCTAACCGACATTCAAACTTACCTGAAAAAATATCAAAAGGCATCTTTAGCAGAATTAGCCCTTCATTTTCGCATAGAAGCTGATGCTTTACGCCCTTTACTAGACAAATTAATTCGTAAAAAAAGAATTCGTCTTATGTCAGGAAAAAAATGTAAAAGTTGCTGTGATTGTCCCCCAGAAAGTATTGAATTTTATGAGTGGGTAACTTAAATTGTAAATCATTATCTAACATTAAATATCCCAAAAATGTTGCCGACAATAACTCAAGAAAAAATCGATCTTCCGGCAGGAACAATCCTGAAATTTCCTGGGACTGTAGCTGATTATGAACAACTTTTAAAACAATTGGGCGATCGCTCAATTCCCCGTATTCGTTTCCGAGATAACCATATTTTTCTAATGAGTCCTTTGCTCGAACACGCCAAAGAAATAGACGTAATATCGGATCTAATTAAAGCACTATTGCGCTATCAAGAAAAAGATTGGCAAAGCTTTCACCCGATAACTTTAAAGTATGGGAAAAGACCAGGATTAGAAACCGATGCTTGTTTTTATATTGATAATTATAAAGCAATACTTGGAAAACGTAAACTAGATATGAGTATCGATCCACCACCGGATTTAGCAATAGAAATTGATGTTACTTCTTTTACTAATATTGAAAATTATATTACTTTGAAAATTCCTGAAGTCTGGATTTACAAAATCAATGAATTAAACATCTATCTTTTTAGAGATAATAGCTATATAGAAAGTAATACCAGTCTTATTTTTCCCGATTTTTCTGTCAGAGAAATTATTACTCAATATGTCGATCGCGCTTGGCAAGTTGGTTCATCGGTTGCCCTTAGAGAATTTAATCAAACTCTAGATTAAATAATTTATTTTTTTCTGATAAAAAAGTTACATTTTGTTCAACTATAGCAATCAATAATGATATGTGAGAAACAAAAAATATCAAGACATAATAGTATTATGTCCCTATGAATTCTTCCTTGTAGGGGTTTAACACTGTTAAACCCAGAAGGCTAATTTTCCCACAACTGAAACCTGATTGCTATATCAAATTAAGCTATGATCATGGGTAAAAGTTTGTCAGAGAAGCGATCGCAGAAAAACGGCAAGAGAACAACAATTGATGAACATAGAGAAAATCCCACAAATATTCATAGCCCATGCTTCAGAGGATAAACCGTTAGTCAGAGAACTCTATAGCAAGTTGGTTCAAGCAGGATATAAACCTTGGTTAGACGAGGAGGAACTACTGCCAGGACAAAATTGGACGGAAGAGATCCCCAAAGCTCTGAAAAACAGTGATTTATTCATCGCTTGTTTATCATCAACCTCAATCAGCAAACGTGGCTATATTCAGCGTGAGTTCAAGATGGCCATGGAGATGTTGGCGGAGTTGCCAGCAGGAGAAGGAGAAATTTATATCATTCCCTTGAAATTAGATGATTGCAAAATACCAGAACTCATACAGTCAGACTATGGCTTGAAACTCAAAAATTTGCAGTGGTTGGACTATTGGAAACCTAACAGTTTTGAGAAATTAATAAAAGCGATCGAGCGTCAGTTTGGGGGTCAAGAAACAAAAGATACTGACAATAACAATGGTACTGCTTCCCCATCAGACACAGACAATCAAAAATCAATTAGCCTGGAAATTCCAGAAGGGCAAGTACCTCTAGATTCACTATTTTATCTGGAGCGTCCACCCATTGAGTCCGATTGTTATCAAACAATTTTGCAACCAGGTGCTTTAATTCGGGTTAAAGCCCCCCGTCAGATGGGCAAAAGTTCCTTAATGGCGAGGATTTTGTCTCATGCTAAACAAGCTGATTATCAAACAGCTTCTTTAAACTTTCAGTTAATAGATGATGATTGCCTGAAAAATCTTGATCAATTTTTACAATGGTTTTGTGCAAGTATCAGCGATAAATTAGAATTACCTGCTTTGATGGAAGACTATTGGAAACGAATTTTAGGCAGTAAGAAGAATTGTACTAATTATTTTCAAAAGTATTTGTTGTCAAAACGAGAAGTTCCTTTAGTCTTAGGGTTAGATGAAGTGGATCAGGTGTTTCGACACCCTGAGATTGCAACAGGTTTTTTGGGATTATTAAGAGCTTGGCATGATAATGGAAAAGATGATCCTGTCTGGCAAAAATTAAGATTAGTCATTTTCCACTCCAAAGAAGTTGACATCCCAGTTAATCAGTCTCCATTCAATGTGGGTTTCGAGGTAAAATTGCCGGAATTTACCCCTTCTCAAGTGGAAGATTTAGCCACAAGACATGGGTTACATTGGACTGTTGAAGAAAAAGAGGGACTAATAGAGATGTGTGGGGGACATCCATATTTAATTAGGGTGGCTCTTTATGAAATAGCCAGAGAGCGAATGACTTGGCAAGAGTTTTTGTCCATTGCTCCCACAGAAGAGGGAATTTATCAAGATCACTTACGTCGCCATCTTTTGAACTTGGAGCAAGACGAAAGTTTATTAATGGCCTATAAACAAGTAGTAGCAACTGAGCATCCTGTACAAATAGGAAGTTCAGAGGGCTTTAAACTAAAGAGTATGGGTTTGGTTAAGTTTCAAGGCAACAAAGTGATGCCATTGTGTGAATTATATCGTCGGTATTTTCGCAATCGTTTGGGGGTTAGTTAATGAGTGTGCCATCGTCTTCGCTTTCTATCTATCAAACCGGGGGAAGTTTGCCTATCGATGCCCCAACTTATGTTAAACGGCAAGCTGACGATGACTTGTATGGTTGGCTAAAGCAGGGGGAATTTTGCTATGTTCTTAACTCACGGCAGATGGGAAAGTCTAGTCTGCGAGTGCAAATAATGGCTCAATTACAAAAAGAAGGGGTGGCTTGTGCTGCGTTAGATTTAACGAAGATTGGGTCTTCAGACATCACTCGTGATGAATGGTATGCAAGCGTAATTGATAGTTTAGTTGAGAGTTTTCCTCAAGCTGAAAACTTTGACTTGGAGGTTTGGTGGACAAGTCTTGGTTTGTTGTCTCCTTCTAAAAAATTAAGTAAATTTTTCTCTGAGATCCTTTTAAATAAAATAGTTTCACCTATTGTCATATTTATTGATGAAATTGATAGTACCTTAAAATTGAAGTTTAAAGATGATTTTTTTGCTTTACTCCGAGCTTGTTATAACCAACGAGCGGATAATCAAGAATATAAGCGATTGACCTTTTGTTTATTAGGAGTGGCTTCCCCAACTGATTTAATTGCCGATGAACAAAGTACCCCATTCAATATTGGCAAAGGGGTCGATCTTAAAGGGTTTCAAAAAGGGTTTCAATTGGAAGAAATAGAACCACTAACCAGATATTTACAAAAAATAGTGGATAATCCTTCTGAGATTATGAGACACATTTTAGAGTGGACAGGAGGACAACCATTTTTAACTCAACGTCTGTGTAGTTTAGTGGTTAAAGCTAATAATCCCACCCCTGATATTTCTCAAATAGTTCAGCAGATGATTATTGATAATTGGGAAGCTCAAGATGAACAAGAACACTTGAGAACTATTAAAGAAAGAATTTTAAGTAACGAACAGAGATCAGGATATTTACTAGAATTATATCGAAAGATTTTAAAATATGAACAAGTTACAATTAACAATAGTTCAGAAGAAAGGGAATTACAATTATCAGGATTAGTGGTTAAAAAAGGTAATATCCTACAAGTTTATAACCCTGTCTATGCTAAAGTTTTCAACGAAAATTGGATAGATACAGAGTTAAATAAACTGCGTCCTTATGCTGAAAATTACCGATATTGGTTACTTTCAGGAAAAAGCGATAATTCTCGGTTATTAGAAGGTCAAGCTTTAATTGAAGCAGAAAAATGGGCATCAGGGAAAAATTTAGGTGGTGAAGATAAAGATTTTCTGGGGGCTAGTCGTGCTAAAGAAAGAGCTATTGAAATTGAGAAACAAGAAAAGAAATCTGTTGAACAAAGAAATATTTTGCTAAAAGAAGCTAACAAAGAGGCGAATAAAAAAATTAAAAGAGGAACGGTTATAGGAGTCGGTATTTTCGGGATTATGTTAATCGTTGCTAATGGACTAGGTTTTTTTGTATGGCGGCAAGCTAAAAATGAATTACAACAAGCTAAAAATGAATTACAACAAGCTAAAAATGAATTACAACAAGCTGAAAATGAATTACAAAAGATAGAAGAGTATATTGTTCCTGTTGAACAGCTGAATATATTAGCAGAACAAATAGAATGGTATGAAAAGCAAGAAATTACTAACCTTCTGGAACAATTACCAAAAATAGAAAATGCCAGCACAAAGGTTGCTTTAAGATTAGCAATACAAGCATTAGCTTATATGTATCTTGAAGATTTAGAATTAGCTAATAGTGCGCTCAATAAAAGTTTCAGTTTAGTTCATTTATTAGAAAGAGAAATAGAAGATGAAGCATTAGTACCAATCAAGCTCTTATTAACAAAAATCAAAGGTGATTTGAATCTGGCACAAGGACACTTAGATGAATCTTTCAAATATTATAAACAACTTACTCAAAACTATATTAAACAACTAGAGACAAGTTTAAAACAGAAGAATTGGAGAGAGGCAGATCGGCTCACCTGGCATGCTATTTCTTATTCAGCCCAAAGCAAGAAGATAGATGAAGATTGGAGGTTGCGTGATGCTTCCTGTAACGATTTTAAACGGATAGATAATATTTGGTCTAATCACTCAGAGGGTAAGTTTAGCTTTAAAGAGCAATGGAAAATCTATTCCAGGCTAAATAACAACTCACCCAAATATAACTCTATAGCCGAGCAATCTTTTGCCGAAGAGGTGGGGTGGGACAGCCAAGAACAAGGATGGAAAAATTACGACAACTTAAACTGGTCAGAAGACTCACCAACGACATCCCCCAATGGACACCTCCCAACTATGAGATATGATAAATTTCTTGTGGGGGTGGGAAGGGGTGGGGGGAGGTTGGGGGTTGAGAAGGTAGGGGTGGGATTTTTTCTCTCTCACAATTGCTTGTGAATTGTAAAATATAAAGGCTTTCAGAGTTTTTTCAACTCCGAATAATTCTAAGGTTTCAACGAGGTTATATTAGACAGCGATCATAATAATAGTTTTGTAGTTTTGTAGTTTTGTAGGGTGGGTAAAACAAAATTTTAAAAGGTTAGTTAAACTATTTTAAATACTTGCCCACCATCATCCATAAATAAAACTTGTTTCAAAATTTAATAAAGATTTGTTGTCAAAATGCTCTAATTTATCTTAAATTTTCTATAGTATTGTGATCAAGCATCAAATACCATTATGGTTACTCAACTCAAAAACGAAACAACCTCAAACATTATTTATCCAGACAGTGACGGGAAACTTATGGCCGACAATACCCTTCAGTTTCGTTGGATTACTATGATAAAAGCTAATTTAGATTGGTTATTTAGTCAAGATAGCAATGTATTTGTTGCGGGGGACTTACTTTGGTATCCTCTGGAGGGTGACAATAAAAAAAGACTTGCACCAGATGTTATGGTTGTTTTTGGTCGTCCCAAAGGAGAAAGGGGTTCTTATCAACAATGGAAGGAAGATAATATTGCACCTCAAGTGGTTTTTGAAATACTTTCTCCAGGAAATACTCAAACTGAAATGAGCCGAAAATTACTGTTTTATGAGCGTTATAGTGTAGAAGAATATTATATTTATAATCCTCATAAAAATGAACTGAGTGGACTATTAAGAGGAGAAGAAGGATTAGAAATTATTGATAATATGAATGGTTGGGTTAGTCCCCGTTTAGGGATTCGTTTTGAAATATCTGACCCCGAATTAAAATTGTATTATCCTGATGGAGATAACTTTACTACCTATACAGAAGAAAAAGAGAAAGTACAACAAGAAAAACAACGAGCCGATAAATTAGCAGCTAAATTAAAAGAACTTGGAATTAACCCAGATGAACTTTAAAGTATCCATTAGGAGGTTAAGATGAAAATTCGTTATGAATTAATTATCTATTGGAGTGAAGAAGATAAAGCATTTATTGTTGAAGTTCCAGAATTAGCTGGATGTATGGCCGATGGAAAAACCTATCAAGAAGATGTACAAAATGCTGAAATTGTTATTCAACAATGGATAGAAACTGCACAAGAATTAGGACGAGAAATACCTAAACCCAAAGGACGTTTATTATTTACTTAGGGAGCATCCCAAAGTTGCAAATTGTCCTTGATTGATAATAGTTGATCTGATTAATTTCCCCCCGTCACCCCATCTCCCCCTCTCCCCGTCAAACTCAAAGAATAAGTTTTTAGCAAAAATGGGATGCTCCCTTTACATAGTTCTCTAAATCGATTAATTTATGGGATTTAGAATCACGATTTAGCTTCAAAATCTTAGGTAAAAAACCTATTAAATCTCTAGTTAGTTGAGCTTTAAATTTTTAGCTAAGCTGTTTTATGCTGCCTATTTTTAATGATTGTGTGTTAGGATTCATAGTGATAATAAAAAATATTTTCAATTGCGCCGCGCAAAGACGCGGTTATTGTTTGGTTCGTCGGTTCAATGGATTAACGAACTTGCTTGTATTAATAACTTTCCACAGTGTAGCAAGCTATGTTAAATTGGAAGACTATTGTATTTTACTTATGTTTAGGGTGGGTTTTTCTTTCTTTTCAAAGATGGTCTTACCCCCTAGATAGGAGTGATATTAGTCAGGACGGTGACAATGGTGGTTCGGTTAATTCAATTCCTTCTGAAATTCAACAAACCTATGAAACGTGTCCTCTTCATCCTCAAAATCAGATAGTTTATTCTACTCCTTTTTCGTTGTTTTCCTTACAAGTTAAGGAGAAAAATATTAATGTTAGGATAAGGGGAAATAGTGCATTTACAAGACAGCAAATTTTAGATATTCCAACTATTAGTGAACTATATAAAAAATATCAGGGCGAAAACTTAAATTTAGAAAAATTTAATCAGATTGCTATTGCCTTAGCTGATGCTATTACTAATCATTATTTAAGTGAGGGTTATATTACTTCAAAAGCTGTCTTTAACCCTGTTAATGAAATAACAGAAAATACAGAGGTAGAAATTGTTATTATTGAAGGAAATATTGCTGAATTAAAATTGATTGGTAGAAAAAAAATACATTTAGATTTTATTTGCGATCGCTTACTTTTAGCCATTGGTTCCCCTCTGAATGTTACCCAATTAGAAAAACAGTTAAGACTCCTATTACTCAATCCTCTTTTTGAAAATGTTGATGCCAAAATTCAAACGTCAGGTCAGCCAGGATTAAGCATTATTGTTGCTAACATAAAAGAAAGTGATAATTGGAAATTTGGTTTAGGAATTGATAACTTTTCTCCTCCAAGTATTGGTTCAGATAGAAGTGGAACATTCTTAAAATATAACAATTTAACTGGATGGGGAGACAATATTTCGTTATCTTATTATCGCTCGACTACGAATGGAGGAAACACCATTGATGCCATTTATCAACTACCATTAAATCCACAGGAAGGTACCTTACAAATTCGAGTAATTCCTACTTGGACAAGAATCACCCAGGCTCCTTTAGATGACTTTAATATTGAGGGGAATAAACAAATTTATGAAATGAGTTTTCGACAACCTTTGTGGCGTGATTTGTTTGAGGAATTTTCTTTATCTGTAGGGTTTCTTTATCAAAATCAACAAACTTTAATTAATGGAGAGGTTGCCCCAGTTGATAATGCTAGAAATCGATCAACAATCTTTCAATTTGGACAAGATTATTTAAGTCGGGATCAACAAGGATTGTGGTTTTTAAGCTCTCAGTTTAATTGGGGAGTTGATTTATTTGATGCTACTATTAGCTCAGATTCAACTCCAGATAGTCGCTTTTTTAGTTGGTTATTTCAAGGACAAAGAATACAACAATTGGATGAAAATAATTTGATGGTTATCAGAGGAGAATTACAACTTACCCCCGATTCACTTTTACCAGATCAATGGTTTATTATAGGGGGAGCAGGATCTATTAGAGGATATAGACAAAATGTTAGATTTGCAGATAATGGCTTTAGATTATCTGTAGAAAACAGAACAACAGTTATGAGAAATAATTTTAATCAATCAACTCTTGAAATTGCTCCTTTTATTGACATGGGATCTGTCTGGTTTACTGATACAAATAATACTTCAACTAACAAAAATTTCCTCATGGGAACAGGGTTAGGATTAATTTGGAATGATGTGGCTACTATTGAAGGATTAAATCTTCGTCTAGATTATGGTATTCCCCTAATTCCCTTACCCCGTCTGGGTAATAATCTTCAAGAGAGAGGATTATATTTTCAAATAAATTATTCTCCATGATTTACTATTTAGTTTTTAAAATCATATTTTTAGCTTAAGTTTTTTTAAAAAAAGTAGTTTTAAGACAATTTATAGTGAGGATAAATAAAAAAATGAAACTTAAAAAACCAACAATTTATTTTATACTGTTACTTTTTTCATTAATACAAACAAATAGAAAAAATACAAGCTTTGCACAATCCATTGTTCCGGCTGATGATGGGACAGGAACTAGGGTCAATCAACAAGGAAATCAATTTAATATTGAAGGAGGTACTTTATCAGGAGATGGAACCAATCTTTTTCATAGTTTAGAACAGTTTGGACTCAGTGCCGAGCAAATCGCTAACTTTCTAGCCAACCCCCAAATTCGTAATATTTTAACCCGAATTGTTGGCGGTGATCCTTCAATCATTAATGGTTTAATTCAAGTAACAGGAAGTAATGCCAATTTATTCTTAATGAATCCTGCCGGGATTATTTTTGGCCCCAATGTTCAGCTAAATTTACAGGCTGATTTTACCGCTACCACAGCAACAGGAATAGGATTTGATAATAATTCTTGGTTCAATGCTTTAGGAAACAATAATTATCAGTTATTAACCGGTGATCCTTCCCAATTTGCCTTTGATTTAGCTCAATCAGGTAGTATTATTAATACAGGAAATTTATCTGTTCTTCCTGGTCAGAATTTAACTTTAATTGGAGGAAACATTGTCAACACTGGAAACATCAAAGCTCCAGGGGGAAACCTTACCATTGTAGCGATTCCAGGCACTAACAGTATTAGAATTTCTCAACCGGGAAGTCTGGTCAGTTTAGAAATTATTGCCCCCAGACAAACTAACCCCGAACTATTAGGAATTAAACCCCAAGATTTACCCACCTTACTAACAGAAGGAAGTCAAACCATAGACCTCAATATCACTGGGAATAATGATAGAACAATTTCCTTAAGAGAACAAAACCTGGAAATTCTTACCCCATCAGGGAACCTAATAACATCAGGAACCCTAGAAACATTTTCCCCTTCCCAAATGGGCGGTAACGTGACCCTCATTGGCGATCGCCTTGCAGTGATCGATGCTCAAATTGATGCCTCTGGATATAAAGGAGGAGGAATGATTAGAATAGGGGGAGACTATCGGGGTGGAGCAACCCTTCCCACAGCACAACGCACCCTTATTGATTCAGATTCGAGGGTTAGTAGTGATGGCATCCATGAGGGGAATGGGGGTCAAATTACCCTTTGGTCAGAAGAAATTACAGGATTTTACGGTCAAATCACCAGTCGAGGTGGTACGTTTTCAGGAGATGGGGGATTAGTTGAAGTTTCAGGAAAACAACAACTAATTTTTCGTGGAACTGTGGATACCAGTGCGGTTAATGGTGATTTTGGGACTCTACTTTTAGACCCCTCAAATATTATTATTAGAGATGGGGACGGGGATGGTGCAACCGATGGAAAAGATACCTTTGCCGGTGACAACAGTGGACAAGTGGGACAAGTTTTGGACAATCAAAACATTAGGGATATAAACCCCACCATAATTTTCGAGTCAGAATTAGAAGGATTATCAGGAAATACCAACATTATTATTGAAGCGTCCAATAACATCACCATAGAAGATTTATCGGACGATAATCTCACCTTTCAAGCAGGAACAGGTGACATCATCTTTAGGGCGAATACAGATGGGGGGAGGTTCGGTAGCTTTAGGATGAGTCCGGATGACTCTATTGTTGCACCGGGACGAAATTTAACCGTCGAACGTATTGGAGATGATTTAGTTCGTTCTGGTTGCTTTCAAACCAGTGGTTGTCAAATTATTCTGGGCAATATTGATACTTCTTTTCGTGATGGGGGTGGTTCCGTAAACATTACAGCACAAGGGAACACCAACGATATTTTTCCTAGTATTGAGGTGGGTACTATTAATACCTCATCTACTCAAGGAGTTGGAGGTGCCGTTACCATTAAAACCTTAGCTACCAATGGTGATATATCAGGAACAGTTCGTATTTCTGATATTCTTTTTGAGCAAAATAATTTAGATCAATTTACTCAAGAGATTATCAATACTCAAGGAGTTGATCAAACAGCCTTGATTAACATTAATGATATTCAACTTGACTTAACACCTGAACCCACTCCTACACCTGAACCAACTCCTGCACCTGAACCCACTCCTGCACCTAACCCAACTCCTACACCTGAACCCACTCCTGCACCTAACCCAACTCCTGCACCTGAACCCACTCCTGTAACCAATGCAACTCCTGCACCTAATCCAACTCCTGCACCTAACCCAACTCCTGTAACCAATGCAACTCCTGCACCTAATCCAACTCCTGCACCTAACCCAACTCCTGTAACCAACCCAACTCCTGTACCTTCAACATCGATAACATCTGTCTCCACTCCACGTCCTCTAGAATCTGTAGAATCTGAAAGATTAAGTACAGTTATTAATTTGAATAATGCCTATAGTCAATCTGATAGTTCTGGAGTTGGACAACAAACGAATGTAGCTGTTTCTAGCACAAGTTCAGATGCTAATGTTGCCCAATTGAGACAAGTTGAAGCAAACTTTACTACCGACTTTGCTAACTATTTGGGAATCGACTCAGTTTCTTGTTTAACCCCCCAACAAATTCAGACCCAACTACAACAAGCTCAAGAAGATACCCGACTCAAACCAGGCTTAATTTATATCTTTTTTAAGCCACAAATAAATCAGGCACAGTCTTCTCCAGGAGAAACTTTTTGGCGTTTTAATTCGGCTTGTGATCTGCAGGCAGAATTAAATGAACCCTCAGACCAAGACCAATTAGAATTAATCCTAGTTACACCATCTGGGGATATCATTCGTCAGTCCATAACAGGAGTAACTCGTGAAAAGGTTCTCTTAAAAGCTCAGGAATTTCAACGAACAGTGACTAACCCACGTCGTCCTAGTGCTTATCGTAAACCAGCACAACAATTGTATCAGTGGTTTATACAACCCTTAAAAACAGCCTTAGAAGCGGCAGAAATCGATACCCTCGTATTTATTGTTGATAGTGGGTTGCGTTCTGTACCGATGGCGGCTTTACATGATGGTTCACAATTTTTAATCGAAGGTTACAACTTAGGTATGATGCCCAGTTTTGCCTTAACGAACACTCGTTATCAAGATATATCACAACAAAGAGTGTTAGCGATGGGGGCTTCAGAATTCAAGGAACACAATCCACTACCAGCAGTTCCCTTGGAACTATCGGTAATTACCGATCGCCTTTGGACAGGAAATGCTTTTGTTGATCAAAAGTTTACTTTAGATAATTTAAAAGAAGAGCATCAATCGGGTAAATTTGGCATTATTCATCTAGCTACCCATGCTAATTTTCAAACTGGGAAATTGGGTAATTCTTATATTCAATTGTGGCAGAGTAGACTAACTTTAGAAGATTTTAAAAAACTAGATTTTGGCGATCCTAAAGTAGAGTTGTTGGTTCTTAGTGCTTGTCGAACCGCTTTAGGAGATAAAGAAGCAGAATTAGGATTTGCTGGTGCGGCTGTTTTAGCTAATGTAAAAACTGTATTGGGGAGTTTATGGGAAGTTAGTGATCAAGGAACTTTAGGATTAATGAGTAGCTTTTATGAACAGTTACAGAACACTCCCCTAAAGACAAGGGCGATCAGAGAGGCTCAATTAAGTTTATTACGGAGAGAAGTTTACTTAGAAAATGGAGAATTAGTGACTCAAAATAATCGTTTATCTTTACCAGATCAACTAGTAGAACCTGATAAACAATTTTTCAGTCATCCTTATTTTTGGAGTGGATTTACTTTAATCGGTAGTCCTTGGTAAGCAGGTTATTCATGAAGTCATAGAATGTTAATTGAACCAAGAGAAAAGAGATTATAAACTCTTTTTTTCATCCAATTGACTAAGTTATCATCATCTTCTTCTTCGCTAATTAATCCCATTTCTCTAAGTTGTTTTTGACGCTGGGCTAACTCTTCTTGGTGTTGACTTAATGCTTCAAAAATAAATTCTGCTATATCTGGTTGTTCTTGTAGTATTCTTTGAAAACCTACTTTATCAAAGACAATTAATCTGGTTTTTTCGACTGCTTTAACAGAAGCAGTTCGTGGAATACCTAAGATTAAAGCTAACTCGCCAAACATATTTCCTTCTTTTAGTGTTGCTAAATGTTTATTGATTTTGGGTACGAAGACTTCTACTGCTCCTGATAAGATAATATAAAAGGAATCCCCTGTATCACCTTCATGGAAGAGAATCGTATCCTTATCTAACTTTTGCCTGTATCCTATCTCAATTAGTTCTCGAAGTTCAAGGGGTGTTAAATGGCTAAAATAACGGCTTTTGCTCAAAATATCACGAATAGATATATGACCAGAATCAACAGCTTGAGTTTGAGAGTCTGTTGCATATTTATTAGATTTATTTAGGGGAATCTGCAAGTTAAAGTTAGGTTGAGTAAAAGAAATATTTTGTGTAGGAAAAAGAAGATTTATATTATTTTTACATAAATGATACTCAAAGGCATAATTCAGTCTATTAATCGTAAAATCTTCATCTTTCATATCCTTAATCCACACCTGTACAATAAACTCACAATAATAATCATTTATCTCTTTAAAAATTAATTTGGGTGCTGGACTTGGTTGAACTGATGATTCCTGATGCACCGTATCTAAAATAATCTCTGTAAACAATAAAAAATCAGTATTTTTGCCAACTTTTAAATTGATTTTTATGCGATGAGCTCCTTTTCTATAGTTCCAATTAATAATAGGATAAGTGACTAAATAACTATTAGGAATAATTAGATAAGCTGAATCTTTTGTTTTAATAACAGTAAAAAGTAAAGATATTTTTTGAACAGTTCCTTTTAAATCAGGAAACTCTTGGCGATTACCAAATTGAATAAAATCATTAACTTTAATAGCACGTCCTAATAATAAAATTAATCCACTAATAAAGTCTTTTATAATACTTTGTAATCCAAAACCAACCCCAATCCCTAAACCACCTATAATTACAGCTAAGGATTGCAAATGAAGTCCCGTCGCTTGCAAACTAATAATAATACCAAAAGTAATAATAAAATAGAAGATAAGAGTAGAAAATGCCTCTCTATGACCCGACTCAGTTCCTAGTTGTTTAAATAACCAATTCTTACATAAACTTGTAATGAGTCTGGCTAAAATAATAGTAACAAAAATACTGATAATTATTTGTAGAATAATATTTAAAGAAATAGGTTGCTTTCCTAAACTAATAATCGGGTAATCTAAAAATAGATAAATCGTTTCTAAAATAGTCTTCATGAGTCTGTAAGTACCTAAATAAAATAAATGTTATGGGTAAGAGAAGGTAGAAGTAAGGTTTAAACTTATTTTTATAAATGTTCACATAGCTCACGTTATTTATTTCTGATTACTGATATGGATGTTTAATTTTCAAACAATTATTCTCAATAAAAAAATTATCTCCTCGCTGAACAAAACCCAAAAAAAGGTCTTTCTTAGCATCAGGAAGTTCTCCAGGTTGATACCCATATAACCACATTTTTGATTTTATTTTATTAGGTAGCTTAACTAATTGTTTGTAGTGGGAATGAACAGGACTAGGATATTTTGATGTTTCACAATCGTGAAAAATAATATCTGCTTGTTCATAGTATTTTAGAAGTTTTTCGTAACATAATTGAGTATCACTTGTGATAAAAATTCTCACCTGCTCAACTTCAAAAAATAGGCCATAGGTTGGCATCACATAACTGCCATTATTAACATGAATAGTTTTTACCAATTCAAAGTTAATATTTTCCCAACTAAACATAGGATTATTCTCAATAGAATAGACATTAAAAAAGCTATCTAGACTGGTAATATTCCCTTCAACTGATCTCATTCCTCCTGATAGAGTATGATCCCAAATCTCTGTAGCAATATCATAACTTAAATATAGATTCGGTTTATGACATTGGGTATCAAATTTAGTGCTTAATCCTATATATTCTAATCCTCCTGCATGATCAGAATGTAAATGACTAATATAAATATCCGTAATATCCCGATGAGAAAAACCTTCTTTATACAAGGAAAAGCGAATATCTGAACCACAGTCAATTAATAATTTTTTCCCTGTTTCAGTAATAATAAATATGTTGGAATGAAAGTTATCATCCCCAACCGTAAACGCTGAACCTGAACCTAAAAAAAGTAATTGAGCCATCCCATAACATAAAAATAATATGACCCAAAAATTACGCAACCGTTAGACAAGACTTTGATACAGTTCCTCTAGTTTTTTCGCAACATCAGGAGGTTTAGCTGTAAAGCGAATATAAAATTCACCATTAGTATTAGATTTCTCTAAAACTTTGGCATAAATATCATCACTCAATGCTTTAGATGTTTCTACATTTGATAAATTACATCTAATGTTAGTCATAGCGGGAAGTAACTTTTGAAGATCATCATGATCGTAATTAATTATAGCTTCATTTTCTGATAATGCCACTAACTTTCCAGGATATCTAGTATCTCCAACATTTTTACCATCTAAAACACTATATACCAGTGATAAAGGTTGAATTAACTTAACAAATTTTTCTTCTTTTTTGGGCAAGAATAAATTATAATTTCCTTTAATTCCTCCCACTTCATAAATAGAAATAGGTTCTTTTACCCCTTTTGGTTTAACTTGTTTTTCAGATTCAATGACAACAATTGAACCCACTTCATTTAATGTAGATTCAGAAACCAAAATTTGTCCCCCAAGGGTGTAAGATTCTACCCGATAGGTTAAATTAACTTGAGAACCTACTACGCCGTATTTTGTGCGTTTTTCTGAGCCAATATTACCCACAACCACCTCCCCTGTGTTAATACCAATTCCCATGTCGAGTTTGGGTAAGTTCCATTGTTTCATCTGTTCATTAACAGATTTCATGGCTAACTGCATAGCAATAGCACAAGCGATCGCTCTTTCTCCATCGTTTTCTTGGGAAGTAGGCGCACCAAATAACACCAAAATCCCATCTCCCATAAACTCATCAATGGTACCTTCATAATAGGTAATCACATCGGCCATTTTTCCCAAATAAAAGTTAAGAATTCTTACCACTTCTTCAGGAGGTAATCGTTCAGATGTTGCCGTAAATCCTCGTAAATCAGAAGTTAAAATAGTAATCTTTTTTCGGGTTCCTCCTAAAGATAAACCGGCTGGATTTTCTAACAAATTAGCCACCACTTGATCCGTTAGATAACGACCAAAGGTTTTGCGAATATCGGCCGCTGTTCGGGCAACATAAGCAGTAATGCCTATAGTTGATCCGCCGAAAGCGAGAAAAGCTGGAACAACAGGAAGCCACCAACCTTGTATAAAGGCAATATAGGTACCCCCCATCAAAATCATCCCTGCCCCCAAAATTCCACCCCATCGCTTCCAAAGAAGATTTTTTGCCCCATGCTGGTAGCGAAACCCCCAGGTAAGGGTTGCTCCTATGCCTGCCCAAGAGAAGATCCACAACCATTCTACTGGGTCTGACCAAGTTTTGAACATGGGACGACCTTCTATGGCAGCACTAATCATTTGACTGACTAAATTAGCATGAATTTCTACCCCGGCTACCTGTTGAGGTAAACCAATCAAACCGCTACTGTAAGGCGTAAAAAATAAGTCTTTGAAGCTTTCCCCCACCTTCCCAATAATAATGATGCGATCGCTGGCCCAGTCTGAGGGAACCTTATCTTCGAGAATATCGGTCATAGTAACGGTTTCAAAAGTCCCATCCCCTCCCCGATAATTAATTAACAGTTGATAACCTCCGGCATCGGTACGGACGTAACCTCCTTCGTTGGGGGTGAGGGGAGAAAACACCGTTTTTCCTAATTTCCATTGCTCCGTTCCTGGGATCATTTCTGGTCCAATACCTTCTTTATCAAGATAATGTAAGGCAAGATGAAGACTAAAACTATAAACTGTTTCTCCCTCTTTGGTGTCTAAGGAAATTAATCCTCGTCGAACACCGTTATCTCCATCAAAAATTAAGTCGTTAGCCCCCACTTGACCTTTTTCTTTGAGAACAGGGGGTGGTGCCACAGTTTCCCATCCTACTTCTCCGGCTACTTTTTGGATACCAACAAGATTAGGGGTTGTTTCAAATACTTTTACTAAGGTTTCATAGCCGGGTGGAACGGGTAAATCTCGATAAATATCTAAACCAATGGCTCGAGGGTTTTGGGCTTTTAATTTATTCAGTAATTCTGCTAAAACTTGATCGTTAATAATCGATTCATTCAGTCGCTGTAAGTCATTTTCATTGATACCCACAATAGCAATGCGATCGTCTATTGGTTCAGGGGGACGAGATTTTAGATAAAAATCAAATACGTCCCATTCCCATCCTTGTAATAACCCTCCTAAACGCAAAAGTATTACTAACCCGGCTACGGTTGGCGTTGTAATCCACACCCCACGAGTTTGCCACAAAAACTGTTTTAAACTTTCCCACATTTTTAAATTGATGTAATCATCGTTAATTTATTTTAAAGTAATACCCAGATGATTTGCGATCGCTAACGGTAGGAAACGAGTAATGGCACTTCCTTAAGTCCACTTTCCTTGTAGTCAGCCATGAGGGCTTTAAAAGCTTGCCAGTCAACCTCCGATTCAATACCGACACATCCAGCCGTTCCAGGGACGTTTCTATCGGCGTGAATGCCGAAATCACCACGGGTCTGGCCACGAATAGTAATCAGGTGAGGATTGATCTTGTAGAACTTGCCAGCAATGCCAGGATTGGATAGGGTGAGGGGAGAAGTATGGACGGTGTAGTGAATCACGTTAACCGTCGGTTGGGAGGGGATTGGACCGGACATCCTTTGATCTTCCCTTCCACCAACTCCACTGATTGCGTCCCAAGCCCCGTCCAGACTTCCCTCTTTAGTATTTACTGCAACTAATTTTCCCTTTCCTCTGTTCCCCTTATCCCCTACAAAGACTAGGATTTTAGGATACTTTGAGTAATTAACCTTAACTTCCTTGACAATAGTTTCAACCCTTATATCTGGGATTGAACTAACAGTATCAAACAGGGAAAATAGAAAGAAGATTGAGGACGCGATCGCAGCAACGAATAGCAGCAAATAATATTCGCTAAAACTACCTACGACGTTCTGGCACAGCGATTTCAGGCAATACGTACTCTTGGTTTTGTTCTTCATACCTTAATTTGTCATTAATAGACCTAAATTCGGAAAGTGAGGAAGTAAAACCAACGGCACAGATTATTACCATTAAGGCTAAGCAAATCTGAGAGAAGGTGGGGGGGTCTGGTTTACCAGTCGGGAATCTGTCTTTGTTTCTAAACATTCAAACCTCGTTATTTAGGACATTGGGTTGCCAATAAGGTCGTCAAGTTTTCGGTGAATGGTGTTAGTATTCGGTCCGATATACTCCCACATAGTGATTTGCATTTTTCTATGCCAGTAAGGAATCTGAAACTCAATACTAAAGTCAGCAGACCACGGGGGGATCTCAATTATTCTTGCCTCATTAAGGTAAAATTTACCCCATTTGATTACTGTTTCAGGGACACCACCCGAGACAACGGAACCAGCAAACATTTTGATGAAGTATTTACCAGCTAAACGCCAATGACTAGGGGCATCAGGGTTTTTAGCATGAACCTTGATGATTGAGGAGTGAAATGTCGTGGGGGGCTGCATTGTTTCGATGGGGTAAAATCGTTCAAGGGAGTTTACAACTGGATCCGCTATATAAAACTTACTCAAACTTACCCATCAGGTTTTTAGGCTCATGATAACTCGGTTTGAGTTTATTTTACTTCCTGCTTCATCCAAGGGAGTCGGCTCTGACTTGTCCACAGGCGTAACTTTGGCCGTAGCTCGGCCTAGTTTTTCCAGGTTTTTTGCTGCGTTTAAATCCCTATCTATTTGATAATGACATTTTTCACAACAAAACACTCTTTGTGATAATAGCAATGAGTCTTTTTTTTCTCCACAGTTAGAACAAGTTTTACTTGAAGGATAAAATCTATCTACTATCACCAGTTTTGAACCATATAATTTACTTTTGTATTCTAACTGTCTTCTGAACTCATAAAACCCCATATCTGCTATGGCTTTCGCTAATTTATGATTAGCCATCATTCCTGATACATTCAAATCTTCTATCACATTGACTGCGTGGTTTTTGCTTAAGTGTGATGTCAATTTATGTAATGTATCTTTTCTGAGATTAGCAATTCTTCTATGAAGTTTCTGAACTTTTAACTTAGCTTTTTGGTAGTTAGAAGAACCGAAGCTTTTTCTGCTTAATTCTCTTTGAAGTTTAGCTAATTTAGCTGATAGTTTTTTATAAGAGTATGCTCCTTCAAAAACTTCTCCTGTAGATAGGGTTGCTAAGGTTTTTACTCCCAAATCTATCCCTACTACATCTACTTCTTTGTCCGTAGCTATGGACTCTACCTCTATTCTAAAGGAAATAAACCAACGATCAGCTTCTCTACTGATTGTAATATTTTTCGGTTGATAGATAGTAGGTAATCTCTCATAAGTTTTCAGTTTCCCTATGACGGGAACTTGGATTAAATGAGAAGATAAAATCCGAATAGTTCCATCTAAAGTAAAACTATCATGTCGTCCCTTCTTTTTAAATCTTGGTCTTTTTTTCTTTTTGCTAAAGCAATAACGCCAAGCAGACGCTAAATGTCTCAGGGCAAATTGTGGAGCGCATTTTGATACCTCGTAATACCACTCATTTTTAGGTTTGACTAATTTATTTAACCATTTGTGTAAATCAATCCCTGTAGGAAACTTGATTTTTTCCGAGTCTGAACAACTCTTATTATGGTCTAAAATAGCGAGACATAAATCATTTCCCCAATTATACGCATGACGAGCGACACCTGCATGACGTGCCAGTTGTTGACCTTGGGTTTGATTTAATTTAAGTTGGGTTTTAAAGCCTAACAACATGGCATTTTTGAGATAATGACCAAAACCTTTAAGTTTAATTGTATCATATTGAAGTTTTTAAGACATTCAATAATGGACAATGGATAATGGATAATTACCTCTCCCTAAAGAGAAGAGGATTGGATGGGAAGTCACGTTTTTTACCTTTTTCTCCCTAAAAGCGGTGCAGTCCGGTCTTGGTGTTTTCCATCAAAGAGGAACTGCACCAAGAAGGAGAGGTTTTAAGCCGAATTAATTAATTATCCATTGTCAATTATCAATTATCAATTATCCATTGATAACCTACCTATTTATGAAATTTAGCTACTGATATGAGTAATTTTAGATAATATTAGGTAGTTTTTTGGGAGCAGCATCAAGCCCCCGTTAATCTAAAGGCATAACGGGGGATTATTGGTTCATAAGAAATCCATTTAATCAAAATAAATACACTTATATCAGCATGATAAGACAATTTATTGCAACAAACAAACTTATGTAGAGAAATATTAATTTTCTAGTTTATGCTCTTTATAAAGAGTAAAGCTAGAAATAGATATTAAAAATTCCCAAAAAAAGCCCTAACCTAAGTGTAGTTATATCACACTAGGAAAGAATAACTAAAATTGTCAACAATAAGGGAATTTAGGAGGAAACATGGGTATCGCTACAGTTAACCCAGCAACGGGAGAAACTATTCAAACGTTTAAACCGCTTACAGCAGAAGAAATTGAAGTTAAACTAGCTTTAGCTCAAACTACTTTCAAACAGTATCGAAAAATTTCCCTGGAACAAAAAAGTCAATGGTTGAATGCTGCTACCGATATTTTGGAACGAGATCAACGTAAACTAGGGGAAATAATGACCCTAGAAATGGGTAAACCGATCAAAAGTGCGATCGCAGAAGCCAAAAAATGCGCCTTAGTTTGTCGTTACTACGCAGAAAACGCAGCCAACTTTCTCAAAGACGTAGAAGCACAAACCGATGCCAGTCGTAGCTTTATCCGTTATCAACCATTAGGGATTATTTTAGCCGTAATGCCCTGGAATTTTCCCCTCTGGCAAGTATTTCGCTTCGCTGCCCCTGCTTTGATGGCCGGAAACATTGGCATTCTCAAACACGCCTCTAACGTCCCTCAATGCGCCTTAGCTGTGGAAGCCATTCTTAAAGAAGCAGGGTTCCCTCAAGGCAGTTTCCAAACCCTACTTATCGGCGCATCTCAAGTAGAAGCTATTATTAACGATCCCAGAGTCAAAGCAGCTACTTTAACAGGAAGTGAACCAGCCGGGGCAAGTTTAGCCTCTGCTGCCGGTAAACAAATTAAGAAAACCGTTTTAGAATTAGGGGGCAGTGATCCCTTTATCGTCTTAGAAAGTGCCGATATCGAAGCCGCCGCTACTACTGCCGTAACAGCCAGGATGTTAAATAATGGTCAGTCTTGCATCGCGGCCAAACGCTTTATTTTAGCCGAGTCTATCGCCGATCAATTCCAAGCTTTACTCACCGAAAAATTTAAAGCCCTGAAAGTGGGTGATCCCATGAACGAAGACACAGACATCGGACCATTGGCCAACGCTTCGATGTTACTCGAATTAGATCAACAAGTTCAAGAAACTGTGACAAAAGGAGGCAAAATAGTATTAGGGGGTCAAGCGATCGCCGATCGCTCCGGTTACTTTTATCCGCCTACCATTTTAACGGATATTCCCGTAGATTCTCCGGGATATTACGATGAGTTCTTTGGTCCAGTAGCTTTACTCTTCCGAGTTAAAGATATGGACGAAGCCATCGAACTAGCTAATGATACCATCTTTGGCTTAGGTGCCAGTGCCTGGACGAATGATCCCAACGAACAAGAACGATTGATCGACGAGATCGAAGCAGGATGCGTCTTCATTAATGGTATGGTCAAATCCGATCCGCGCCTACCTTTCGGTGGAATCAAGCGATCGGGTTACGGACGAGAATTAAGCATTGAAGGGATGCAAGAATTTCTCAATGTTAAAACTGTCTGGATTAAGTGAGGATTTCATCATAAATAGTGGTTTTTGTCAAGGATCTTTCGTTAAATTAGACTAAGAGAAATTTGCTAATCCATCTTCGACTCCCGAAAAGGTTTAAAGACCAAAATTTCGGGAGTCGCTGTTGACCTGAGTTCGATATAAGGGAATTTAAAACACTACTTGTCAAAATCAAGGGTTAAAAAAGACCGAACTCCGAACTCCGAACTCCGAACTCCGAACTCAAGTTATTATCATCAACATAAGGGAAAACTCACATGGGGGAAATGAACACAGCCGAATTATTGGTAAAATGCCTCGAAAATGAAGGGGTAGAGTACATTTTTGGCTTGCCAGGGGAAGAAAACTTACATATCCTTGAAGCACTCAAAGACTCTTCTATTCAATTTATCACCACTCGTCACGAACAAGGGGCCGCATTTATGGCTGATGTCTATGGCCGACTAACCGGTAAAGCCGGGGTCTGTCTATCTACCCTTGGACCGGGGGCAACAAATTTGATGACGGGGGTGGCCGATGCTAACCTAGATGGTGCGCCCTTAGTAGCGATTACAGGACAGGTGGGAACAGACAGAATGCACATCGAGTCCCATCAATATCTGGACTTGGTGGCCATGTTTGCACCGGTAACAAAATGGAATAAACAGATCGTTCGTCCCAGTATTACCCCGGAAATCACCCGTAAAGCCTTTAAATTGGCCCAAAGCGAGAAACCTGGGGCAGTTCATATCGATCTCCCCGAAAATATCGCAGCGATGCCGGTAGAGGGTAAACCTTTAAAACGGGACGCACAAGAGAAAACCTACGCTTCTTATCGTAGTTTAAACGCTGCAGCTATGGCTATTTCTAAGGCCAAAAACCCTTTGATTTTAGTGGGAAATGGCACCATTCGGGCCCAGGCTAGTGAAGCTTTAACGGAGTTTGCCACCACTTTAAATATTCCTGTGGCTAATACTTTTATGGGGAAAGGGGCGGTTCCTTACACCCATCCTCTCTCCTTGTGGACTGTGGGTTTGCAACAACGAGATGTCATTACTTGCGCCTTTGAACAAAGCGATCTCGTCATTGCTGTGGGCTATGATTTAATCGAATATTCCCCCAAAAAATGGAACCCAGAAGGGTCAACACCCATTATCCATATTGGCATGGAACCGGCGGAAATTGATAGCAGTTATATCCCTTCTGTGGAAGTGGTGGGGGATATTAGCGATTCTTTGATGGATATTTTAAAACGGGCTGATCGTCAAGGAAAATCAACCTCTGTCGCTACTGGTGTACGGACTCAGTTGGTGACAGAATATGAAAATTATGCCCATGATGAAGGGTTCCCCATTAAACCACAAAAAATCATCTACGATCTGCGTCAGGTGATGGGACCAGAAGATATTGTTATCTCCGATGTGGGGGCCCATAAAATGTGGATGGCCCGTCATTATCATTCTGATAGTCCTAATACCTGTCTCATTTCTAATGGGTTTGCAGCTATGGGTATCGCTATTCCTGGGGCGATCGCTGCTAAGTTGGTGGCCCCTGATAAGAGGGTGGTTGCAGTAACAGGGGACGGCGGTTTTATGATGAACTGTCAGGAGTTAGAAACGGCTTTACGTGCCGGTACTCCTTTTGTTACCCTGATTTTCAATGACAATGGTTATGGTTTAATTGAATGGAAGCAAATTAATCAATTTGGTCAGTCTTCTTTTATTAAGTTTACTAATCCAGACTTTGTTAAATTTGCGGAAAGTATGGGCTTAAAAGGGTATCGTGTCGAATCGGCTGATGATTTAGTTCCTACTTTGAAAACTGCTTTAGAACAAGGAGTTCCGGCGGTGATTGATTGTCCGGTTGATTATGAGGAAAATATCCGTTTTTCTCAAAAAGCAGGAGATTTAAGTTGTAAGATTTGGGAATAAAATTTTAACGTTAGGGTGGGCATTGCCCACCCTATCAATTTATAATTCGTTAGGATTAACTCCTAATTCTCTTAATTTTTCTTCTAATTTTTTGGCTTTTTCTTGTGCTTCTAAAACTTGTTGTTTAGCATTATTAGCTTCTTCTTGTGCTTGTTTAACCTCTTCTTGAGAGGTTAAATAGCGGTTGCCTTGTTGATAATACCAATATAACCATTCTCTTTCTACTCCTTGATAAACTCCTATTTCTTTACCTATTCCTAAATTAATTTCTGCTAACCAAACTGGTTCCCCTTCTAATAGTTGATACTCTCCATTATTTAATTGATACACTTCTAAACGGGGTTTTCTTTTTCTTAAAGGATTATAAATTACATAATATAATACTCCCATTTTTGCGTAATCTTCTTTCTTTTGTGTATATTCTCCTCTTCTAGTTTGAGAGACTACTTCTAACACTAAAGTCGGTACTTTTTGTTCTTCCCATAACACATAAGATAACCTTAAATCTGAATCGATAATACGAGGAACCCCAACACTTAAAAACCCATGAGGAACAATAGCAGCTTGATCGGGAGCATAATAAATTCCCATATCTACCCCAAAATACCAGTCCATTCTTTCTTCCCAAATAAGGGCTAAAATATCTTTAAGAACATGGGGAATTAAGTCTTGTAGTTCGTTATCCACAGGAATATCATCAGAGTCCGGTAAATCTTCAGCAGAGGGTAAACAATGACGAGGATTATAGTTTAATAACATTGTCACACATTGAATTCGCTTGGAAAGCTTTTATTATTATATCATTGACTACCTTTTTATCTACATACCAATATCTCGAAAACGACGGATAATAGTTGCTTCAAATTTTGCTAAAGCGGAACGAATTAATTTTTTTCTTTCGTCTAAAATTCTAAACTTTTTGCTGACAGTAGTTTGCAGTATTTCTAAGTCTTTATCCTGTACTGCTTGTAAGGTAGAAAAAACAATATTGTTACCCTGTTTGACTAAAATTACTTCATTAATAGCTAAAAAATTTCTTCCTTATTTTCTCAAGTATAACTAAGAATTCCAGGAACTAAAGCTGCTAAAAAATTGATATGATGGGGTAGTAAATAAAAAGAACTATTCTCTGCTTCTGCTACTATTTTGATAACATTAGTATCAACGAAAACTTCTCTGGGAACTAATACTTTGAGGTGCATTATTATTGATTATAAAAAACAACATCCAGAACACGATCGCTTTCTAGTCCTCGTGTACGGGATGGAATTTTGACTATTATAACATTTTATGAAAATGCGATCGCCGTTAATTAATGCGCTGACCCATTACCATCATAATTATCAGAGTCATAATATCCGTTCTTGGTGCCGAAAAATAGACAAGATACGGTAAATAATGCCGTTAATACCACTAAAATTAATTTAACATCCATAATCGATTGTCTCCTCACTTGAGTCGTTGAACTATTATTACATAATAGCTCTATTTAAGGGAAAGGTTGATGATTTCTACCAAAAAATTTAATCTTTACTCAACCTACAACTTTTGAGTAGAGAAAATTGATATTATTATAGATGGAGGTATTAAACTATGAATATATACGAAACAGATTATACTCTTTGGAAACAGCAACAAATCGAAGCTTTAACCGATAAAAATTGGGATGTTATCGACATTAAAAATTTAATTGAAGACTTAGAAATGGGAGATCCTAGAAAAGCATTAAGGAGTAATTTAATTATTCTAATTGCCCATTTAATCAAGCTTTATGTTCAAAGAGATGCGCCAGACTGGATGAGTAATAGTTGGTATAATTCTATTGATGAACATAGGGCTAGAATTAGCAATGAGATTCAAGATGGCATATTGAAAAGTTATTTTCCTGAAGCGGTTAAAATAGCTTATCCTCAAGCCAGAAAATTAGCTATTCTTGAAGGGAAAAGGGCAGACGGACGTAAGGTTAAAAAACGTCTTGAATCTGAATATCCTAAACAACTTCCTGACGGTTGGCTAGAAAAATTACTGGATGATGAATGGTATCCTATTTAATATTTTTGTAGAGACTTGATAAGATTAAGCCCCTACTGAAGTTAAATTGATAGTTAATAACTTCTGCTTGAATTATTCTGGTAAAAATTTAAAATCTAGGACTTTTTTTGATGGAAAAGGACTATTTTCAGGAAAAGTCGGGTACGTCACTTAGTTCTATCCATATTATTACATAGAAGTAAATATACTTTTTCTTAGTTAATTCAGTGTTTATTTCAATGGTCATTTCTTTTTATTTCTGATAATTTAAAAGTGTTTTTGCTCTGTGTTATTGGTTGAATATACTGATATGACTAACTCTTTAACAGCAATTTTACCGACAGTTTTTGATAGTTTATTTGATTTTGCTCAATCTGATGAGTTTTGGGATAATATTGCGATCGCTTTTGGGACAGAGTATGATGTTGCAGAAGCAGAAGAAATTCGGACACAATGGCAAAATAGAGAGTTTAGTCAACTTCCTGAAATTGAAATAATTAATGATGTTATTTTAGGTGATTTTCGGGGAGGTTATGCAGTAAATAGTAATGATATTTATCTGGCTGATAGTTTTGTTGAAACGACTTCTTCTCAGGCAATATTAACAGTTTTATTGGAAGAAATTGGTCACTTTGTTGATGCTGAAGTAAACGAAATTGATACAGAAGGAGACGAAGGAGAATTATTTTCAGGGTTAGTGAGAGAGTTTGATTTTAGTGAAGTGGAGTTAACGAGAATTAAAGCAGAAAATGATCTTAATTATGTATTTTTTGGTAATAATTTAGTTGCTTTAGAAACATCAGATCCCATTATCTTAATTGTTGATACAACAGTAGATGAAAATGACGGCAGTGCAGATATTGGGGCAGGTTTATCTTTAAGAGATGCTATTAGTATTGCTAATCAAAGTCCTAATACTCCCCATATTATTAAATTGCGATCGGGGTTAACTTATGAATTAACTTATATTAGTAATCAAGCAACAGGCTTTCAAAGTTTAAATACGGCAGGAAATATTACTATTGAGTCTGATGGAAATGAATACGCAGCGATTGTTCATAATAATGATGTTATTCCAGAAGGCATTGGCAATTATATTATAAGAAATCAACGTAATTCAATACTAAATTTAAACAATATTGCTATTAGTAATCAAGATGGTGCTGGTCTTTATAATAATGGTACTCTTAAGGTAGATAATAGCTTAATTAGTGATAATGCTGGTTATGGTATTTCTAATTGGAGGGGGACTCTTAAAGTAGATAATAGCTCAATTAGTGATAATGCTAGTTCTGGTATCGATAACTCAGATGGCACATTAACTTTAACTAATAATACGATTACTGGTAACGGTAACATCTCTCTTTATGATTTTGACGGGATCGAGAACTCAGGTGGCACATTAACTTTAACTAATAATACGATTACTAATAATTCTGGTGGTGGTATCGATAACTCACATGGCACATTAACTTTAACTAATAATACGATTACTAATAACACCTCTTATAGTCATGGTGGTGGTATTTATAACCTGCATGGCACATTAACTTTAAATAATAATACGATTACTGATAACACCTCTGATATTCATGGTGGTGGTATTTATAACCTGGATGGCACATTAACTTTAAATAATAATACGATTACTAATAACACTTCTATGTTGGATGGTGGTGGTATTTATAACTCAGGTGGTGGTATTTATAACTCAGATGGCATATTAACTTTAACTAATAATACGATTACTAATAACACTTCTATGTCGGATGGTGGTGGTATTTATAACCTGGATGGCACATTAACTTTAATTAATAATATTATTATTGGTAATACTTCTGATTATAGTGGTGGTGGTATTTATAACGTGTATGGTAGCACATTAACTTTAACTAATAATATTATTACTGGTAATACTTCTGATTATAGTGGTGGTGGTATTGTTAATGGAGGTATAGCAACTTTAGAAAATAATATTATTACTGGTAACACTTCTGGTACGTATGGTGGTGGTATTTTTAATTCAGGTACTTGGAGTTCAAATAGTACAATTAGTGGAAATATATCAAATGAAGAATGGTATATAAATCCAGATGGAGAACTTACAAGCTTACGTTATGGGCATTATCCTCCAGAATATATCTTGAGCGAACACAACTTACATCCAACCTATCCAGACATATTTGATCTTGGTGATACAGGAACTTTTACACCACTTCCTCCCTTCCCTGAAACCTTACCACAACCTACTATATCTATTAGTGATACTTGGGTAGAAGTTGAAACAAATACTAATCAAAAAACCCTTGTTTTTGAGGTTAAATTATCATCAGAATACGATAAACCTATAATTGTTGAATATTATACTCTAGATGGCAGTGCTACATCTTCAGACATAGATATAGAAAAAGATTATAATAATATCTCACAAAATATCCTCACTTTTTTACCTGGAGAAACTAAAAAAGAAATAGAAATTACCGTTTTTGGTAGTGTACCTGTTACTGATGCGACCTTAGAATTATTTGCTAGAGACACGGCTTATCGTGAATGGACAGATGCAGATATAGGAAAATTAGTTGATTCAGTTTATGACTATAGTGACTTAGATGACTTTGGTTATAAAGATTATTATATCGATAAAATTATCAATAATGAGACAACAGATTTTAATGCAGTTGGGTTAACCGCTTATGAAGATTTATTCGTTGTTTTAGCCAATCCTGTTAATGCAGAAATTGCTGAAAATAATAATAATTTTCTCCAAGAAATTGCCAATAGTTCAGGGGGAACTGATACACAAGCATATCTAGATGGACAAACTTTTATTAATCAACTTAACAGCACAGAACAAGATTATACCTTCGCTAAAGGAACTATTTATGACCAAGCCAAACCCCCTATCTTAGCAATTCGAGGAACAGAAAGTTCACTAGATTGGTTGAGCAATGCTAGTCCTGAAGGAGTTGGTTATAGTCAATTTGAGGTTAGTAAAGGTGATATTAATCAATGGTTATCAGATGTTAGTAACCCTGAAGAGAGTTTAACCTTGGCACCGCATATTACAGGCCATAGTTTAGGAGGTGCATTGACTCAGTGGGTAGGTGCAAGTTATCCAGGAGAACTAGGGAAAATTGTCACTTTTGGTAGTCCTGGAATTTCTCAAAAAGACGGAATTAATCTAAACCCATCTAATAATCAAGGCGTTAAACATTATATTACTTCTGCTGATATAGTAAGCATGGCAGGTTCAACTTATCTTAATGGAGTTTGGGATTTATCGAAATATTCAAAATTTGGATCAGCCATAAACGTTGAAAAACATTTCGTCCCTATTCTTAATCCAGAAAATTTAAGAACTGGAGCCAAAAGACCTAATAATTTAGTAACAAAAGTTTCTGATGGAAATACGACTGATTTAAGTGATTTTTATTTTACCTATTTACCGGATGCTGATTATTTCCTGCTTCAAACTCTTATTGCTAGGCTTGGGGGTCCAACGGGAAAATATATAGCAGCAGTTTTAACTTTTCGAGGAACTGCCGAACTTAATCGAGAAGCTATCGGAAAAGCAATTGATCTCGTATCATCTACCTATGATACTATTTCTAATAGAATAAGCTTCGCTTGGAATGCTGCAAAATTATGGAGAAGTCCTGCTTGGGATTTAATTATTGACCAAGCAAGAACATTTATTGAAGATACAGAAGAAATACAAGGATTATCATCAACATCTGATTTCGCACTCCAATCTTTTGACTTTGATACCTCAACTCAATCCGTTAATATTAATCAATCTTTATTAGAAGCACAAACCCTTAACGAAAATACCATTGCAACCACAGAATCAGAACCTATTAATAATTTTTGGAATGCGATGCCATTATGGATAGATGAAGCTTGGGACGCAACAGGAACATGGTCAGATGAAGCTTGGAAA
Source organism: Crocosphaera sp. (assembly GCF_030064895.1). GTDB lineage: Bacteria > Cyanobacteriota > Cyanobacteriia > Cyanobacteriales > Microcystaceae > Crocosphaera. The sequence continues at coordinate 2,033 of NZ_JASJEB010000084.1, read as the reverse complement.
AGTATTACAGAATGGACTCCTGAAACTTGGGAAATGACCACTGAATGGACAGAAAATGATTGGGATATACCCTTTTTAACTATTTCTAATCCTACTGTTACAGAAAATGATCCTGACAATCAAGAATTGGTTTTTAATGTTTCTTTATCTACCCCCAGTAATGAAACAATTACCGTTAATTATGCCACCGAAGATGGAACAGCAACAGCAGGAAATGATTATACTTCTATTAACGGAACTTTAACCTTTGAAGCAGGAGAAACCAATAAAACCATTACCGTTCCCATTTTGGATGATAATGTGTTAGAAGAAGATGAGACGCTTTATTTAAACTTAACTCAATCAGCTAACGCTCACTTAACTGATAATCAAGCAATTGCTACAATTATTAACCAACAAATGTCTAACCAAAGTCCAACAGATTTAAATTTATCTAATAGCAGAATTCGAGAACATCAACCCATTGATAGAGTTATCGGTGAATTTATTACCACTGACCCAGACACAGGTAATACCTTCACTTATACTTTAGTTTCTGGAGATGGTTCAACCGATAATAATTCATTTACCATTGACAATAATCAACTAAAAACTAATACTATTCTTGACTACGAAACCAAGAATAGTTATGATATTCGAGTTCGGACAACGGATCAAGATGGATTATTTTTTGAAAAAGCATTAACTATCAATATTGATAATGTTAACGAGGCATCTTTACCCATTATTAAAGATCCTATTAGTGATTTAACTGTTATAGAAAATGCAGCCAATACAAACATAGATTTACTTAATCATTTTGATGACCCGTTAACAACAGGTCAAGTGGCAAGATTTGAATTATATAATACAGATTTGGCAGGGGGAATTATTAATGTTTTATTATTCGATCAAGCCGAAAATGGCGCACCTTTAACCGTTGATAATTTTATTAATTATGCTGAGGATGATGACTATGTTAATAGCATAATTCATCGTTCTGTTCCTGGTTTTATCATTCAAGGTGGTGGTTTTACTATTAATAATTTAGAGGTTAGTGATGTCCCTGACGATCCAGCCGTTCAAAACGAATTTAGTAGAGATCGCTCGAATTTACGGGGAACAATTGCCATGGCAAAATTAGGAAATAATCCTAATAGTGCTACTAATCAATGGTTTTTTAACCTCGAAGATAATGCCAGTAATTTAGATAATCAAAATGGTGGATTTACCGTTTTTGGTGAAGTTTTATCCCAAAATGATCTAGCTGTAATTGATGAAATAGCAACAGTTCCTATTTTCAATGGAGTCAGTCTAGATTCAGCTTTTACCAATTTACCCTTACAAATTGATCCAAATAATGCTATCTTAAATGATGATGAAGATTTTGTTATTTTCAGGAATATTACTGTTTCTAATGTAGATGAATTAATTTTTTCAATAGTTAATAATTCTAATCCTAGTTTGGTTGATGTAAGTATTAATAATAATCAACTTATTGTTGATTATAAGGATGATCAAGCAGGAACAGCAGAAATAACCATTCAAGCTAAAAACTTACTGGGTCATACTGTCGAAGATACATTGAATATTAATGTTATTTCTAATGAGCAAGCTCCGACAGATTTGGATATTTCTAATAATGAAGTTTCTGAAAATTTAGATACTAATACAGTAATTGGCACTTTAAGTACCACTGCGCTAAATGAAGATAATAGTTTTACCTATAGCTTAATATCAGGTGAACGTTCAACGGATAATAATTTATTTAAAATTACTAATAACCAACTCATAACTAATGCTATTTTTGACTACGAAACTAAAAGTAATTATAGTATTCGAGTGCGTACAACAGATCAAAATGGATTATCCTATGAAAAAATATTAGAAATTGATATTTTAAATATTAATGAAGCTCCGACTGACTTAAATTTCGCCCTGGATAAAAGTAGTTATCATCCTTTAGAAATGTTTGAAATAACAGGAAATATTCTGGATGAAGATGGGAGTGAAGATTTAGTGAAAATTGACTTATGGTTACAACAACCTAATGG
>NZ_JASJEB010000090.1 GCF_030064895.1 Crocosphaera sp. | reverse complement strand
ATAAAAAAGTTGAAAAATAAGATTATTTAGCTTTTAAATGTCTTATAACTTACTATATAACGTGATATATAAGTATTAATCCTTCTGCCTCCTGCCTTTCAACTCCTGCCTCAAAGAAAACTAGTGCAGCGTGGTGGAAATAACCCAGCAGTTGCAAAAGCCCTAAACCCTTACCAATCGATACTTTTGCCTTTTGCCTTTTGCCTTTTGACTTTCGCGTAGCGGCACTAGGCTTTTATTTGAAGGTGCAAGATGTCGGTTTTAGCTTCTTCGGCAAGAAGCCCCACGCTGTATTTTCCCAAAAAACGACCACAAATCAGCGTGGGATGAATTGCCGTCCGAGATTATGATTCTGGACGAGCTTGATTTTCAATGTATTTCTTAAGAGTAGAAATAGTGACACCACCACAAGAAGCGATAAAAATCATTTTTCATTGACATTTAATTTTCTCTTGCGCTAAGATAAGTGATATTAATTATATAATCACTCATGGTCAACAAACCCTAAAATGATCCTCAATTACCAGTATCGATGTTATCCAGAGACCCCCCAAAAAAGCCAGTTAAACAGTTGGCTGAGGGTTTGTCAATATTGGTACAATTGGCAAATTGGGGATCGTTTTCGTTGGTGGGATAGAAATCGCACTAATTATGTTATTCCTAGTGGTGACTTTTGCTACATCTCTTGTCGCTTGCCACCTTTAGAGCTAAGAGATAAGCCCAGTTTCTATTCTCAAAAGAAACTATTGCCCGAGAAGAAAAAAGATTTAACAATAGTAAGGCATTCGGGAGAATTACTCGACTTTTCTATTGTCCCGTCTCAAACTTTACAGGATGTTTCTAAGCGTGTTGAATTAGCTTTCAACCGATATGTTAAGGGTGATATTAATGGGAGTAGAAGTGGGAAACCACGCTTCAAAAATCGTTATCGCACCCTCAAAATAGAGGCTCAAGCTATTAAGATTAAAAGGATAGAAAAGAATTGGCTTTATTGTTCTATTTCTAAGTTAGGGGGTTGGTTGAAAGTAAGATTACATCGTCCTTTACCCCAAGGCTTTTCCCTGAAAAATATTTTGATAACAAGAAAAGCTGATGGATGGTACTGTACGATCTGCTTGGATGATCCTTCTCTCCCTAAATTTACTCCTGATAAAGTTACTGCAACCTGGGATAATTCTCTGGGAATAGATGCGGTACTTTTTGAGGATGATTACTTGGCGACTTCAGAAGGAAATAAATTATCTTCTGTTAAATCTTACCGTAAAAATCAAGATGAATTAGCCAAGATTTCTCAAAGAAAAGATACTAAGAAAAAAGGGTCTAAATCTAGAAGAAAATTGGCTAAAAGAGAGGCAAGAAAACATCAACAAATTGCCAGAGCCAGAAAAGACCATGCTTACAAAATTACTCACTCTCTAGTTCGTAGCGACAAAAAAGTTTTCTTTGTCGAAGACCTTAACCTACAAGGATTAAGAAAGCGAAATAAGGCAAAAAAAGACCATCAGGGAAATTATCTTCCTAATGGTCAAAGTGCTAAGTCGGGACTAAATAAGTCCTGGTCTGATGCTTCTTTTGGGCAGTTTTTTGATATTTTCAGTTACATAGCCGAAAAAGCTGGTGCTGTGGTCAAAAAAGTTAATCCTGCCTATACATCCCAACTTTTACCTTATCGTGATGAGTTTGTGTTTACTGATTGTAGTATCAGAAAATATTGGGATGAAACTGAGCAAATTTGGGTTAATAGAGATATTTCTGCTGCTATTAATCTTAAAAGAGTCGGGCTGGAACTGTTCCCGACTATAAACCGCCGTAGTGGGAAAATTGTTAAATCTCAAACTAATAGTACCACGAAGGAAGTTCTGGCAGTCCTTAAGGGGATACCAGAAGCCTACACTGTACCCTTAGGTCAGTGTAGGTAGTTCACTCAGCTGTTGTGCATTTAAACCGCACATCATGAAGTTAAGCAACAAATTAGCAAACCCTCTCCCAGTCTCCCTTTCACCCCGTCTCCCCGTCAGTCTAGTATAGTAATTTAGATGCTTAACAGCTTAGTAGGTGCAATCGCTTTCAACTCCTATTAACGACCACTCGTACAAGCATTTAACGCTTGTAAAACTTTATCAGGATGTTTTTCCATGAGAAATGCTTCTGCTTCGTAGGGTAAATCTTCGGGATCGTAGAGGTTTAAATTTTGCCAGTCTGCTGAACCTAAACTAGATAAAATGGAGCGAAAGGTAGCAGCATTAGTATTCATAATCGGAACTATTTTTCCATTGTCTAATCCAGCAGCACAGTCTTGAACAACGTGCCAGGTTTCATGGGCTAAAGTTTCGATATAAAGGTTAAAATCTTCTCTATTATTTTGACACATGGTCATTCTATTATAATGGGGCTGATAATACCCTAAAACACCTGCATCGCAACTTTCATAACTAATGGAAATTCCTGCCTTTTTTAAAGCGGTCAAAAATTTTGCTTCATAAAAATTGAAACGGTTGGAATCATCTCCAGATAAATCAACACAACGACCATTATTATTAACCAGATAATTACCATAATCACAGTTATCGACATTACGGGGACTGCTACTGGAATAATCTTGTGCCTTAGCTGGAACGGTCATGGCTAAACCAGTGGAAACAACTGCGGTGAAGAGAGTAAGAGTAATTTTCATTTGTTTAAAAATTTTACAATAGATTACAATAGATTTTATTATCAGTATTCCCCAATGTCTGTGAAAAATTGCTATGGACAAAGTGATTATAATAACTGGTTAAATGTGATACTAATTACGCTTAAGGAATAATTATAAGATAAGGTATTGTGTTGGATGTCATAGTCATTTTGGGCAAATTAAACTATAAGTCCCTCTAGCAATTATTCGTCATCATTATTATGAAAAGAATTATTAGTAGCACTCTTCTTGTCACAGGAATGGTTTTAGGTTCCTCTTTACTACCCACTCAAGCCCAACAATCTTGTTTTTTACAAGGGGCTAATGGTCAACATATCGATCTGGGTCATCTTTGTGGCAGTGGTCGTTCTAATACCTCTCAACCCACTGCTTCCCCGCAAACGGGAGTTTTCACTGTTCCTATCAAACGCAGAGAGTCTGGTATTCCTGTGGTGGATGTCACCTTTAACGGAAAACATACTTTTGAAATGTTGTTTGATACCGGTGCGAGTGGTATTACTGTTAGTACGGATATGGCTCAGACTATTGGTTTAAAGTCTGAAAGAGAGGCACTTTCCCAAACAGCAGGGGGTGTGGTTCCCATTGGTCTGACTACGGTGTCTTCGGTTAAAGCAGGGGAACTAACTTCTTCTAATCTTCAGGTGGCTATTAATCCTTCTTTACCCATTGGTTTGTTGGGACAGACTTTTTATGGTCATTATGATGTGGTGATTAAAGAAGATACTATTGAGTTACGCACTCGTTAATATAGTTTTTTGCTTCATTATTACTGTAAAAAATCCCATAATTTTCCTACAGTTAAATTAAAGGATTTGGCGAAATTCGGGACGGGTAAAATGTCATCGTCTGCTTCAAACAGCAAGGGTTTTTGTTGGGAAAAATAAACGAATACACATTTATCGTTAGGATCAATTAACCATCCTATCTCTGTTCCATTATCTAAACAATAGAGAATATTTTTGACTACTTTGGTTTGACTTTGTTCGGGTGATAAAATCTCAATTACCCAATCTGGTGCGGTATAAAATGAGTCTGCAATTTCTCCGTTATCATCACGAGCAATATTATTCCATTTTAAGATAGTTATATCAGGAACAATGGAGCGATCGCCAAATGTACATCTTAGTTCAGAAAAAGCACGGGCAACTTTGTTTGATTTTAGAGTAGCATTAATAGCGGTAGATAATTCGGTTTGAATTGTACTATGTTTTCCCTTTGGCATTGGTTTCTGAATAATTTTTCCGCTAATATATTCCTTCGCTGGTTTTGTTTCTGGTAAAGACAAAAATTCTTTTAATGTAATGGGTTTTGAAGAAGTTATCAGCATAGTTTTTAATGATTAATAAGTGATTATTGATTATTTGTTAAGTCTTCAATGGCAGCAATTATAAAAGAAGCTAAGGGATGATTTAACATTGATTCAATAGCAGCTAGACTCCCTACTTTAGCTGCACTTAATAATGTTTGAGTTAACTGAGGATTTTGTTAAATTTTTTCTATAGCTTTTCCAGCTACTATCATTTTATCTGTAGTTTTATGAATAGGATAAGTATTAGATAGTTGGTCAAGAATTTCTTGAACTTCTTTCACTGCTATGGCTAAATTTTTAGATTCTGCATCATTAATAATTCCCCCAATTTTTGCCCCTTCATTAATTTCACCCCCATTCATATTACGAATACCAATATTATAGCTAAAATTAAAGAAAAATTTGAAGCACAAAATAAGAACTAGACTAGGAAATGTTAAATTAGTTTACAAAAATAAAAAATAAGTTAGGGGTGAATTACAAAATTGGTTCTTATCTTCTATAATATACACTGATAACTGTTAACTGTTAACTGTTAACTGTTAACTGTTAACTGTAATTAGTTTGATTTAAGAAAGACTTTCATCTATGACATCTATTCACCCTCATAACAAAGCAAAAGCCCTTAAACCTGGTAGTCGTCGTCCCGCAAAAGAACTCTGTAGTGAGTGTGGTTTATGTGATACATATTATATTCATTATGTCAAGGAAGCTTGTGCTTTTCTTAATCAACAAATTGCTGAATTAGAAACAATTGCACACGGAAAAAGTCGCAATTTAGATGATGAAAATGACTGGTATTTTGGTGTTCATCAAGAGATGATGGCGGCACGAAAAAAAGTACCAATTGAAGGCGCACAGTGGACAGGAATTGTTAGTACCCTTGCTTGTGAAATGTTGGAACGGGGGTTAGTGGAGGGAGTGGTTTGTGTGCAGAATACGAAAGAAGATCGCTTTCAACCCATGCCAGTGATCGCTAGAACTTCTGAGGAGGTTTTGGCGGCTAGGGTAAATAAACCGACTTTATCTCCTAATTTATCTATCTTAGAAGAAATCGAACAATCTAACTTAAAACGTCTTTTAGTTATTGGGGTGGGCTGTCAAATTCAAGCTTTACGTTCGGTGGAAAAGGAATTAGGTTTAGAGAAACTTTATGTGTTGGGAACTCCTTGTGTAGATAATGTTACCCGTGAAGGGTTACAAAAATTCTTAGAAACTACCAGTCATTCCCCTGATACTGTTGTTCATTATGAGTTTATGCAGGATTTTCGTGTACATTTTAAACACGAGGACGGTTCGGTTGAAAAAGTACCATTTTTTGGCTTAAAAACTAACAAATTAAAGGATGTTTTTGCCCCTTCTTGTATGAGTTGTTTTGATTATGTTAACTCTTTAGCTGATTTAGTTGTGGGTTATATGGGGGCTGAGTTTGGTTGGCAATGGATCATGGTTCGTAATGATACAGGAAAAGAAATGTTAGCTTTAATAGAAGACCAAATTAACACCAAACCTGTCATTTCTCAAGGGAATAGAAAGCAAGCAGTACAACAAAGTATTGCCGCTTACGATCAAGGGGTAACATTGCCGATGTGGGCTGCAAAATTAATGGGAGTTGTCATCGAAAGAGTGGGTCCAAAAGGTCTAGAATATGCCCGTTTTTCCATTGATTCTCATTTTACTCGTAATTATTTATATGTGAAACGCAATCACCCAGAAAAGTTAGAAAATCATGTGCCTGACTATGCAAAAAAAATTGTGTCTCAATATCAGTTACCCGATAAATAAAACACATTGACATACTCCACGGCCTAAAGGCGAGTGGGTTATGATTCAACAATTACTTGTTGAAACCTACTCTCATAAGAGGTTTACTAGGCTGACTGGTACTTACCTTACTAGGTCATACATCCATCCGTTTCCAGACACCCTGCCGATTCAGGGTTAGTCGTAACTTTCTGGGGGACTCCCAGTAGGTAGCTGAAAATTGCTACACTCCAATTATAACACAATTACGCCCGTCCCGGCGGGGTTTTAGACCCATTATTTTTCGATAAGAACCCATCTCGAAAGACGGGGTTGAAATAAGGGTTTTAATATTTTTCAAAACAAGATTGAGGGTTATTAAAGCCACTCAAAAATGCTTTTCCTCGCTGTTCGGGGGTTCCATGATGATTGGTGTGTTCATAGTCATAGTCCCCTACCATCATGGCAGTCATTGTGCCTTCTTGTAAATCACCGGGTTCTAAGATTCCTAGTTCCTCACTAACCTTAAAAAAGGTCCCTGCTAAACAGTCGGCCTGTAACTCTATGACCACAATAGGAAGGTTTCTGTTGAGAATACCCAGATGTCTCTGGACAGAATGACCATATTCATGGGCCAAGGCAAAATAACCGGCAGAGTCCCCCACTCGTGCCACTAATCTATTGATCTGTTCCATATTTAGATGAATAGTGTTAGAATTGGCACAGTAATGAGCTATCATGGCAGGGCCACAGGGAGTTGACTGGATGTTTCGGTGGGAATATACAAGAGGATAGCTATAGTTAATCCCTAAACGTCGTAAAACTTCGCCCCAAAAGGCATCCAGACCATCACTGACGGCTGCTATAGTTGGACGGTCCCATGCTGCTTGCAAGGGTTGAAAGGGAAATAAACCCAAAGACAGAGCGATTATACTACTAAGAACCTGTTTCTTCATCCTAATTCGCTTTATTTACTTTTGAAAAGTTACTCACATCCGTAATCTGAACCTTAACGGAATTAAGCGGAGAGAATTTAGCCTACTTTCTCAATCATAGTTAAACTATGAAAAAAGTTTATTATGATTATGAAAAATAAAGAATTAAAAACCAGCCATCGCTGCATAACCTAAAACCCCGTCGTTAAGGACGGGGTTTAAATTGTTGTTGTTCTTTGAGGAAATCAGGTTGCGCATTCCCAAACTTGCTAACCAGTCGATTTCTATAGATGAATTGTAACATCAGACACGAATTTTTGTAAACAATATTTAAAATATTTGTCTTAAACTTGATTTTTTAGATAAGATGAGACTTTGTGTGGTTTTCCCCAAAGCACTTTTTCTCGTTTATAGATAACCATACCCGGTTTTGCTCCTTTGGGTTTATAGACGTATTTGGGTTCTGTATAGACCACGGGAACTTGCTCGCTTTGACGGGCGCGACTATAGTAGGCAGCCCAGTCAGCAGCATAATTAAGATCGGCTTCATTGGGTTTAGCCCCGGGTTCAAGTCTCAATAAGACATGGCTACCGGCACTTTCTTGGGTATGAAACCATAAATCATAGTCCCCGGCAGTACGAAAGGTGAGGCGATCGTTTTGTCGGTTATTACGACCGATCCAGACTTCAAACCCTGATGGGGTTTTGTGTTGATAGGGTTGAGATTCATCGGGAATAGTTTGGGTTTGTTGACTTCGAGATGGTAAATAATTTTGTTGTATTAATTCTTCTTTGATTTCTTGCAGAGTTTGCAAGTCTTCTAGGGAATGATAATTATCAATTTTTTGTAAGCTATCTTCGACTTGTTCTAAATAATTAATTTCTTCTTGGACTTCTTTTAGTAATGGTTCTACTGCACCTTTTGCACGTTTTAATTTTTGATGTTTTTTATAGAAAAGTTGAGCGTTTTGGATAGCATTTTTTTCAGGGTTTAAAGTTATTTTTATGGGTTTTTCTGTTTCAAAATCTTTCAAAGTCATAGAATTCATTCCTGGTTCCCACTGGTAAGAATGGGCCATTAATAAATCCCCTTTTTGACGATATTCCTCTGCTTCTGAGGATTGCTGCATTTTTTGCTGAAAATTATTGGCTTTACTATAGAGTTTTTTGAGGCAAGATTTTAATTTTTGTTGTAGTTGATGTTTTAATTGTTTGAATTTTCCTTGATTAATTTCCTTAGTATAATAATCATTGATCAATGTTTGAATATTAATATGTTGACCAATTATTCCCCAACCTAAAACAGTATAACCTTCTTCAGTATGACCTGGTATGAAATTTTTGCTGTGAAAACTTTGTAGCCATATTTGCCATAGTTTATATAATTTATTCCATTCTATTTTGGTTAATATTTCTGTAGATTGTTCTTTTTTTAATCCAGCTTCTTTTATCAGATAAGAAGCAACAACGGGACTTAAACCTCGATAACTATTTAATAACTGTTTTTTGATAGAACCAGGAATTAAACTAACTCTTTCTTGCCATCTTTCTTGTTGCTCTTCTAATTTTGGGAATGTCCCTGTTAAAGTAGGGGGTAGTTCATATTTTCGTCCTGTTTGCACTGTTCTAACCGTCGATTGATTGGCATTAACTTGATGAGCAACGGTAACAATTTGCTGTTTATTATCTGTTAAAATAACATTGCTATATTTACCCATTATTTCTACATAAATATGCCAAACTGGGTCATCTCCTGGACGTTTAGCAAACTGTAAATTAACCACCCTTTCCCAAGGAGAAATCATCTTTAAACCAGTCAGTGCAAAGCCATTTAATTGATGACGTAATTGATCGCTAAAAGTGAAGGTATCGGGGGTTCTTGGTGGAGGATCTCCGATACATAATCTAGCAGCTTGAGGATGCCAAGAAATGGTTAACCAACTGCGTTTTTTTAGGGTACGTAAAGCGATAGAAATGGTGTGGGTATCTTTCTGATAAACCTGTTCAACTTTAGCAGGTAGCCAATGGCTTTGTAGATCATGACAAATGGCGGTTAGGGTGGTAACATCAACGGACTGCATAGTAGTTAATTGATAACTGATACTTTTCTATTTTGGCAAATTGTATCCCATTTTCATCAACTTAGACTACAGATGTTTATATTGTAGGGGTCAAGGGCCGTTGACCCCTACGGCGATGTGTAGCCGTACTTTAGAAAATCGGTATTAGAAAAATGAACAGCATTATACTATTGTTTTGATTACCGTTTATTAGGAGTCAAGCTTATGGTTATTAGTTGTCCTGACTCGTCTATTTCTAGAGAGTTAATAATATGAATATTCTCATTAGATAAATAATTTATGTTTTCGCTTTCCTCTTCTTCTGACTGTTCAGGAATGGTTAATAAAGCGGTTTTTGAACCTTGGAATAAGCTTAAACTAGCAAAAGGAATATTCTCCATAATTGTTGCTTCTTGTTCTTGATTTTGACTCAAAGGAACTCGACGACATTGATTATTACTTTGTTGACACATAACGCTTTCATTAGCAGGAATCAACACTTGATCTTTAAACTCAATCAATTGAATATCATTTAAGGGAATACCGGCAACATAATCTTTAAAACTAATAATTAAACTAAGATTATTCAAATCAAGAAAGTTTCCTGTTACCCTATTCCCTGACTTCAAAGAAACAACAACAAAGTCAGGAAAAGCAACTTGAATTTTTTGTGTTATTTGCTCTTCTTTATTTTGCTGAGACAGTAGCAAAGATGGTGATAGAGGAATGCTTAATGCTGTGTTGGGAACTGTAAAAACAGCACTCATTAATAACATAGATAACAATGGTTTCATGGTAACAATACCTCAAGAAAACAATAATAATAATCTCATACAAATATGATAATATCGCAACCAACTTTGTAAGGTAGGCAAGTCTTTTAACTATTATAATCCCTTGGAAATCAGTTTCTTGATTGTCCACCTTATTATCTTAAGATGTCATTTAGAAATCACTTTTTAGGGAATAGGGTTAATTGAATCAGTAAAACTTATAATATATACAATTTTATCTAATAAATTTATATCAATAGAGTCGTTTACATATCTTAATGTGTGAAAATAAGTCTCAATAAGCAACGAAGTTACGGGCTTGTGGTATGATCGTAGAGATTAAAAATCTGTAGCCATTGTGTCTACTTAAAAAATAAACGCCTAAAACCCTATATTTTCCGTTGTCATAACTCAAAATTAGATCATTATCTCTTCAATTTTCCCTACTAATTTGAGCAAAAATACTATCTTACATTGACTTTAACTAAAAATCTTCCCTCCTGCCTCCTGCCCCCTGCCTTCTGCCTCGCCCGAAGGGCTGTTAAAGAGATAAGAGTAGAAATGCGGAAAAAAGAATTAATTAACTTCTGAGCAAGTATTCTTTGCTAAAGTTATCGTTGATTGCTTGTAATTTGGTCATATCCCATCATTTGTAATTGATATAAACTATGATATAAACCCTTTTGATTCAGTAATTGTTGATGATTTCCTGACTCAATAATTCTCCCTTCTTTTAAGACAAAAATTCTATCCACATCTCGAATAGTTGATAAGCGATGAGCAATAATAACTGCTGTTCGATTAATTAATAATTGTTCTAAAGCTTCTTGAATTAAGGCTTCAGTTTGCACATCTAAACTTGCTGTGGCTTCATCTAATACTAAAATATGGGGGTTGCGTATCGCTACTCTAGCAAAGGCTAATAATTGTTTTTGTCCCCCGGATAAATTGGTTCCTCTTTCTCGTAACTGGGTATGATAACCTTGTGGTAATTCTTCAATTAAATGATTGATATTGGTTAGCTTAGCTGCTTTTTGTACTTGTTCTAGGGAGTAATTTTCACCTAAAGTAATATTTCTTTTTACATCTCCTGCAAATAAGAAACTCTCCTGTAAAATCATTCCTATATATTGTCTTAATTCTTTCTTGGAAATATCTCTAATGTCTACTCCATCAATAAGAATTCTTCCTTTTGTTGGTTCATGGAGACGAGAAAGAAGACGGATAATTGAACTTTTGCCGGCACCGGTTGGACCTACCAAGGCTACTTTTTCACCGGGGGAAATGGTAAAGTTTAAATCTTTGAGAACAAACTCATCAGGTTTATAGCCAAACCAAACATTATCAAAACAGATTTCTCCAATTTTATCTTGATATTTTTTGCTGTCTAAAAATTGAATATTTTTATCACTTTCTTTAATTTCAATGGGTTCTTTCATTAACTCGCTAATCCTTTCAATAGCCGTAAAACCTGCCTGAAACATAGTGAATTTATCAGCAAATTGACGTAAAGGGTTAAAGAGACGTTGGCCATATAAAATAAAAGCAGACAAAGTTCCAAACGTTATAGTGTCATTACCAATAAAAAAACCACCTAAGCCAAGAACTCCAGCGATCGCAACTAAACTAACCCATTCTAAGGTAGCAGAAACCGCCGATTCATGAAAAATTGTTTTATCGGTAGCCTGACGATAATCATTATTTATGACACGAAATAACTCACTATTAAACTGTTCTCGTCGAAATAATTGAACTACATTAATTCCTGATAAATTCTCTTGTAACATGGAATTAAGTTCTGATAATTTTTCTCTTGACTGATAATTGGCTTTACGATATTGTTCCTGAAAATAGACAATTAATACAGTAATAGGAACCATCATTGATAACAGCATTAAGGCTAATTGTGCCTGAACTGTAAACATGGTAAAAATGATCAACAGGATATAAATACCATCACTAATAACTCCAATCGCACCACTAGCAAAAACACCTCCCAAGGCTTCAACATCGCTAGTTAAACGGGTAATTAAACGCCCGATAGGGGTTCGATTAAAAAAGCTGCTTCCCAGTGAAAGAACATGGTTAAATAAATCGTCCCTAATATCTGCCGTAATATTCTGTCCTAGTTTCTGAACAATAAATCCTTGACAAGATGTACAAACTAAACGAACAATAATTGTTACTAATAATAAAACAATTAAAAATTGTAATCCTTTGTCTAAAGATAATTTTTCCAAAAAAGGCCAAGTAGTTTCCTGACGCAACAAAGAAACTGCTTGTCCGACGATCAGAGGTTGAATCGCCCCAGCAACCGATAAAGGCAATAATAAACTAACAGATAACAATAATAACCGAGGATAACGACGCATATAGGGAAGTAGCTTGAGAACTAGCCTCCCATCATTTTGTCTTGAGGGCTTGACAGATGATTTAAACTGTGTATCAGGAGAAACAGCCATAGGAAAGTTATAAAAAAATTAATAATCGTTACCTAACTTAACAATAACAAAATTAAGATAAATCAACTCAACAAAGCAGAAAAATTTTAGACTAAGGATAATCTAGTTCTTGCCAACTTTTACCCATAACAATAAAATCTTTTAAGCGTTATGAACTTGAGAAAATGTCTCCGTTTGCTCGTCAGTGGCAGTATAACACTCTTTTTGAGTATAATTCTTGATTTTGGGGGGTTTCACGTTTTATCGTCCCAAGCAATTCCCATCCCGGACTTAGCCCAAACGCCAGGTCAGATCACGGCTGATAGTTTTGTGGCTGCTGCCGTTACTCGAACGGGCCCGGCGGTAGTTCGTATCGATACAGAAACAGTTGTAACCCGACAAATCGATCCTTTTTTTGATGATCCATTTTTCCGTGACTTCTTTGGTCAACAGTTTCAACCACCCAGAGAACAAAGGATTAGCGGTCAGGGTTCTGGCTTTATTATTGATGGTAGTGGTATTATTCTGACCAACGCTCACGTGGTCAATGGTGCCGATAAAGTAACGGTCACTCTCAAAGATGGACGGACTTTCAACGGGCAAGTCCAAGGAACCGATGAGGTGACGGATTTGGCCGTGGTTGCCATTCAATCTCAAGGAAATACCCTACCAGTCGCACCTTTGGGGGACTCCAACCGTCTTAAAGTAGGAGATTGGGCGATCGCTGTGGGCAACCCTGTGGGCTTAGATAATACGGTAACTTTGGGGATTATTAGTACCATTGGTCGTTCAGCGGCCAAAGCCGGCATCCCTGATAAACGTCTCGATTTTATCCAAACCGATGCGGCCATTAATCCTGGGAACTCTGGGGGGCCTTTATTAAATAGCAAAGGAGAGGTGATTGGCATTAATACCGCTATTCGTGCTGATGCCATGGGTATTGGTTTTGCTATTCCCATCAATAAAGCCAAAGCCTTGGAAAAAATCTTAGCTTCTGGTCAAAAAGTCCCTCACCCTTATATTGGGGTGCAAATGCTTAATTTAACCCCTGAAATAGCTAGGGAAAATAACCGTAACCCCAATTCTCCCATGATTGTTGCTGAGGTGGATGGAATTTTAGTTGTACAAGTTGTCCCTAACAGTCCAGCAGCAAGGGCGAGATTACGCCGTGGAGACGTGATCGTAGCCGTTAACGGACAACCAGTTAAGGATGGCACCGCTTTGCAAAAAATTGTCGAAAAATCTGGGATCGATGCTAACTTACGGGTTAAGTTATATCGAGGCGATCGCTTATTGGAGTTGACAGTGAAAACAGCACAATTACAAGGGGTCTCTTAATTATTTAATACCTTTACTCTAGGGGTCAAGAATTCTTGACCCCTATTTAATGTTAATATAATAATCATAAATAAAAGCTAAAATTAGTTTTACTTATAGTAAATATAATGGAATCTTCTTTTAAAAGAATTAATCTAGAAGTCTATAAGAATCGTTGTCTAGAATTGTTGAATTTGCCTTCTTTTTCCCCGCGTTTTCTGCGGTTAGCGTCTATTAATATTTTATCTAATTTAATGGTTCCCATTGCCGGGTTACTTAGTATTACATTTTTGGGACATTTAAAAGATATTCATCATTTAGCTGGAGTAACTTTAGCTACTATTATTTTTAATTATCTCTATCGTGCTTTGGGATTTCTTCGCACTAGCACAACAGGAATAACTGCTCAAGGAATGGGAAGAAAAGACTCTCAAGAAGTCTTATTAGTTTTACTTAAAAATGGATTGTTGGCCTTAAGTTTAGGCTTAATTATTTTAATATTACAGTATCCTTTAAGGTGGATAGGGTTTAGTTTAGTTAGTGCAGCACCTTTGGTAAAAGCCTCCGCACAGGCTTATTATGATACTCGTATTATAGGAGCACCTGCTGTTTTACTCAATTTTGTTTTAATTGGTTGGTTTCTGGGAAAGGAACAAAGCGGTAAAGTTTTATGGCTTTCTCTGATTGGAAATGGTGCTAATGTTATCTTAGATTATTTATTGATTATTCGTTGGGGTTTAGAAAGTGGTGGGGCTGGTTTAGCTACTTCTTTAAGTCAGATTTTAATGTGTTTAATTGGCTTATTTTTAGTTGGCAAGGATATTAATTGGCAAGATTTTAAACAGGTTAGAGAAAGGCTTTCCTTGGAACAATGGAAAGACAATTTCATGTTAAACCGTGATTTATTTATCCGGACTTTAATTTTCCTATCTGCTTTTTCTTTCTTCACTAATATTAGTTCTGCGATGGGAACACTAACTTTAGCGGAAAATTCTGTTTTATTACAAATATTTTCTTTAGTGGTTTATTTTATCGATGGAGTAGCTTTTGCCACCGAATCTTTAGCAGGTAATTTTAAAGGAAAAGGAACGAAAAAACAGTTAATACCTTTACTAAGATTATCAGCAATTCTCGGCTTTATGTTCGCTTTAGTATCGGTTTCTATAATAATTATATTCCCTCAAACTTTATTCGGGCTCTTAACCAATCATCAAGAGATTTTTGCTTCCTTAAATGCTCATGTTATCTGGTTATTACCAGTTCTAGGTTTCGGTTCAATTGCTTTTATTTTAGACGGTTATTTTATTGGTTTAGCAGAAGGTGTTATGTTAAGAAATACAGCCTTAGGAGCAACTTTTGTCGGGTTTGTTCCTGTTGCTACCATTGCTTGGCATTATAAGGATAGTAATTTACTATGGTTAGCCTTATCTTTATTTATGCTTGCTAGAGTTATTCTATTAGGATTAAAAGTTCCCAAAACTCTAGAAAATTAATTCTCCATTGTCTATTATCACCCCTCATTAATTAAAACTCATCTAGAATATTTTATGAATGACTTAGCACAGACCATTAAAAAACTCGATGATAAACTTTCAAAACGTCATATTGATCTTGACCCCGGAGGATACTTTATTATCTATATTGATCGAGAAAATAGTCTTATCTGTACTAAATATTTTACCAATATCATTAATGAAAAAGGTCTAGCAGTTGACCCAGAAACAGGAGAAGTTATTGCTGCAAGAGGTAAAACCAATCGTACATCAGAAACCGTTTTCACAGGACGTAGTGCTAAAGAATTATGTGTAAAAGTTATTGAAGAAAATCCCGATTGTTCCATTACAATGTTAGACCATGCTGCCTATTTAGGAAGAGAATTTATGCGCGCGGAAATAGCCTTAATTCAAGGAACAGAATATATACAAGATTAAGGAAGTTTTATCACTACAGGATAATTTGCTATTTTTAACTATATTAGTCAGGAATAAGTTGTGATAATTTCTGATTGCTATAGTTTTTTTAACTTTTTTCTTCTATAGAAATTTTGCAGAAGAGGTTAGCATAGAATTAATTGAGTGATTTTGGTAAAATCTATGAGTATGGCTTCAACTGAACAGGTTAAACAATATCTTGCCCATTGGTTTCAACTAGGCAAATGTATCATTTGTCCCAAACTACAAGAAAGAATTTATCCCCAAGTAATTTTTGAAGAACATCATTATTCAAGGGAATTTGAACAATGTTGGCAAAAAATCCTTGATACTGATGCTGATTGTTATTTAGAAGGAACAGAACAAACTATACAACAATTATTAAGTCCTGCCTGGGAAATCATCGACTGTCCTCGTTGTGAGTTACCTATCCCTATATCAGTAGCTGGTATCCCTTCTAGCGTGTGTACCTGTTTTGATTTATCCACTTGGCCCAACAACGAATTACCGGCCCCGAGAATTCCTTCTAATACAACTACCCATTTACATCGCTTACGACAAAGACTACAAAATAAAGACGAAAATCATGAAATTCAATAGATTTTATCTTTGTTTGATATTGTCCGTAAATCGTCTCAGTACCCCATTAATAAAACGATAACCATCATCATCGGAATAACGTTTCGCCAACTCTACTGCTTCATTAATGGCAACTTTTTCAGGAATATCGAGAAACAAAATTTCTGCTACAGCAAGACGTAACATATCGCGATCAATTTTAGCTAAACGCTTTAACTGCCAATCTTTTAAAACCACTTCCAATTGTTGATCAATTTCCTTTCTCCGTCGGGAAACTGTTGCTATCAGTTCAATTGCGTATTCTCTAACTTCGTATTGAGTAGCTAGTTGAATGATTTCTGGAAATTCTACGGCACTGGCTAAACGATTAATGGCCGTTTGTGTTAAAGTGAGAGCATCTTCAATCATTGTTTTAGAACTCTCTAGAGTCATAGCACGGGTTTCAGATTGAAACAGTTGATTATGTCCTCTTTTTACCTCTGCTGATGCAGTTTCTAAGGTATCTTGTACCTCGCTAGTTAGGGTACGAATAGCGGCTAAAGTTAGATCACTAAGGTCAACCTGTTCTAGTTTTTCAGGGTTTCCTTTGATTTGACTAAGACTTAATAAAGCTAGTTCGCGGGCAATACGACGGGGTTGCTGACGGGGAGGCATAAGCAGTTAAAGAACTAAGATTTTTAGATTTGAGAAGGTTTGGTCGTTTCTACTTCTTCGCTTTTTTCCGTCATAGAAGCATCCATACTAATAGGACTATTCTTCTTCGGTTGAGATAAGTGAGGAACGGGGTTGGGAACATTTGGGCTGACAATACCACCAGAAATTAACACTTTAAAAGCATCTTCGATGGAAATGGGTAAATTAATCACATCATCAGCAGCAATAATGGCGTACCATCCTGAGGTGGGGTTGGGTGTGGTAGGAATAAAGACACTTAACATCGGTTTCTCTAAATGGGTTTGTAGAGAAGGACTCAAAGTACCTGTAACAAAGCCTAGACTCCAAACTCCCCGACGCGGATATTCCACCATCACCACACGCCGAAATTTCCTTTTAGAGTCTTTGAAGAGGGTTTCTAATATCTGTTGTAAGGTTTTATAAACAGCCCCAGCCAAAGGAATTGATTGTAAAATCCGTTCTCCTACATCTAACAGCCATCGGCCAGCAATATTACGGGCCATTAAACCAATAATTAAAATAAACAGCAAAGGCACAGCTAAGCCAACGCTGAGATTGAAAATAGAACTTAAAATAGGGTCGAGGCCGTCGAAAGGATTAAGTTGTTTGGGAATTTGGGTTAAAAGATTAACAACCCAAGTAGCAATTGTAATAGTTAACCAGATAGTGGTTGCTAAGGGAATAACCACTAACAACCCAGCAATTAGATCATTTTTTAAATCTTGTCTAAAACGTTGCAGCACAGAGTACCAACTCTCCACTCAGATAAAGTATCCCTATGGGGACGATTATTTCAACCCCGTCGTTAAAGACAGGTTATTATCTTGTTTTCACAAGTTCCCAGGCTCACCACATTTGCCTGCTTAGGCGCGGTAATATCTCCTTAAACCCTGCCAATTCAGGTGTTGGGCATAAACTTTCCGAGAGTCCCCCGGTAGGTTTTTAAGTCTTATACTGACCCCTCCCATTGTATCATATTTAACGCACCAAGACAGGCTTTACCTTAACTAAAATCTTTCCTTCTGCCTCTTGCCCCCTGCCTTCTGCCTCGCCCTAAGGGCTGTTAAAATCAACTTTTGCTCCTTGAGTATCGATCGCTAAAGATCGCACATCTGCCGTAATTTCTAGTTGGCTCCAGGCGTTTTTCATGGCATCTTCAACTGCTTGGATGTGTTCGGAGTTTGCTAAGGCTAATAAGGTCGGTCCGGCTCCACTAATGACCATACCATAAGCCCCTGCATTGAGGGCGCATTCTTCGACAAATTCATAGCCCTCGATCAGTCCTTTACGATAGGGTTGATGCAGTTTATCGGCCATGGCCCTGTTTAACCATTGTCCATTACCGCTTTCTAAAGCTTTAATTAATAATCCCATGCGCGCTATATTGTAGATGGCATCAGCGCGCGGTAAAGTTTTCGGTAAGACGGCTCTAGCTTCTTCTGTTGATAATTCAAAGTTTGGTATGGCGACCACGGGTACGATATCAGAATGCCAGGGAATTTGACAAATTTCCCATTTTTTGGGTTCTCCAACAGATAATTGACAGTTTCCTAACAAGGCCGGCACTACATTATCAGGATGACCCTCTATCTCAATTGCTAATTCCATTATTTCTACTGTGGAAAGGGGTTGCCCTGCTAAGATGTTAGCACCTAATAGCCCACCAATAATGGCTGTTGCAGAGCTTCCTAACCCTCTGGCAAGGGGAACCCCTAATTTGATGTTAATGGCTATTTTTGGGGGAGTTTTGTTGAGATGGTTGTATAAATTAGTAAAGGCTTGATAAAGTAAGTTACTACGATCGCCTGTGATGCGATGGGCTTCGGTTCCTGTTACTGTAATAGTTAGATCGGTATCTGCTTCTGGGTTCTCTGTGAACTCAAATTGATTATAAAGGCTAAGGGCTGCACCAATGCAGTCAAAACCGGGGCCAATATTGGCGGTTGTGGCAGGAACTGTAACACTAACAATAGACATATAAGAGGCTCATTGGGTTATATCCTCGATTCATTCTATACCTAGAGTAAGATTTGATCTGTAAATTTTTTATAGAGACTTTATGTCTATGATGAAAGTTTTACTGAGCAAGAAATTGCCCCTACAAAAATCATATTTAAACTATTGGAAATTACTACCTTTTTACTCAAAGATCAACTAATAAATACTGAAATCGGTTAAATCTATATGTTACCCAGAGAAAAACTCCTCAAAGGAATTGAAAACCGCGAAGAAATTACCCGTATTATTGATCAAGCTGAAATTGCTGTCAAAACTTGGGAGGTTGTGGTCAGTGATTTTTTCTCCCCTCCTGTAATTGCTGAAGTGGAAAACAGCTTTAGTCGCTTAGCGGATGTAGAAATACTGGTCTGGGGTGGATATCCCCAAGCGGAAAGAAGAAGAATTGGTATAGTCCGTCCTGAAATCCCCCTAGAACAGGCTCAGGTTCCTCTAGCTGCCCTAGATATTGCTGGAAACTTTCTTTTTGACCCGGCCAATCATCGAGACTTCTTAGGGGCGATTTTAGGGACGGGTATCGTCCGAGAAAAAATCGGCGATATCATCGTTTTGGGGGAACGAGGTGGCCAGGTGATCGTTGTTCCCGAATTGGTGGAATTCTTAGAAACTAGCTTGAATCAAGTGCGATCTGTTCCTGTGAAAACACAAAGAATTGAACTCAGTGAGTTGAAAATACGACCCCCTAAAACCAAAGAAATGACCACGGTGGAAGCATCAATGCGTCTAGATGCCATTGCTTCTGCTGGGTTTGGTATGTCTCGTAGTAAAATGAGCGATGCTATTAATAAGGGGGATGTTAGAGTTAATTGGAAGGAAACTACTCAATCTAGTTATAATGTTAAGTCTGGAGATTTAATTGCAGTACGAGGAAAAGGACGTTTAGAAGTAGGAGAGGTTGCTATCACGAAAAAGCAACGGTATCGCATTCAATTAACAAGATTTCAATAGAGTTTTCTCAAGAAAATAATGCTTGTCTTTTACTGTTGTTTACTTGTTTACAAAGTCTTAACTGGGTTTTTTGTTGATCCCAATGCACTTGATCAAAAATCTCATGCAGTAAACAAAACCCCCTGCCGTCTTCTGATTCGTCGGGGGGTAATGTTTCAATAGTATGGTCTGGACAATTACACTGACGGGAAAACCCTTTTCCTTGGTCTGATATTACCCAAGAATAACCCTCTCTAGTTATAGAAAACTGCACAAAAATTGACTTGCTTGGGTCGAGTTTGTTTCCGTGTTTAGCTGCGTTTACCAGTGCTTCTTGTAGCCCTAGTCTTATTTCGGGTTGCAGTTCATTGGGAATATTTGCTAGTAATAAATCTAGGACAGGACATAAATATAGCGTTGATGTGAAGCTCATTGTACAACCGTATCGCTTAGTTTGCGGTAGGGAAATAGTCAGCACGTGCTGTCACCTCTAATGTAAATTTTTTACAGACATTTATATGGTCTTGGTTTGAGAACAATGTTGTCTATGGAATTAGACGACAACAGTGTTAAATTAGGAAGGTTGAGTCTAAGCTATAACATGGCTAAGTATTCTATTCTTTTAAGGTTAAGATTGTGGCTTATATGGCAGTCTTTAAACAAACAATGAACTCAATTAATTTAATAACTAAATCGATTATAACATATCAGTCAATATTATGTCGAATTAAAGCCATTGATTCCACGTGAGGTGTTTGTGGAAAAAAATCAATTGGTTGGATACACTCGAGTATATAAATATCTTCTTGACATAGTTTTTCTAGGTCACGGGCTAAGGTAGAAGGTTGACAACTAACATAAATTATGAGGGAAGGATAATTTTTTTTTAAAGTATCAATAACACTGCGATCGCAACCTTTTCTGGGGGGATCAAGAACCACAATATCAGGAGAAACATTAAGAGATGGTAAAACTTTTTCTACATTTCCTGTATAAAATATAACATTATCAACGCCATTAATTTCGGCATTGTTTTCAGCCTGTGCAATGGAATTTTGATTACTCTCAATTCCCACAACTTGAGCTACTTTTTTAGCTAGGGGTAAGGTAAATGTTCCCACACCACAATAAGCATCAATTAATGTTTCATAACCTTTTAAACACGATTTTTCTAACAGGAGATTTAATAATACTTCTGCTGCTTCGGTATTAATTTGAAAAAAGGTATCAGAGCTTAATTGAAATTTAAGCTGAGCAAATTCTTCTATCAAACAAGGACGACCAATATAATTCAATGTTTCCTCACCAAAAATTTTGTTACCTTTATGGGGATTATAGTTAATAGAAACTCCTACTAAATTAGGATAACGTTGTAGCCAAATTTCTGCTTGTTGTTGAAAATTAGTCAATTTTTTGCTGGTACTAACAAGGGTTAATAAAATTTCTCCTGTTCTTTTACCAATACGTAACCCTAAATGTCTTAATTTTCCTGTCCCTGTTTTTTCGTTATAAATACTCCATCCTTGTGTTTGTATATCTTGTTTAACCTCAGCCAAAATAGGGTTAAGACGAGTATCTTGAATAGGACATTGATTAAGGTTAATAATTTGATGAGTATTGCGTTGATAATATCCTGCTTGCACATTCCCAGTTGTCGAACGTTTTAAAGGATAAGTTGCTTTGTTGCGATAACCCAGTATTTCTGGGGAAGATAAAATAGGCAACACGGGAGAGTTATCAAAACCACCGATCCTTTTTAAAGCTTGAATAACCTGGTTTTCCTTGGCTTTTAGTTGATATTCTGGAGAAATATGTTGCCATTGACAACCCCCACATTTATCCGCCACAATGCAGCTAGGTCGGATGCGATGGGGAGAAGGTGAGATAATTTCCTGTAATTTCCCGTAAGCATATTGTGGTTTGACATGGGTTAAACGGGCTAAAATGCGATCGCCAGTCACCGTATCAGATACAAAAATAGCTTTACCGTCTAACTTACCGACTCCATCTCCACTATGAGCGAGATCGATAATTTCTAATTCAACCAGTTGTCCTTGTTGATAACATTGATTCACAATATTGTCGGATATATATATACCATTCCCTCTATATTCTACTGTAAAAAGGGCGCTGGGTTTAACAATGGAAATGGACAATTGATAATTGTCATTGGTGAGGAACGAGGAATCTCTTTAACTGCCTAATCATAATGGGTAATGGTGTATATTCTCTTTTCTTACATATAATTACTCACTACTACAGAAATGATCAACTTTTAATTTCAGGGTAATTATTGATAAAAATATTGATTAACTGGGAATACTCAAAAGTGAAGGAATAATACTAAATCCGAGTCTCAAACCTATCTTATCTTCTAGAAGAGGCAGTGGGCAGGAGGCAGGAAGGTTTTCAAGTTGTAAACTATGCAATTTAAAAGGGGGTATAGCAAGCGGATTTGGTATAAGTTCTTTGTTGCCTCAATAATTCAGTAAACACCCGTCAAATAATTTTCCTATGTTGAATCAATTTCTATCTAAACTAACTACTATTGTTATGACAACAACCCTTGTTTCTTGTAGTTTTGATGATAGTATTCCCAATGTTCGTTCCACCTCTTCTCCTAATGATGTTAATGCTTTGGGAGGTAATGAAATAATAGGAGGATTTGCTAGTGATGGCACGCTAAATCTTAATACTGGAGGTGAATCATTTATTACCTCAATTTCTCCGAGTGTTGTAGATGGAGTTCTTTTAGAAACAATTGATCTAAGTCCAACAGGGAGTGATCTTGGTCTTGCTGTTGATAATACTGATACTATTTCGATTCCTGAATCATCTAATTTTTGGGGACTAGGGATGTTTGGTTTATTGGGAATATTTGTTTTAAAAAGGAGCAAAAAATAGTTAATTATGATACTATTGTTTAGATACTTTTTATAAAAATTTTCTACAAGGTTTATAACAGATAATACGTAATATTAAGACTGAGAGAAGTTGAAGTTAAAATTTCAACTGATTCACCTTGAGTTTTGTCAAAAAGAGTCAGACTATTGAAATAATTTTCTAACTATTGCAACTATTTTTTAATTGTATTTCCAAAAATAACAATGTGTCCCCTTTACTTATGGTGGGGACATTAATACGAAAATTTTTAGGTCAAATATTATGCTGATCGAGGCCAAGTATTCATCCTAACGCGATGTAACTGTTGTATAAGTTCATCTCTTCCTTTTATTTGTTCGATGCGCTGAATAATTTTTCCCTGATTAAACAGGATTAAAGTAGGCAAATTTTTTAAGCGATAAGTATTAGCTAATTGAAAATTATTGTCAGCATTAATACTAACCACTTCTAGGGGGTTGTCCCATTCCTTTTGGATTTTATCGAGAAAGGGATTAATTAACAGACATACGCCACACCAGGGGGCCCAAAAGTTGACGAGGACAGGGTTAGGGGACTCAAGAACAACGTGGGAAAAATTTTGATTGTTAACAGACAACATCATTGATTCAGTTGCGTTTATTTTTTTTTATTAAACACTGTGAACTATACTACATCCATTTGCCTTGTTCTGGCAATGGAATTTTCCCTATGGGGATCACAGGAATCGACTTTACCCTTGATTGGGGATCGGTTAGGTTTCAAAGTATCAGTTAGTAATATTTACTTATGTTCCCAATTATCAACATAAATAAGTTCTGTTACTAACTCCATCATAAATCTTTAGTCTGGTTTTGTACAAATTTTTTTGCTGATCATTTCTCCTGCTAGTTGATGACCGGACTCATTCCAGTGGCCACTCCCCATGATCGTGTTATCAAACCCGTGTAAAAAGACTTGATTTTTGTCAGCGTGAGATTGAAATAAAGGGGCTAAATTTAGCACTTTAAACCCTTGTTGTTGTCCTAAGTTTGTAATACGTTGTTCGGGGTACAAAGGGTCTTTTACTTCTGCTTGCTTAAAATATTGTTCTCGATAAGCAGCATCAGGATAAACTTGAGCAGGGTTACTTAATGTTACTACTAATAAATCTGAGTTAATAGACTGGGTTTCTTGTTGAATTAGTTTAATTAATTCTTCCGTAATATTCCATGCTTCTTGCCAGTTGGTATCACTATTTTTATATAGTTCTGGATTAAAATCTAGATATTGAAGTACATCTTTATTTTCGGTTTCTGTTTGTGTTCCTAATAATTGACGGCGTTTTTTTATCGCTACTCTTGTTTCATTGAGTAATTGTAAAATACGAGAATTATTAATAGTGGAAAAAATGGCTTTTCTGGTGAAACTATTACGCCATTGATAGGTTTCTGTTTCCTTAAAAGATAAATCCATAACATATTTTCCCTCTTTTTTGATTAAAAAAGGACTAAATCTATCATCAGGACTTAAGGTTTTAGAGTTATTAATAATATCGTTACCAGTGAAAACAGCTAAAACAACTAAATCAGGAGAATATTTACTAGCATGATGTTTTAAAGTCATATATTCTTGTGCTGTTCCATAGTCACCCACACCAAAATTAATCACCTCAATATTTTTATTTTGAAATCGTTGACATTGGGGTAATTTAGTTTCCATTAATGACCAAAAAGTATCCTCTGCATTGACTTGTATTGCTTCAGCAAATGAGTCACCAATAACAGCAATTCTTAAAGTATTTTCAGGCTTTTGTTTACTATATGCTTTATCTCTCAATCCATCTTTATTAACAGATATCCAACCCTTTCCTTCGTGTTTCCACCACCCCGATATTCCTGGGATTAAAGCATGGCCTCGATGGGGATCAGCTTGATAAAAACTAGGGTAAGCAATACCCATAATTCTAAGGGCAATTTCTCCAACTATTAAAGCAAAAATTGCTCCTCCTAGTCCTAATAAAAGATTACCACTGAGTTGTTTGAATTTGTTTGATTTAGACATAAATAATTAGTTGAGATTTTTATTTAGTGTTTATTCTAACAATAATCAGCCAAAATATTTAATTTATTTGACAAAATTAGTATTGTCAACAGAAGCAATTATTAATTATCCTTTTTTTAATGGTCTTTGAATATTATATCTTAATTGAAGGCGATCGCTGTCCAATATTTCAACCCTAAAAGAATCATCTCTATGTTAAATCAGCGATCTCGAAGAGATCCGCTTCGCGGTGCGCACTATTACCATAAGTAAACTCGAAGATGATTAAAATTAATCGAATCAATTCCTAATTTTTGTAGATAATTAAACAATTTAAAATCATCAGTTAAAACTAAATATTGATTCTTAGATACTTCTACAATTCCACAGTCAGTCAACCCAAATTTGATAAATCCATTATTTTTAACAATATCTTGACTAGATAAAGTAAATTCCTCTATTTCAGAAATCAATTGAGCAAATATAGCAAAGCATTTAGATCTTTCTGGTTCACCTATTTGATTGGTTAAACTATTAACTTCAGTTAAAATATTCGGAGTTGTGATTATTTTAGGAAATAGATCAATAAGTTTGATTAATAAATCATAGTCTTCAGGGATGAACTGTTCAGTTCGTTTAAATTGAGAAATTCGCTTACGGTTAGAAGATCCTACAATTAAAAGTAACAAAATATTAGTATCAATTAAAATTCCTTTATTTCGATATCTATTTAAAAGTTTCTCAATATAATCCATTATAATTCTCTGATTTTAATCGATTTAAGTTCTCCTGTCTCTGCATCTATTTCAACAACTTTATATTCTCTTATTTTCATTGTCGTCTTTAATATATCAGGAATAGTTTTCTGTTGATTAATTGGTGAATCAAATAAAAAACCCAAGGTTATAAACCAGGATTTTTTGTCTGATGATAGTTCTATTTCTTCTAATCTGATATCATTTACTTTGCCAAAAAGATCGATAATTTGATTCACATGATTTTTGGCTTGACTAACCGCTTGTCTAACGTCTATTGTCATTATTTTTTATTTTTATGTTCTATCTGTTCTCTCAAGATTTTATCATATAAATCAGCGATTTTTTCATATTTTAAGCTTTATAATCGATTAATAAAATTAGTATTACCTGCATGAAGATGGGTTAAGGTATCCCTGTCAAGAAAATACATCTTCGTCGGTTTCAGAACGTCCTCTTGCTTGATAAATATTGTTTCTTAATTCAGAGATACAAGTATCATAACTAAATGTACTTGCTTGTTGTAAAAAGAGAGTTTTACTATCTTGTGTAGCAGTTTTCACTGTTTTTCTTTTTTACTCTGATTTTGGAGTGATTGTCATAATTTTTTATGCTTATCTATCCTTAACTTAACCAACAATATTAAGTAATTTACATCATGTAATTGAATTGTTAACCGAGTTTTCTAGACGTTTTCTAGGTTGGCGCAAAAGTTCGATATTTGCTATTCCTAAAACTTCTTCAATTTCTAAGCCAAAAGTCTTAGTTTATTTGTACTTATTGTAAGTTTTTGACACTTTCTTGTCTTAAGTTTTCATCAGGGACAGAAAAAGATTCATCCATCATAAACTCCAATTTTTTTTGACTTCTTGAATACTAGCTTCAGCAGAATCGATAGTTGCTTGTCCTCTTTCAATAGTCTTTACTAGCAAATTTACCATATCTTATGGAGGCCATGGCTGAATTTCTAAAATCCTTAATAATAGCTTGTTAAGTCCATTATAACGCTCGGTTAGTTTTTCTCTAACATTCTATTGCCACTAATATAATTAAACACAAATTTATGATGGTTAGGTTTCATTTTGATCGGTGATCGCACTAATAGATCCCGCAGTTTTGCAACAGTGTGTCTAAATCATCAAATTGAATTCCTTGAACACTTGATTGAAGATTTAATAGTCTTTTAATCATTACTCGATTAGGTAGCTTTTCATTTTTACTAAATCCAAATTTATTATTAGAATGGATAGTCCATGCTTGGTCTATAGCTTGAAGACGTTGACAAGTATCATTCCCTCCTATAGTAACGATTCTTGCTACAAGCTGAGTCGTTACTCTATCAGCATCATCTAATTTTCCTTCGGCTATTAAATTTACTAAATTGTCATAAGTTATAGTAGGGAGTAATTTTGAAGAAGGCCGAGAAGGCCGAGAAGGTCGAGATTGTGATGGACTTGGATATAGGGGTTGTGAATCTTGTATCGTTGGTGTAGGAATAACTTTTGTTGGAGAATTGTCGTCTTGAGGTAAACAAGATTCAGACTTAAGTCCAAAGCTACATCTTACTTCTGGGGTTATAAATGTGAAAATTGCGATTACTACACTAAGTCCACCAAATATAACACCAGTCTTGTCCCAATTATTGGCAGTCATAACTCTTAAATGAATAGTATTTTAATTTCTGATGAAACTAGTCTAACCTAATCTATCTCTTCCTAGTTTATGATTTGTCTCCTTTAGGAAAATCATTAATGTTTCCCCATCTGAGAATAATTATTTTAAATCAGCGATCGCCCCTCTAGCCATCTGTGCAATAGCCTGATCTGTTGCTCTTGGTAACTGATAATAAGTACCTCCGGCGGTTTGTGCCATCTCCTTCCCAAACCCTGTTGAAACAAATTTTTTCTCTGTATCTATCATCAATAATTTAATGCCTAAAGCCCGAATTTTTCCAGCAATATCTAACAATTCTTGTTTAATATCTGGCTTTTCTCCTTCCGGTATGGGTTCCCCTAAAGACTTAGCTAAAGGAATATTACCCCGTCCATCGGTAATAGCAACTATCACCACTTGACCAATATCCCCCGACATCTTTGCATTCATCCCCACATGAACCGCTTGGGTTAACCCATGTGCTAAAGGTGAACCGCCCCCACAAGGCAAGGTTTCCAGGCGTTTACGGGCTAAAGAAATGGAACGGGTGGGGGGTAACAATACGTCTGCTTGTTCCCCTCTGAAGGGTATTAAGGCTACTTGGTCCCTGTTTTCGTAAGCTTCTGTCAACAGACGCATCACTGCACCTTTAGCAGACTGCATCCGGTTTAAGGCCATTGACCCGGAAGCGTCCACTACAAACACGATTAAAGCCCCTGCTTTCCGTGCTAAACGCTTAGAACGTATGTCACCCTGTTCGACGATAACATTGCGTCCAGGATGCTTTAAACGTCGAGATTTTTGATAGGGGGCTGCTGCCCGTAAGGTTGCATCCACGGCAATACGTCTGACTTTGCCTTTGGGTAACATGGGTTTAACGTAGCGTCCGCGATCGTCGGAAAAGATTAAGTTACGACTTCCTGACTTACCTTGATTTTGCGCCATCTGTGCAAAATACAGCACACTGGGGTCTAATATGACTCCTTCTATGTCAAAAACGAACTCTTCGGGAATACCTGGGGGTTCTTGTTCCGGTTCTTCGTTATTATCTTCTTCCTCTTCTTGTTCCTCTTCATCTTGATTAGATTCATCTTGAGGTTGCTGTGGTGGGGGAGGAGGAGGAGGTTGAGGGGCATCTTCTGGAGGAGGTTGCATCATGGTGGAACGAGGAACGATCACCAGTTCTACTGCTCTTCTTAAATCCTCTGAATTGATAGTATTTCGTCCATCTAGGGCGGCTGAGGCTTTGGCGACTCGAACAGCAAAAAGTTCGGCGCGATGCCCTTCTACACCCCCTCTGATGGCTTCTTCGACTAAATATTGAACCTGATCAGGAGTTATGGTAACTTCTTTTAACCATTCTCTGGCTAAAATAATTTGTGTTTTAATGTCGTCTATTTCGTCGTTATATTGAGCAAGAAAGCTTTGGGGGGAGTTAGCATAGTCTAAAGCTTGGTTAACGGCTTGTACCCGTTGATCTAGGGCTAATACTCCGTCTGCTGAAAGGGCGATCGCAATTCGGTCTAATAAATGCCGTCTTAATGGTCCTTCTTCGGGATTATAAGTGGAGATTAGAATAGGTTTACAGGGATGTTGAAAGCTTATCCCTTCTCTTTCTATTTGGTTTCTACCGTCGGTTAATACGCTTAAGAGTTGGTTGGATATTTGATCGTCTAAAAGGTTTATTTCATCTACGTATAACACTCCTCTATTTGCTTGTGCCAACAAACCAGGTTGAAAGATAGCTTCTCCTTGTTTAACGGACTCTTCTACATCTACCGACCCTAATAATCTATCTTCTGTAACACCGATAGGAACTTGGATAAAGGGTGCCGGTACTATTTCTGTGGTGATGTCTTCGGGGCGTTTGTTTAAATATTCTTCTTGGGTGTTGTCGTCCCATTCACTGGGTTTGTTGCGATCGCAGTTAAAGGGATTATCTTCTATTCTTTCAATAGGAGGCAAAAGCGCGTGTATTCCCCTAGCAAGCACTGATTTTGCTGTTCCTCGTCTCCCTGCAATGACCACACCTCCTAAACCTGGGTCTACTGCTGCTAATAATAAGGCGAGTTTGATGGCTTCTTGGCCAACAACGGCAGTTAAGGGAAAGTTTAAGGGGGTTGCAGTAAGAGTAGGCATTTCGAGAATATTTTGAACCATTAATGCCAATGTATCATGAACCCTGACCGTAAATATACCACCGTATGGGTTTAATAACATTCAACCGCTTCCTGATTTTATGTAACCTGTTATTACCTGTTACATAGATTTGGATTTAAACTATAGCACTAGGGTTTTGATCAGGCGATCGCAATGTAGGGAATTACATAAGATTAAGATTTGATTAAATAATTACTTTAAGTTGTGTAGTGTATAATATGAGCAAATAATAAAATTATTTAGTTTTAATAAATAATTGGTATTGTCAAATGTTTAAAACTCCCAAGTTTTTGTTGAAAAAAATAATCTCTATATTATTTATTATTTTTGTATCTTTTTTTGTTATTACTCAATTACATTCTCAAAGCACTGCTCAATCAGGTACTAACCAAACAGTTCAAGGAGTCGTTATAAATCAGAATGGGGTACGAGTAAGAACAGATATTCCTTCTATAATAGATGGGAAATATACCTTAGCAGATAGAGTAAAAGGAGAAAATAATAAAAGCTGTGCAATTGGAAAAGGGACACAATTTACAACTAATGAAGATGATGCTGTAGAACTTATTAACGGAGAAATTTGGTATGAAATAACAGTAAATCCACAGGATAATCAAACATCTTTATCTAATTGTCCAAAAGAAGAATTCACAGGATGGATTGCTGGTAATTTAAGTGATAGCAAAAATAATCAACGATTTATTGAGTTAAACCCAACCTCAACAGATATACCAATACCTCAACAACCTAAAGATGATGAAAAAATAGACAGTGAGATTAAAACTGATAATAAGATAAGTGAACAAAAGATAGAAAAAGCAATAAACGAATACAAACAAAAATATACACCAAAATCTATAAATTACTTATTTATAATAATTGGTATTATACTGGGCTTTATTATAGTAGCATCACAGGTAAAATATGAATTTATTAATATTTATAACTCTAAAATTATAGGGAATCTTATAATGTTCGTGGTATTGGTGTTCTTGTTAATCTGTGTGGTACATTTTTCTGTAGATGTGTCTATTGAGGCAACAATACCTACTAAATCGGAAATAGAGGGTCTTATTAAGACAAAAGGTATCGTAACTGATCAAGACTTTAAAAACAAGATATCTGAATTATCACCAAATTCTATAACACCAGAGTTTGTGTTAATTTTGTTAAACCACAAGAATGGTAGTTTTATTTTTGGAGTAGTTTCTTCAATCTTGATTTTAAAATTATTATTTGTCAAATCCCAATCATAGGGTTTTATTTGTGCATACCACCAATATACATTTAAGATTTTCATCTCATTATGGATCATTTTTATTAGTGACTAAATATAACCTTTTATAACCTGTTACATAGATTGAGGTTCAAACTATAGATGCTCAGGTTTTGATCAGGCGATCGCTAATGTAACAGTTAACTACTTCTGGGAATGTATTTCATGGTTCGTTGGTGAATATTTGTATTACTTGATAGTCAACTTGTTGTATACATTGGCATTCAAACTATAGCACTAGGGTTTTGATCAGGCGATCGCTACTGTAAGAGTTAACTACTTCTGGGAATGTATTTCATGGTTCGTTGGTGAATGTTTGTATTACTTGGTAAGAGTCGCAAGTTAACCTGTGATAAATATTCGGGTTTAAACTATAGTGCTAGGGTTTTGATCAGGTGATCGCTACTGTAAGAGTTAACTACTTCTGGGAATGTATTTCATGGTTCGTTGGTGAACTTTTGTATTACTTGATAGTCAACTTGTTGTATACATTGGCATTCAAACTTGAGCATCGAGGGTTTTTATGAGGCGATCGCTGTTGTAATAGTTAACTACTTCTCGGACTATATATTATGGTTCGTTAGTGAACGTTTGTATTGATTGATTACTGGAAAATATTAGGTATCAATCGAGCTATCAAAGTCAAGAAAGCAGTTGTTACAGCGACAATGATAGGAATAATGAGAGATTTAGCTCCCTTTAGGTCAGATACTTCCTTAACTAAGATTTCTTGATTACTTTCTACCTTTTCCAGTCGCTTATCTATACCATTAACTTTCTCAGTCAACTTTGCTTGTCCTACTTCTAAGTTGGTGAGACGTTCGTTTATCTTATCAAACTTGTGATTAACTTCTTTATGATTGCTGTCTAGTTTGTCCTCAATGCGTTTGAGTATGTCTGCTGTGGGATAAGTAACGGTAGAAGGTTCATTCATGGGTTAAACTCCAGGAGACTGCTTTTATTTTATTACTGGTTAAATATAACCTGTTATAATCTGTTAGAGATTAAGAACAATCGTAAGAATAAATAACCTGACTAAAATCTAAATTTTTGAGTGCAGAAGGTTGAATAAAAAAGTTACCCACTCCCATATCTCCCCAGATAATGTCAGCGTCTTCATCAGAGACCATTTGAAACAGTAATTCATAAGGTTCTATATCTTCATCAAAATTCATTCTGGGATCATCTTGAGTAAAAAAAGGATAACCCCCTAATTTATGTTCTTCTCCTGCGTATAAGTCAAAATAATCATCTAAAAGATCATAATAATCTATATTTTCTTCTAAGTCACTGACAAAATTTTCTATCATTGTTTCTAAACGATAATCACACCCTGTCATCGGCTCATATTTTTGAGTAAAATTCAAGGCAAAACTACCAATAAATGGTAAAATAACATCAGGATCATCAATACTTGGTAAGAAACTAAAATCAGTAATTAAATTGTTTTCATCTAAATCAATCTTATCAAAATAAATAACTCGAAAATATGTTTGCTCAGCCAAATCTTCATCACTCATCCCATATAAATCATGATAACTATCGATATAAAATTGTAAGATTCCTTCTTTAGGAAAATTCTCTAATAATAAAGTTTCAGAAAAATTAATTTGAGCTAATAAAACTAAAGGATTACCGTCTGGACTTTTGGGATATTCTAACTGTTTAGGAAAATAGGGTTCTCCTCCAAACTTACTCTCCCATAAAGTCAGTTTATTACTAAAAGAAGGGGTTATTTTTAGATAGAGTTTTTTGGTTGCTTCTAACTCTTTTCTTAGGTTTTCTAACTGAGGAGGAAGCTTCATAATCCATTAAATAAATAAAGATACTATAGCATTTACCATACTTGTGAGGTACACCGTTTTCTAGTTTTAGGAGTTCGGAGTTCGGAGTTCAGAGTTCGGAGTTAGATATTAAGTGTACCTCATGAGTCCGAGAAACGCTCTATTCTCATTTTTACAGAAAAATTATCAAGGACTGAACTTGTTAATCTTTAATTAAGAAATTAGCCGTTTTAAGAACTAATTTTTTGTGATAATTTACCCATTCTAAATTCTTTCAACTTACTGCTGAAGGTTGACTTTTAGCCATAGGAAGGGTAAACCAGAATTGACAGCCATGACCGGGGGTACTTCTTACCCCAATTTTACCCCCATGTGCTTCAATAATTTGACGACATTGGTAAGAACCTAAACCGATACCAGTTCTTCTTCTATCGTGTAAACTACGAAGGTATAATTTAAACAATTGATCACATTGTTGTTCACACATTCCTACCCCATTATCAGTTAAACTGCAATAGATCATTCCTTGTTTAACCGTTACATCAATACCTAAATTAATTCCAGGAGGATTATGTTTTAGGGAATTAGTAACAAGATGATCAAACACATGATGAAGTTGTTCTTTGTCTCCACAAATCAAGGGTAAATTATGGTTAATATTAGCAATTAAATTAGCTTGATTTTGCTGTAACAATGGCTGCCATTCTCGGATAAGTTCATTAATGAATTCAGATAAAGATAACGGTTCAGAATGAATCATTAAATGTCGTTCTTCAGAAAAATGATCCTCAGATAGTGCATTAATTAAAGTTAATTGACGCTCACTACTATTGATCATTCTATCCAGAATAGACCGAGATAAAGTTAAGCTATCTCCAGCACAATTTTGTCTATTTTTTAACAACATTAATAAACCCATAATCGACGTACGTAAATCATGGGAAACTGCCTGTAAAAACACCGCCTTCATATCATGTAACTTTTGAACTTCTCTGATTTTTTCTTGTAGTTGATGGGTGCGTTCTTCTACCTGTTTTTCTAAATTACAATTCAACTTTTGTACCGTTTGGTAAAGTTGGGACTGACTCATAGCAATCATAACTTGACCGGCTAATTGTTCTAATAATTTCACCTCTTGTTTATGCCAACGACGGACTCCTAAACATTGATGAGCTACCAATAAACCTAATGGTTTACCATCTAAATGTAAAGGCACTACCAAAGCAGCCTTAATCTGATAACGTTGGGTATATTCTTGTACCGTTGGGGATAAATTAAAGTTGGTAATATCATCAGCAATAAACGTTTCTGCCTGGGTAAAAAGATACGGTAAAGCCGTTAACAAATTATCCCTAGCATTACTTCCTAATAAACTAGGATAATCACCATTAAGGGACTCAGCTACCACCTCAATACGTCCGCTATCTTGCCAAGATGCAATAAATACCCTATCTGCCTTAATTAACTGACGAATTTCTGTAACAGTAGTCTTAAAAATCTGTTCCAAATCAAGAGATTGACGAATTTTCAAAGACACTTCCGCCAACAAATGATCCCGTTCTAAAGTTCTTCTTAACTGTAGTTCTGCCCGTTGTCTTTCTGTCACTGCTGCTGATAATAATAAAGCAGTGCCACTGACAACAATAATAAACATTTGTAGCAACAAAATAGTTTGAGAATCATTATTAGTTTGTATCACAAACGGACCGACTCCTTGGAGTGTTCCCGCGATCGCCAATAAAGCTAAACAGAAACTACCTAAAACCGCCCCCCAAGTTTGGAAGCGAATAGCCGCCCAAACCACGATGGGGAAAGGTAAATATTCCAAATAACGAGCATTACTCAAACTGCCTTCCATTAACATATCTACCTGGTTATGATGAGAAAAAACCATCCAACTTAACCCCAATAAAAGTCCGCTACAGATAATCACTTCGATAACTCGCTGTTTGTGATAACGCCGAAATAAACCTGCCCCATCAAGGCAAATTCGCAATACAAAAGGCGTTATCACCAAAATACTACTACAGTCCCCTAACCCCACCATCCACCAGTGTGAGGCAAAATTCTGCCAATTGAGAGAACCCATCAACAAAGCTGACAAGCTTTCTAAGGTTGCATTGACCCCAGAAGCAAGCATCCCTGCTAACAAGATTAACCGGACCACATCATCGATGCGAGACAAACGAGAGGAAAAACCGCACCAACGCAATAATTTAAACCCTAACCAAGCACAGAGGGTGCTACCGCCAGCAGAACTTAGGATTAGTCCCCAGTTTACTCCTAAAGCAAACATCAACAGAGCATCACCCAGAAAAATGCCTAACCAGACTTTTTCCCCATAAATTAGCAATGCAGTTAAAGCAATGCCACTGGGAACCCAAAGAGGGGCAACCTCCGTGTTAAGGTTGGTACTTGCATGAGCCAATAAACCACTGATCCAATAGGCCAGAGCTACTGGGATAACGGCAAAGTCGAACAATTGCCAGGGATGACGAGGTGAACTCATAAAATTTAACTCTCTCACTCTAACTTAAAGAGTGCCTAAGGAGAGAATCTTTTTGCCTCCCCTAGATGGGTGAATTTCAGCATAACACTGTCATTCCTCTGGCCTATCTTGGGTAAATTGATCGATCTCTTCAACTAATCCTTCTGAATAATTAGATGCGATCGCTTAGAAGGTCAATAGTTTTTGTTAACAAGCTACCTAATAAGCATCTTTTCTGGGAGAAATCGTCAGGATGTCCACTTCTTTAGCTTCGGTATCAATTTTATAAAAAACTCTATACTTCCCGATTCGGTAACGCCAAGTTGGAGGCTCATAGTTTTTCAGTTTCTTAATATTTAAACCAAAATGAGGCTCCTTTTTTAACTGAGGGATAACATATTCTGCCATTTTCTTCTCAATAAAAGCTCTATCTTTTGAGGGAAACTTCTTGATCTGTTTATCATATTCAGAGGCGATAAAGACTTGATAGTTAGGTAACTCGGCGCTTTCTATTTTTTGTGACATCAGTTCGTCCGCGTTTTAATGATTGTTGTAAGTCTTCATCAGAATTAATTTCAGCCATTTCATCCTCGTCAGCATACTCTAGCTGTTCAATATATCTTAAAGTTGCTGTCTCAATAAAATTAGAAATAGCCCTGTTATCTATAGCAGCAAACTTCTTAAACAGTTCATACTTTTCATCGTCCAAACGAATGGTTATAGTTTTTGACATAATTCTCTCACTTAGACAATAATAAACACTTTGTTCATTTGTATTCTATACTTCTAAGGGTTTTTTTTATCAAATATAAAGTTTGGTAACAAGTAGAATTGATATTTTAGATTTAGATTTGGGGTATTATTCTACAATTTAATTATCCATTATCCTTTATTAAACCCCATGCGAATTTTAATCGTTGAAGACGACCCCCTGATGCAGTTAGGCTTAGAACAAGCTTTAAGCGAACATCCCAACTTTGAGATTGTTGGACAAGCTGAAGACGGCTACATCGGTGTTCAAAAAGCTTTGGAACTCAAACCTGATTTAGTAGTTATGGACATCGGACTACCCCGTTTGGATGGGATCGCAGCTACTAAGCAAATCAAAGAACAGTTACCAGATATTCATGTGGTCATGTTAACGTCCCATACCTTACAAACCGAGGTAGTGGCCGCTTTATCCAGTGGTGCCGATGCTTATTGTATCAAAGGGGCAAGTTTAGAGCGATTATTAGCAGCTATTGAGGCGGCCCAAGATGGGGCGACTTATCTTGATCCCCAAATTGCTCGATTAGTCTTAAATAACTTGAAACCTCCCACCCCAGAACCTAATCAAAATATTGGCCTCTTATCAGAACGAGAATTAGAGGTTTTAAAGTTAATTGTAGAAGGGAAAAGTAACAATGAAATTGCCGAAGACTTATACTTAAGCACCAATACCATTAAAACCCACGTTCGAGGTATTATGAACAAATTAGCTGTGGATGATCGCGTACAAGCTGCTGTTGTTGCTTTACGTTCCGGTTTAGTTTGAAAATTCAGTAAATAAAAATGACCCCTTCTCTTATTCCTCATGATGAAATCAATAAACTGCTGCAAGAACCCTTAAACATTGATGATAGAAAACAGGTTTTAGGGTTTACTATTGATAGCGAAACTTCAAAAGACTTAGATGATGCTTTGTGGATAGAACCCAATCAGTCAGGGGTGGTCATTTCTGTTCATATTGCCGATGTTACTGCTTTAGTTCCCCGCAACTCCCAACTGGAACAACAAGCATTTTCAAGGGTGGAAACCCGTTATTTGGCCACAGGTAATAACCCTATGTTTCCCCGTCAGTTATCGGAGGATAAACTATCCTTACTCGAAGATAAACCCCGATGGACTATTACAATTCGCATTACTTTAGATGAAGCGGCCAATATCAAAAAAACTCAACTCTTATCTACCCATCTAAATAGCATTAAGAGATTCTCTTATATAAGTGCGGATAAGACCCTACATGACCCTTCAAAGCCTCTGTTTCAAGTTTTACGCTATTGTGAACTCTGGGCGCAAAAACTCGCCTGGAAACGGCAAAAACGAGGGGCTTTTGGTCAAAGTACCATCGCTGGGGTTACTTTGGACGAGGAAGGACGATTAATCGAGACTCCCTTATACCATTCTCAACAAATTATTCAAGAGTTTATGGTCTTGGCTAATACTGCCGTAGCTAGTTTAGCAGAAGAACACCGACTGCCCATCTTATACCGTAATCATACAGCTTCAGCCATCGCCCCTGAGAATCAACTTTTAATGGAAACGTTAACTACCCTTGGACTACCAGAGTTAGTGCGTCAGAAACTGCAAAGTTGGTTAAACCCTGCTACTTATTCCCCGGCTGTAATTGGCCATTTTGCCCTGTCTGTTGGGGCTTATACCCATTTTACTTCACCTATCCGTCGCTTCGCTGACTATATCAATCATCGCATTCTTAAAAGGGTTTTCATTGAGGAGAAAGAGTCTCCTTATAAGGTAGAAGAATTACAAGCGATCGCCAAACATATCAACGATAAAAAACAAGAAGTCAAAGAAAAACGTAACGAACATTTTAGAGAACAGCGTCTGGCTAAAACTGTTACTATTTTGAATAAGCAAGAGACTATTCCTACTTTATCAGATAAAGAATTCTCCCAAGTTCTCAAAGAGAGTATTAAATTTTCTAAGCTAGATAAATTAGTCCCTGAAGCGCAACAACGTTTAGAAAATTGTACTCTAAAACCGTCAGATTTATATTATTTGGTGTTTGGTGAATATGAAAATCCCGACAATCGAACTTTGATTAAAGAACAGCTATTAAACTATTTAAAGGAACAACCTATCTTAGCAACTCAAATTTTGCAAATTGCTGCTACTGTTGGTCAAACTACTGTGGATTATGTTGACAAAAAAACAAGTTCAGGAAAATTTGCTTTCTGGACTGTATTTGAAGAAAAGACTACAAGTCAACCCTCTATTGCTAATAGTAAGCAAACTGCTAAACACCAATCTAATCTTCATTGGTTACAAGGAAAATTAGAAGATAAATTACATGAAGTTACAGAGATTGATCAAACTGCTTTAGACGATCAAATAAAAGAAGAAACTACCTTCTTAGCCCCTGCTTCTGTTATTAGTGAAGAACCATTAGACTTATCAATGGTTCCTTCAGAAGCTATCAATAATCCTATCGCCTATTTACACACCGTATTGCAGCGATCAAAGCTTAAAAATCCAGTTTATTTATACAATAAAATAGACGATCAATGGCGATGTTGTTGTCAGGTTCAATGGTCAGATGAAATGCTGATTGAAACAGAAGCTTTGGGACAAAATAAAAAAGAGGGAAAAACTCAAGCTTCTTTAAAAGCAATTATTGAATTAGAAAACCATTTTATCAATTAATAATTAACAATTAATTCAAGAAGATGTAAGTAATTATTCATTATCTATTAAGCTGTTTTGCATTTAAACCCCATATCATAAAGTTAAGCAATAAATTAGCAAACCGTCTCCCCGTCTCCCTTTCCCCACGTCTCCGGTGTCAGTCTAGTATAGTAATTTAGATGCTTAACAGCTTATTTTAGTGATCTAACGCTGATCTTCCTTGTTTTCCAAGACGAATAAGTAAAAAATAGGCAAAATAGAGAACATAAATTGATAATCCCAATAAACCTATAAATCCCATAAAACCAGCAGTTGCATCCCCATGAATTAAAGACCAATAACCCACCGGTGCTTGTATCCAAGCTTGACAAAATGGAGTTTCTAAGCTGTCTGGGGATATGGCACAGGAGAGAAAAGGGACATGAACCATTGCACCGATACTACCATACACTGTGACTGCCCAACGCCAGGAAGTTACCATCAATTTCAGGAAACTCCCCGGTAAATCCTTAATTTCATCGTTCAAATCCACCCAAAACCATAAAGAAATGGGGATGAGGATACGTGCAGCTAAAGCAGCAATAAAGCCGACTTGTCCACAAAATGCTTCAAAAGGAGAGTTTTCTCCTACCCAACCAGGGGCTAATAAATAAACTGTAATCAATAATAAACTAGCTACTCGCCAATAAATAATGAATAAACGTCCAATGGCATCAACTTGTTTAAGTAAAGCCCAAATACTTAAAATTAAGGGGATGATGACTGTAAATAAAATAGCAAGGCGATAATCTGTCCAAATAAAGGGTTGAAACCAAAGGTCTTCCATAACTGTTATTTATTCTCTGAAAAATCCTTAGATTATTATAAGCATTGTGAAGTACCCCAACTTGCTTCGCTGAAGTTGGGGCTTCCCAACGACAACTCAACTCAAGGACGGTTTTATTCGTCTTCGAGGTTTCCCGTCTCATTGGCCGTTGCCTCAATAAGACAAGTCTTATTTTGGTCTAACACAGCCTCCACAGGCAGACTCTCGCCTTCCGCAAGAG
>NZ_JASJEB010000089.1 GCF_030064895.1 Crocosphaera sp. | reverse complement strand
AAGAAAACTGCCATGAGAACTCGTATTAATATATTCAGAAAATGAACCATCACCAATAGGATTAAAATATTCTTCTAAATAATTTTGTAATTTATCTGGATTTTGTTCTGCTTGTAGGGTTAAGTATGCGATTTCTACTCTTAAATTTTGGAGGTTATTGATTTTTTTTTCTTGGTTGGTTATATCTTGTGTAAAATTGTTTTGTTTCTGTTCAATGTAATTCTGTAAATTCGTTTCTAACCATTGTTCCTGCTGTTCTAAAATTTCTGTGTTAGCTGGATCTGAAAAATCAAGTGTTCCTACATTTTCAATCCATTTAGAGTTATTAAAGTCCCATTGTAAAAACCCATTACTCCAATTTATATTAGAATTAGATTCTTGTCCAAAACCAAAATTATGACCATCAGGGGTATTAAAAGCAAAAAGTGCAGCAACAGGATCACCATCAAAAAAACCTAAAGAAATCCCCTTTTCACTCCAATAAAAATCATTACGAGTATAAGTTTTACCAAGAAAATTAAATGAAAATTCTTTAATATTATCTCCACTTAACCATTCTTCAGCTTGATATTTTAAAGCTGAGTTATCATAAGTCAATTCGCCATAATATTTCTTACCTTCATATTCAACTGTAATTTGAGACGTTAAATAGTTAATACTTGAAATTTCTAAATCAATTTCACTAACTAAACCTTGAGTTTTATTATTTATCTCATCATCTAGTTTATTAATTAATAAAGGACGTAATATTTCAGAAGTTTGGTTAATTAAAAGCTTAATTCCTTGATCATGTAATGCGTCTATTTCATCAGCGACTATCGCTTGATCAGCAATTGCCTGATAATTAATTTCTTTTATTTGTTGATCAAAAAGACTATAGTTAATCTCAATAAGACCACGTTTACTACCACCCCAATCAGTTATAGGATCTACATCATTCCATTTTCCACTACCATAACTATAAGCATAATCTTCATTACGCTTATTATTAGGTTCTCCAGGAATCCAATTTGTAAAAGTAATAGGTTCTCCATTAACCCATCGCCAATGTCCCTCTGAAACTTCATCTGTTAAACCTATCCAATAAGTAAGATAACCGAAATTTTTATTTAACCATCTTTGTTCTTCCCAACTGTTAATGGCAACAAGATGTCCACCAGCGGCCGTTCCTTCATTTCTAGCTGCATACCAATTATTAACAGAATGACCTATAAAATAATAATTTCCAGTTACATTACTCAACTTTGCGCCTTTTGATAAAGCTTGTTCTTGTACTTGTTTTTTATTGTCAGAAACTATATCTAAGTCAATATTTTTTTGAGTATCAATATTTATGTATGTTTGATACTTATTTGAATAAATTTCTGAATTAGCTTGATAAAAAGATTTATAATTATTTAGAATCTCATTTAATTGATCTACAATTTCAGGAAATTGTTTATTACTACTTAAAAAATCTATTAATTCTTCAGTGACTTTAATAACTTGCTCATTTGACGATTGATAATCACTTTCATTGACAGAATCTAATCTATTTAATATATCTTGTAACGCAGCATATCCCTGTTCATAAGTCGTTAATTTAGAAATATGATTAATTTTTTCAGATAATAAATTAACCTGTTGTTGCTGAGTAGTTAAAACAGCGATCGCCTCTTCTAAACTATCAACAGACTCCCCTAAAGCATCAGCATAATTAACTTGCGCTTCTTGACGCGCGATCGCTTCTTGTAACTGAATTTTATCTAATAAATATTCCCCTTCTGGATCAGCTAAATTATCTTCTATATAAGTCTCTAACTCATTAACTGCTTCCGTGCGTTTTTCCGATAAATTCCAGACATCAACGGTCAACTGATGAGACTCTTGTAAATTCTCTAACCAAATAGCAGATAAACTTTCAATTTCCTCTGCTAACTCCGCACCTAAAATAACATAACCTTCAATACTATCCGCTTCTAAAGCAAGCGTTACTGATTCTTCTGACGCTACTTGAGACTGTAAAGAAGTCAATCTTTCTGAGATGATTTCTTCCCCTTCCACTGCTAAATATTGTTGCCACAACTTGACAACTTCGGGGGTGTCTTCATCAATATTCCAATCTAAAAATTCTGTGACATCTTCAGCTAATAAATAAGCATTAATAGTTTCAAAATTAGTTAATTCTGTCTCTGCTA
Source organism: Crocosphaera sp. (assembly GCF_030064895.1). Taxonomy (GTDB): domain Bacteria; phylum Cyanobacteriota; class Cyanobacteriia; order Cyanobacteriales; family Microcystaceae; genus Crocosphaera. The sequence continues at coordinate 36,747 of NZ_JASJEB010000089.1, read as the reverse complement.
AGTTTGCAGTTGCTTGTAACTCTTCTAACTCGCTTTGTAAATCAGATAAATTTTGATTCGCATTATTAACAATGGTTTCCTGTTCAACAATATCCTGATTATTTAACGTTTCTAAATCTTCTGTTTGCTGCTGTATTTGTAACTTAACAGACTCTAATTTTTGAGCAGTATCTAACCCACTCAAGGATAATAAATCTTTTTGTAAAGAATATCTCAAAATATGAGCATTTAACTCTCTCTCTAAAACATAAATTTGTTGCTTATTACTATTGGGATTTTGACGAAGCTGTGATATTGTTGCCTCTGTCTCAAAAATATCTTCTTTAATCTCATCAACCTTAGCTTGAATAACTAACTTTTCCTCATCAGAAAACTTTTCAATAGATTCTTTTTGCTCCTCAAATATCTCAATCTCGCTAACTAAAGCAGCTTTATCTGCTAGTAAATTTTGTAACCTTTCCTCTTCAACCCGATAATAATCATCAGCAATAGTTAAACTCTCTTCAACGGTTTCTATCTGAGAAGATGTAACAGTAAGTTTAGCTTTTAAATTATCATAATCATCTAAAAATACTTGAAAAGCAGCATCAAATACAGTTTTTAAATAGTTAATGGCTGTTTCATTATTCAACAACCCTAAACCAGATAAAAATGCTGTTAAATCATTATGAAATTCTGCTAATAACTCTATAGCTAATTTAGTGTTCATTGTGGAGTATTTTCCTTAAATTAGTTGAGTTAATGATAATGTCAGTCTCTAGTTGTGCAGTTTGTTTTTAAGGTTAGTTTTAGGTTTGGCCTTGGGGTTAAGGTGAGTTTAATAGTATTAAATCCCTACAAATAATTTAACAATCTAATTCATTAGCAGTGCGTAAGACTTCTTCATAAAGTTGATGACTAATGCGAAACTTAGCTTTGGTAATAAGCGCATCAATAATTGGTTTAACACTAGAAATTAAGCCCCTTGCTTTAGCTACCAAAAGAACTCCTAAAACTCCTGTAATAGATAATCCTAAACGGACTGCTTCCCGTCTCCCAAGACGTTCATCAATTAATAAGTCATCTGCTTTTAATTCCAGCGCAAGGGTTATCGCTTGTGCTTCACCTAAGTCTAAATTGTTTTCATTTCTTAGACGTTTAACCAATTCTGAATTAGTGATTTGTTCAATCTGTATCCATTCTAAAGATAATAGCTGTTTAATCTCCATATCCTCATCATTTACATTATTTAATTCATTAGCAACTGCTTGAGGAATAATTACCGTGGTATAAATCTCTTTTAGAAGTGATACATAACCAACAATAGCTAAATTACTTAGAGGAGAAGTGTCACTAACAATAATCATAACCAATTCTTGCTTTTCAAATAATGAACATCCTCTTGAAATTCAGCCACATCATAGTGAACACAAATTCCTCTTTCAGATAGTAAGCTCTGAAACTTAAATTGAGGTATTCCTAATAGTTCACTCGCTTTTCCTAAACTGATTTTTTCCTGTTGAAACAACATAAGAATAATCTCCTGCAAAAGTTCATCCTCTGATAAACCACTTGCTTTCATGACTTCTTGGGGAATTACTAGACTCATCGTTTCTCCTATTTTACTTGATAAAAAACAAAAATAATATTCATCAAATTCAGTTAAAATGTTCCATGTTCCATTCATTGACAGGAATTCCTGATTCTTCAGGTGTTGCCAGAAATTCAAAAGGTTGTGTTCCTGCTAAAGCGGGTTTAGATTTTATTTGAGGACTTGTATCATCTTTGATCTCCTTTTTAAATAACAAAAAATCCATAAAATCGAGCATTTGTTGTTGTTGTTCTGGTGTTAACTGATGAAACTTGTTTAAAATAACTGTGTCTTGAATCATTGCTTGAGTAATAATTTAACCTCTGTCTTGATGAACTATGTTGATTGATTTTAGTATAGTTGACTAAATGTATCAATTTCTGTTTGAAATACTCAAATATTGAACCAGTTAACTAAATCATCAATAGTAGAGAAATCTAATAAAGCTTCTCCTAAATCTTCAATTTCATTAATAGTTAATCCCATAATGTCAGTTTCTAATGATGCAGGAATATCCCCGAACTTTCGTTTAAGTTGGGAAATTATATGAGACCTTGTTCCTTGTTCAATACCTCGTTCCGACAACCAGTTTCTTAAATCATTAACTGTAGAAAAATCAAATAAAGCTTCTAGTAAACTGTCCACCTGATCAATAGTTAATCCCATAATGTCCGTTTCTAATGATGGAGAAATATTCCCTAACTTTTGTTTAATCAGACGAATAATAACCCCTTTCTGTCGTTCAATACCTTGTTCAATACCTTGACGCATCCAACTGGTACTAATTTCCATAACATCCTCCTGTACTGGTTGACTAAATGTATCAATTTCTGTTTGAAATACTCAAATATTTAACCAGTTAACTAAATCATCAATGCTAGAAAAATCTAATAAAGCTTCTCCTAAAGCTTCCACTTCATCAATAGTTAACTCTGTAATTTTAGTTTGTAATGATGCAGGAATATCCCCTAACTTTCGTTTGATTTGTCGAATAATAAAGGCTTTTTCTCGTTCATTTCCCTGTTCAATACCTTGTCTCATCCAACTGGTAGTAATTTGCATAACATCCTCCTGTACGGGTTGACTAAATGTGTTAATTTCTGTTTGAAATTGTATTTCTTCCGAACGATTTAAGGTTAGATAAGTGTCCACAAACCCTGAAATTAATTGCATTCTAGCAGGGTCTAATTTCAATGTTACCAATAACCGCAAACATTCTGCTTTAACTTTAGGTCGATCTTTAGGATCAATCTTCATTTTTGCCATTAATGCAGAGGCAACAGGGTTAGATTGATTGAGAAAATCTCGCCAATTTAAACTATTTAATTGAATGACCTGATAATTAAATTCTAATACTTTAAAATCAGGGAATATTACCTCATATTGTTTGTCTGCTTCTTTATTAGGACTATCATAAGAAAAGATGACAATAGGATACACAGGTAAAGACAATTTCTCATGAAAACGCGCAAAATAAGTAAACATTCGTCGATTAAATTGCGCTTTAGCTGTTGCTTGTGCTTCCACATGAATCAAAAAATAAGCATCTTTTCCCTGAAATTTAACCTTAGCAATTAAATCACCTTCATACTTTTCTCCCTCCGTTACATCGGTAAATATTTCCTTATCTAAAAAGGTAATTGAATCCTGTTCTAGATAGGTAAGCACTTCAGGAAAAAATAAATCGATAAACTCTACAAAAAATGTAGAAATTAATTCCTTAAATAAACGATCATGATCAATCATAATAAATTCCTTGATTACTCTTCAAATAAATAATTTCCTTCATCATCTTTTTTCAACCTTAATTTACCGTCAACCATTTCATAAATAGGTTTTTTGAAAAGAGGAATTCCCAGCTTTTCTTTAACCTTCCCAAACTCATCTAAAACAACAGGACAAATAACTAATTCTCCTAATTCATTAAAGACCCATTCTTGTGTCTGGGGATCTCGTAAAGGAGTGCCATAAATAGGTAAACCATTACTACTTTTTAAATTCTCTCCCAACTCATTTTTAAGTGGGTGTAAAAACACCTGTTTTCCTTTGGGATTAATAACAGGTTGCTGTGTCTTCGGATCTCGTAGAGGAATCATGCTAGGAGTAGGCATTTTCACAGATAATTCCTCAGATACAGGAGATTCTAACCTTGGTAATTCAGATTTCTCTATTTCAGAATGTTTTGTGTATTGAATAGCAGCCTTTTTAAAGCCAAACCGTTCCAATAACTTATGAACTCCCGTTTGTTCCATACTAATGAGTAAATCAAAATCGGTAATTTTCAGTTCTTCAGATAAAGCGATCGCACTTTGAACTAATAAAGTAATGGCCTCAGGTTTACGGTGTTGCGGTTGAACATACATTCCGATCGCCCCACCAATACGACGGGGTTGAAAAGGAGTATGCGTCATCCCTTCATAATTTAACGAAGGGAGTTCATCATGAAAATAAACGCATAAAAAGCCAACAATTTGCCTATTTTCACTAGATTCCAACACAAAAGTGCGAATAGAACGAGATTCTAACTTCTGTTTGACGTAGGATACATAGTCAAAATCAGGGATGAGAACCATTGAGAGATCATGCTGCGCTCGCTCTTCTAAAAAAGCCATCCAGAGAGGGGCGATCGCATTTGCATCATTGGGGGTAGCCAGTCGTTGAGAGTACATCATCAGGAATTTGGAGTTAGACATTGTTGGTGAACTAATTACTTATCGAAAGTAAGGCAAGTTTTACGGTAAGATTGTTACATAAATTAATATAAGTTGGAAAAGATGCAGGTATAGAGATGATTAATCAAGAAAATTCTTTAATAATAGGGGGAAACGACCCCGACTATTTTGATTGGCAAGAGGTCTGGTATCCTGTTCATTATATTGAGGATTTGGACAAAAAAAGACCCACAGCCTTTACCTTATTAGAAAAAAATATTGTTATTTGGTGGGATCAAAAGAATAATCAATGGTCTGTATTTGAAGATCAATGTCCCCATCGTTTAGCTCCTTTATCAGAAGGAAGAATCAATGAGTCCGGTTGTTTAGAATGTCCCTATCATGGATGGGCATTTTCTGGACAAGGAAACTGTGAAGTGATTCCTCAACAACTCCCACAAGGAAAAGCTGAAAAATCTTCTAGAGCATCGGTTAAAAGCTTTCCAACTCAGGTGAAACAAGGCTTATTATTTGTCTATGCTGGAAAAGAAGAAAATGCGGAAAAAACACCCATCCCTATGGTAGATGTTTTAGAGGAAGATAATGATGAATGGGTTTGCTTAAATACCTTTCGAGACTTACCTTATGACGCTTTAACTCTCATGGAAAATGTCTTAGATTCTAGCCATATTCCTTACACCCATCATAAAAGTGTCGGCAACCGTGCCAATGTTTCTTCCGTAGAATTAGAAGTTATTGAGTCAGGAAAATGGGGATTCAAAGGGGTATGGGAAGAAGGTCCAAGAAAAGGCACTTTAGGAAGACAAGAAACCACATTTCTTGCCCCTGGAATGATGTATCATGACCTCACTTCCAAGCAATTTGGTAGAACTTTAACCGTTGTTTATGCGACCCCTATTACTAAAGGAAAATGTCGCTTGTTTGCTCGTTTTCCGTTCAAGTTTTCTTCTCCAATACCCAAACTATTTATTAAATTAACCCCTCGTTGGTATTCTCATATCGGACAAAATGGAGTGTTAGAAGATGATCAAATTTTCTTACACCATCAAGAACGCTTCCTAGAACAAAAAGGGGGAAATGCTAACGTTGCAAAAGCTTTTTATTTACCCACAAAAGCTGATTTATTTGTTTTTGAATTACACAGTTGGATAAATCAATATCAAGCACAGTTATTTCCAGAAAAATCTCTAAGTCCTGCTCTATCCTCAGAAATACTGTTAGATCGCTATCATTCTCACACAAAACATTGTAGTAGTTGTCGTACAGCACTCAAGAACATACAACGGCTAAAAGTAGGAGTAGCGATCGCTACTTCGGTCATTTGGTCAGTTATTATCGGCTTACTGTTAATTTTTGACAATCTTTCTCTATGGGGTATGATGTTATCAATTGTAACTGTTCCTTTGGGTGTCATTAGCTGGTTTGCTTTAAGCCGTTTAGAAAAACAATTTTTCAAAGGTCGAGAAATTCCCCCAAGAAACTTGAAAGAATAAGGGATGAAATACCCTTGCTCTCAATACTCTTTGAAAAATTTATTAAATGAGGAGTGTGGTGAGAATAAAGCTTAATAGATGGTTTTCTCTCTCTAAACTAGCTACTTTTATCAAAGGTGTAAGATGTGAGTGAAACCTAAAAAATTAGGGCTGAATGCTTACCAAAAAACTTCCTTTTTTTAAAGAAATTAATTAATAAAATTAATTGAAAATTATCAAAAAAAATGCTATAACCAAACTAACTAATTTGTCAATTAAGTAAATCTAAAAATTATCCATTATGAAAGTTGCTGTATTTAGTACCCGTTCCTATGATCGTCAATTTTTGGATCTCGCTAATAAAGAACTTAATTCTTCCCACGAATTAGAATATTTTAAGACACAATTAAACCCAAAAACAGCTTCTTTAGCCAAAGATTTTCCCTGTGTTTGTATCTTTGTTAACGATATTGCAGATGCAGAAACCCTCAAAATTTTAGCTGCACAAGGAACTAAATTAATTGCCCTACGTTGTGCCGGTTATAACATGATTGATATGCACGTAGCCAACGAATTGGGTTTAAAAGTTGTGAGAGTTCCTGCTTATTCCCCCTACGCAGTGGCAGAACACGCAGTGGGTTTAATTTTGATGTTAAATCGCAAATTAAATAAGGCTTATAATCGAGTTAGAGATGATAATTTTACCCTAGATGGTTTATTAGGATTTGACTTACATGAAAGTACTGTTGGTGTTATTGGTACTGGTAAAATTGGCACAATTTTTGCTCAAATTATGAAAGGTTTTGGTTGTAATTTATTAGGTTATGATGTTTATCCTAGCGAACAGTTTAAAGCAATACCAGGAGCTAAATACGTTGAGTTACCAGAATTATTAGCCAACTCTGATATCATTTCACTCCACTGTCCCTTATTACCATCAACTAATCATATTATTAATGAAAAAACCATTGAACAAATGAAAAAAGGGATGATGTTAATTAATACCAGTCGCGGACAATTAGTAGATACTCGTGCTGTTATTGAAGGGATAAAATCGGGGAAAATTGCTTATGTTGGTTTAGATGTTTATGAAGAAGAAGAAGAGCTATTTTTTCAAGACTATTCTGATAGTATTATTAAGGACGATACTTTTCAACTATTACAGTCTTTTCAAAATGTAGTTATTACTGCCCATCAAGCATTTTTTACTAGGAATGCTTTGACATCCATTGCTCAAACTACCATTACTAATATTAACAGTTGGCAACAAGGATCAGAATTAACCAATGAAGTGAAAGTTTCGGGGAAAAATCAACAAAAGTAATTATTCTGTAAAACTATTTTTCCCATTGTTTCTATTAAATAAAGTTTGTACAGTGGGCAATCTAGAAAACTTTGAGTTATGATCTATTTATTGTTCTGAGTTTTTAAGCATTTGTCCACTCCACATTAAGTCAATATTAGAGTAGAATAATGAGTCAGCAATCTTCTGAAAAACCACCTTCTTTCAAGCTAGTGAAACGTTTTTTTGCTGGTGCATCGGTAGGAATCTTTTTAGCTTTGCTTTACTGGTCTTATTCAATTTTTGCCCATAGTAATCCTTCAATTGTTCAGGGTATAATTGGTGTCGCAGTATCATCAATCACTGCTGGCCTAATTGCCTCATTTACCAGTGTTGAAAAATTAATGGATAGCATACCTTGGATATAACTTTGTAGGGTGGGCAAACTAGAAAACTTTGAAGATTAATTTAAAGAATATTAAACACTTGCCCACCAGCAGTCTGATATATTTATTGAATAAGGTCTTGAGGACGAAGGATAGTGATGTTAGGAATAGGAATAAAGTCAGTGGGATTGAATGTTAATAAATGAGTAATATTATAAGTTTTCATAACAGCTATTAATCTGATATCATGAGTCCGTTTTCCTTTAATGTCATATTCACTTACCAGATTTAACCAAAACATAAATATATCAGCAGTTTCTACTAATAAAGAGAATTGAGATAAAAATTCGTTAATTTCTTCCTGAGTTTTCTGGGTTGTCCACCCTAAACCATTAACATTAATGGGGCGTGTTGCTACTACCCAAAATTCTACTAATATCTGGGGTGTAATATAACAGTTTCCTCCTTCTTCTATAATCTTATTCACAGCATTTCTAGCTAGAGAACAATTTTCCGAATTAGGGTCTACTGACCTTAACAAAATGTTAGTATCTAATAAATAACTCGTCATTAGTCTTCGTACATAGTATCACGGTGTAAAGCTGACTCTGGTAAAGAGGGATTATCTGACGAGTGACTATCAACAAATTTCCGCCATTTTTCTGCTCTTTGGTTTGGGGTAAGATTGGGGTCAGGAGAAGGAAGTGAATGACCATTAATGAAGGATTCAGTAAACTTTAAAACTTCTTGTTTTTTTTGTTGAGGAAGTTTCCTTAAAGCTGAGATAATCGCTTGTTCAATATTCATTTCTTTGACTCCTTTTAACAGACTTATTAATCAGTAAACTAACCTAATTATCTTGGTTAACTTAATCTTAACATAAATCTTAAACTAGCACTTCACAAGTCAAAAGTTAGAAGTTAAGTAGGCTGGGCAAGCTAGAAAACTTTGAAGATTAATTAAAGAATATTAAAGAATTGCACACCATCAGTCTGGTCTATTTATCGTTCTCAGGATTTAGTATAATTCATACTGTAGAACCTTGTTTATTATAAAGGTGTAAGTAGGACTCACCGTGATGTGTGATCATTTCTATTATCGGTTTTTACTTGAGAAAAAACTAGCGAAAGTCTTTGATTGAATAGTTAATAAGTTGTTAGACTCAAATAAATACAGTTATGCGATTCTAGAAATATAAAAAATCCCCCATATAATCACAGGAGGATTTTTAAATAAAAGTTTGATGTCAAATTTTATTTTTTCTTAGGTTTGGCCAATTTGCGTTTAAATCCTGTTCCAATTCCAAAGCTTGCTAATACTCCTAATCCAATAATGGTTGAAGGTTCGGGGACAGAAACTAAAGTAGCTTTAAAAATAACAGGTAATTCACTATCTTCTGGTCCAAAATTTTCAAAACCTGGGATAAAAGGAGGAGCAGAGAAAATTTCAAAATAACCTGCTGGTTCTAAAAAGTCAGCGAAAAATAAGTTTATAAAATTACCTTCAGATGTAAAGAAACCTAAACCACTAGATGTTAATTGTTCCTCATTAAGACTAATTAAATTATCAAGTTCAAACGGTTCATTTCCTGGTATTGAAGTACCACTTGGTGATAAACCTATAATAATTTCATCGTTTCGCTTACCAGTAATATCCGTAATTAAATAAAAACCATTATCATCACTGATATCATTAGTTATTAATGTTCCACTTGCTTCTATTCCAGGTGCAGAATAACTCCAATTGAAAGTTAAAGCTAAAGAATTTTCTATTTTTCCTAATATCAATCCAGAAGTAGTAATTAAAATTGTACTGGAAAATAAAACTATATTTTTCATAATTGAGACTATATTGAGATTATTAAAAACAATGTTTTAATAATATATAACATATTTTGATTTTTAACCAGTTGATTGACAAACAATTGATAATCGGTTAGAAACATCAAAAATCGAGTTTATCTTGAAAATCTCTGTTTTCTTTACCTAGTAAAATCCTTGTGTACTTCTTGGATATAACTTTTTAGGGTGGGCAAACTAGAGCATTTTGAAGATTAATTAAAGAATATTAAACAATTGCCCATCATAAACCTGATCTATTTATTAATATTATCAAGGTGGGCAATTATTATCTGTTAAAGCTCATCGTTCTTACTGTTTAAGTATTTGCCCACCCTACCTTTAATATTAATCAACTGCCTCATAATCATTAGAAATAGTTTCATCATCATCAAAACTGAAAGTAACTTCTAATTCATCTACATCAATACCTTCAAGCTCATCTAAATCTTCTAAGGAATTGAGATCAATAGAAGCAGTGCTTTGATAAGATACTGTTGTCTCAAAAGAAGACTTAGTTGCTGGTGTTTTCGGTGAAGAGGGAACAGGGGCAGTTGAAGTTGTTAAGGGTTCTCCTAAGGTTTCAGCAAAAGTATTATTAAACTCTCTGCCGTTAGCATTAGCCTGTTTATAAACTTCTGTGCCAATGGTAAGAATAACTTGTCTAAATTCATCCACATAAGCCTTTAATTTATCTAAACTGAGGCCAGAATTAGTTAACGCAGCTTCTAGTTGTTCTTTTTTCTGTTTAGCCTTGACTTTGAGATCATCCCCAATCAAGTCACCATTTTCCTGGAGGGTGGTTTGATAGGTGTGGAACAAACTATCCGCTTGGTTTTTGACCTCAATCATCCTCCTTTGACGACGATCTTCTTCAGCGTATTTATTAGCATCTTTCTGCATTCGCTCAATTTCGGTGGATTTCAAACCACCTGTATGGCTAATAACAATACTCTGTTCTTTTCCTGTACCTTGATCTTGTGCCGCTACCTTTAAAATACCGTTGACATCGATTTCAAAACTAACCTCAATTTGTGGCACTCCTCTAGGGGCAGGAGGGATACCAGCCAAGAGACATTTTCCTAAACTGCGATTATCCTTGGCCATCGCCCTCTCACCCTGTAAAACATGAATTTCTACAGAGGTTTGACCATCAGTAGCCGTAGAAAACACCTGAGACTTACTGGTGGGAATAGTGGTGTTGCGTTCAATAATTTTGGTAAAGACTTCCCCCAAGGTTTCGATACCCAGAGATAAAGGGGTGACATCCAACAATAAAACATCTTTGACTTCACCCCCTAAAACGCCTCCTTGAATGGCTGCCCCCAAGGCCACCGCTTCATCCGGGTTGATCGAGCGTTCCATTTGACTATTGGGAAAAACCTTTCGAATGACACGGTGAATAGCCGGCATTCTGGTTGAACCCCCCACCAAAACCACTTTTTCTAAGGCTTTGACATCGATTTCACAGTCGTTGAGGGCTTGGGTGAGAGGTTGTAGAGTCGCTTGGGTTAAATCCTTCGTTAACTCTTCAAACTGGGCGCGGGTTAATTCTGTTTCTAGGTGTTTGGGTCCAGTATCATCGGCGGTGATGAATGGGAGGTTAATGGAAGTGGTCAACATACTAGAGAGTTCAATTTTCGCTTTTTCCGCCGCTTCTCTCAGTCGTTGCAAAGCCATTTTATCGCGGCTGAGGTCTATATTTTCGCTTTGTTTAAAATTTTCCACCATCCACTGCAAAACGGCATTATCAAAGTCATCTCCCCCTAAATGATTATTACCGGCCGTAGCTTTGACTTCAAAGACCCCATTTCCTAGTTGGAGGATGGAAACGTCAAAGGTTCCTCCTCCCAAGTCAAAAACAAGGATATATTGCTCATCGTCTTGTTTATCTAAACCGTAGGCCAAGGCCGCGGCCGTTGGTTCATTAATGATCCTGCGCACGTCTAGGCCGGCGATAGTTCCAGCATCTTTGGTGGCTTGTCGCTGAGCATCGGTAAAATAGGCAGGAACCGTAATCACCGCTTCACTGACGGGTTCTCCTAAATAGTCTTCGGCATCCTTTTTTAATTTTTGCAAAATCATCGAGGAAATTTCTTGGGACGTATAATGTTGCCCGCGAATTTCCACATGAACCATATCGTCTCTTCCTGTAACACAGAGGTAGGGAACCCGCGATCGCTCTTCTGTAGTTTCTTCCCAACGTCGTCCGATAAACCTTTTAATGCTGTAGATGGTATTTTCTGCATTGGTTACTACTTGCCGTTTGGCTAACTGTCCCACTAAACGTTGATTACCTTTAGCAAAGGCAACAATACTGGGGGTAGTTCGTCCTCCCTCCGCGCTAGGGATGACGATGGACTTGCCCCCTTCCAAAACGGCTACACAACTATTTGTCGTTCCTAGATCAATGCCAATGACTTTTCCCATAGCACTTGTTTTTCAATCGTTCATCTTTAGCTAAATCGCTGACAACTAACAGGGATAATAAAACTGAGATAACGCGACATAGTATGACACATTGAGTTTTACTTCGGATAAAGATGAGCGAATCGTTGGCCACTTATGTCCAAAGGTTTCCCATAGTATAGCCTACGGTTTGATTAGCTAATAGTTTAGCTATCTATCACTTTTATAATACCCATTAATTCTACTAGAGTTTTAGGGATAATTACTTAATTTATTCTGCCTTCGGGGTTTCATCAGAGGTGGAAGTTTCGGTATTTTCGGAAGACTCCGTGGGTTTCGGGGCAGCTACTTTAACCATGGCATGGCGTAAAACTTGTTCTCCTAACATATAACCACGCATTAATTCTTCGATGACTGTTCCTTCTGGATATTCATCGGTATATTCCCGTAACATGGCTTCGTGATAGAGAGGGTCAAAGGGTTCATTCTCGGGACGCATGGGACTTACTCCCAAGCGTTTGAGACCATCTACTAGATTTTTATATACTCCTTGATAGCTTTTGTGAATAGCTGCTTCTCCATCATTGGCCGGGTTGATGGTGTTGCGGGCCCTCTCAAAGTTATCTACCACTGATAATAAGTCCCCAATGGTATTCTTTTTGACCATAGTTTCTAGGTCTTGTTTTTCTTTAGCGGTTCGTTTACGATAATTGTCAAATTCGGCTGTGAGGCGAATTTGACTGTTTTTCAGCAGATCGTATTGTTGGGCTTGTTCTTGCAGTTTATTTTGTAGGGCTTCTATTTGTTCTGTTAATGCACTAATTTTTGTTTCTGGGGACTCTTCTGGAGTGACTTCAGAAACAGTGGTTTCTACTTCTTCTTCAGAGGTTTCCTCTTCTGGAGAAGCTACTACCGTTTCTACTGTGGTTTCGCTTTCAGCAGTCACAGGGGTGTCATCCTTTGATTCAACTTCGGAGGTTTCTATATTTTTTTCTAGTTGTTGCTCGTTTTGTGTGGTAGACATTCTGTTAAAATCTATAACCCATTTTTAATAATGATCTATAGATCATTATAAAGGAACAGGGGATCGCAAAAACTCCCACTCATTAAAAACCCACCTTAATCGGTGAGTTTTCGCTAATTTTGCCTATTTTATTTGACGTTTAACCAGGCTGCCCAGTCCAAAGGCGACTATGATCATACTACCCAAAAGGGTCGATGGTTCAGGAACTGCAACCAGAGAATCGTTATTCTGAAGAGTATAGGCAATCTCTCCTCCTGCTTCTTGTCCATCAATGAAGTATATAAAACTGGCGGGTTCGTTAATAACAGGGACTGCTTCTAGAAAAGAAAATTCAACATCGGTATCGATAACATCAGCAACCAATCCTAAAAATTGACCATTATCGAAAAATATTTCTGGATCAATTAAATCTGCTTCAGTGTAGTTAATCCCCTCAAAGTCAAAACTAAATTGGGAGATAGATAAATCAGAGTCATCAAATTCAAGCAATCCAAAATAGTTTTCCCCTACTAAAGAACCTGAACTGATACTGACTTCAAAATCATAAATTATTGAAGCCGCATTAGCTTTGACTTCTCCAGGGATTAAAATCGCCTGGATTCTAGCGGATGTGCCTACGCAGGATAAATCCGTGCTTCGGCACCCTTACGATATGATCGAGTTAGACAATTGAGGTCATACCGTTTAGGAACAGTCAAAGATCCCTTACCCACCCTGGCTAGGTCTAAACCTAGCTGTGTGGCTACCTTTCTTAAGCAATTAGCTGCTGCCTGAGCATCAGCATTTACTAACCATCCTTTAGCAGTTTGATACAATCCACGCTTAATTCGCTTTCCACTAAACTTGTACCCCTTGGGTTTTTCACCATATTTTGGTACTAAATCATTATCAAGAAAACTAGCTTGAGAACTGTAGGCTTCTTCAGTTTCAGTAAAGACAATGCCTACGGATTCTGCTAATTGTTGGATACGTTTTTTTAGCCTAGCACTAGGTATTTGGACAAAGTTTTGGTTATTGGTTTTACCAATATTAATCGAATCTTTTTGTCCATCATTCCAACCAAAAACTATGTTGCCAATTTGATGTTTTAAACAGTAATTAACAACCAACCTAGCTGCTTTATTAACAGCGTCTCGCATCTGACAATTACGCTTATGAGTAACTTTGTCTAAGTTATCATCCCAATATTCTTGGCATTTCCCTTCTTGATGCAATAGGGAGTGGGGGAAACCTTCAAGACCTCGCTGCATCCCTTGTTTGTATTTAGCGACATAACGATTATATCTTTGGTTAATTGACTTGATTTTTCTGCCATTGACAATAAATGAATTACCCTGAGTTGAAGTGCAACTAAGCCAATTGCTAACACCATGATCTATACCTAAAGCCTGAGAATAATCAAGATTTGATGCTAGAAGGGGCTGAGTTTTATAAACATATTCTGCCCATAATTTACCATTGCTGGGAATAATTCTTACCTCTGCTATATCTTCTGATTGAAACTTAACACCACTAGGGATAACAATTGATGGTGTTTCTAATTCCTTTCTTTGAGAATTGGCAATGGGTAAATAACAACATCCACAGAGTGCTTCATATCGAATATTTTGAGAAGTAAAAGCCACTTGATATAATCCTTTTTTACGATAATTAGGAATTAATGGTTTGTCTTTCAGTTCCCCATTAAACCACATTGGTAAAAGCTGGTTATACCCTTTGATTGCTTCTACTACTGACTTGATAGTTTGTTGTCCTTGTTGACCTCCTATTGCTTGATAATGAAAGTTATCCTTGAATTCTTGACATAGTTGAGCATAACTTATTTTAATTCGTCTTAAACTGCGACTCCTTCTGTAATTATCATTCTTGTCAAACCAAGTTTTGTAATTACAATTTTCAAAGTAATCTTGACGAATTGAAAATAAAACAGAATTATACAACTTATTAGATTGTTCACAGCACCATAAAAGGTAAGCGTGAACTTCATCATCTACATTTCCCGTTAATAATATTTTTTGTGTTTGGTAATTCATACTATTATTATAGGGTTTTGCCATGACATTGCTAATCTAATTAAATAGATACGGGGGGTTAAAACCCCGGTTCGCTCCACTGCCAGCCGTTAAAACGGACTGGCTATCTCTCGCTCACAGTTTTCTAGGTATGAGGATAAATAGCAGCAAGACTGACAAGAGAAGTTGTAACAAGGAAAGAAAATGGTTGAAATAGGTTATTCATGATTTTGTTGAGGAATATGTAATGTCTTAGAGCATCCCTAATCCCTCAACAATGAGGGATCAAGGACTTTTTAGAAAATAAAGTTGTCCGGATTGTTGAATTCTGCTACCGTCACTCCTTGAGCAAGCAAGATAGAATGAGAACGTCCAGATCCAGAAATACCATCAGGATCAATGGTTAAATAGGTTCCATTAGAACTGGAGACAAAACCTATATAACCATCAGCAATGGGATCAATACCACTAAAACCAATGGCATTCAGGACTTGAGAAAGATCAATTTGATCGCTACCTACCTCAAAATCAGTAATGATATCTCGTCCATCTCGTAAGCTAGTGTATACAAAGGTATCGCTACCACCACCACCTGTTAGGATATCTCTGCGTCGGAAACCTGTTATCGTATCGTTACCATCGGTTCCAACTAAAGTATCTCTCCTGAAAGTTCCCTCAATTATTAATCCAGGGTTCGATGGTGCAGGACTTTCCAAATTCAAACGAACAATTAAGGGATCGTGGTCGCTTGCTCGCTGATTAGTTTCCACAAATTCACTGTTGACATGAACAATGTCGAATTCCGCACCTTGAGTCAAGCTATCGCTGACCAAAATATGATCCAGAGACTGAGAATTCCCTTGAAAAATGAAGCTATAACGCTCATTTTCAGGTAGTGTTTCTGTTAAGTTGGTCAGGTTCTGTTCTAGGGTATTAAGGGGGGAAACAAACTCAAATTCGTTGAAATCTCCTAAGACGACAAGATTGGCATTGGGGTCGGCACTTAGGGAATTTGCCACAAATCCTTGGACTGCGTTGGCCTGAGCTTGTCGCTCATCTAAACTACCGTTAACGGTTACGTCTTCTTGACGAGCATCAAACGGTTGTTCGATACCAAGAATGGGCGCACTGCCTCCTTTAGAGGAAAAGTGGTTGTTAACAACAGTGACTTCTTGACCATTAAACTCAAAGTCGGCCACAAGTGGTAAACGTGCGCCCTGGAAGGCACTACCAGGATTTTGGTCTCCAATGGTTTGAACGGAACCAGCCACTAAATTGACACGATTGGGATTATACAGGAAGGCAGTGCGGATATTTCCACCTGGTTGACCACCGCTTGCACCATCTGTAATAAAGGTATTGTCGATGAATTGGTAAGTGGGACCGCCAGCCGCAGCGATCGCGTCAATTAACTCCTGGAGGGTTTGATCAGCAGCAATGGTCCCATCATTGACAGAACCGTTATTATCCTGAATTTCTTGGAGTCCAATAATATCCGGTGTGTTCAGGTTGTTAATTATCTGGTTGGCAATGTTGTTAAAGCGACCATTGGCAACATCGGCATCCCCATCACTATCATTGGGATCGAGATTGAGAAGGTTATAACTGGCAACTGTGAGTTGATCGGCGTTTCCTGCCAGGGTCGTGGTTTCTTGTTGTAAGTTACCAGAGGTAATATTGCTAGTGAAGTCTTCGGTGGGAAGGATTTCAAAGTTACCAAAACCATAGCTGACAACCCCAGTGACGTTACCTAGACTATCTCCAACATTAACACTGGGAAAGTTGAAGTCAAAAACCCCTGAATCTTGATCAATTTGAATTTTTTCGGGGTTGAAGTCGTCGGGACTGATGTTAAGGGTTCCGCGATCGCTAATTCCTGTGGCACCGACACCATTATCAACAACGGCAAAGATTTCACCGAAGCGGTTTGTAGGAGCGATTGCTACAAGGTTTTGAGCGGTGACTCGCATTCCTTCTAAGGACTCGAAAAAGTCAATTCCATCGGTGGTTGGATCAAAGCTGCCAAAGGCATCATCATCAATATTTTCTGTTGGTGGAACCCGACCCCCGGAACCGATAATAACTGCTGTCGGCAGCATATTCCCACTGGAAAGATTGGTTATGTTAGGACTACTAATCTGAGTTGTGGATAGGTTCCGACTAGAAGTACCACCAGGGGTAAACTCAGAGACTGTCCCTTCAACTTGCAGTTCATCACCGACAATAACTCCAGGTGTTGAACCAGTAAAGACAAAAATCCCATCAGAGGTGGCATCATTACTATCTCCAGTTGCATCTTGCAGATAAAAGCCATTACTATCAACTGCTGTGACAATACCTGTTGTAGTAACTACTTGACCTTCTAAAGTGGAGGTGTGACCTTGCCCTTGAATCTCGTAGATGGCGGTTAAAGTGGGTTGTTCACCACCACCATTATCACCACCACCATCACCAACACTGGGATTGATAGTTCCGAAGGTATCTGTTCCCAAGGTAGGATCACTATCAAAAATGGCGGGGGTTACGTCAGTTCCATTGATATCAAAAACTTGGCCGTTGTCAGGATCATTAATGGCATAAAGATCCCCCACACTTCCATCTCGGAAAATGAGTCTGGGTTCATCTCCTGTATGGGCAAAGTCCACTCCACCAAGGTCTGTTCCATATAAGAATACTTCATCGCCTACACTATCAGGAACTCCGATGGCATCAAAAACTGTTCCAAAGCTGGATAGGTTATCTGCTACCCCATCATTGTCGGTGTCAATGTCTGTAGCGGTACTACCTGTAAACTCAGATAGTAAAGCGATGGTGAAAGAGGGATTCTCTAAATCAGGAATATTGACGGTTAACAACCCATTAGTATCAAAAACCCCTGAGACTGACTCAAAATTATTGATGTCCCCTGGGTTAGAACTACCTGGATCACTCTCAATACTAACGATGACACCATTAAAGGAGTCTCCTGGTGTCCCACTGAGTTCAATGGTTGTGGTACTAGGATCACTCCCTGTTGGGTTAGGTTGAAATTCGCTGATTAAAGGGGTTGTGGTGGTGCCACCTCCTACATCTGTGAGGATAAAGGGGTCGGTTGGTAGGGTTTGTCTGCTACTGTTATTGCCAGACCAATTAGAATTATCACTGATAGCAGCTAATAATTCTGCTTTTGTACCAGTGGTTATCCCTGTATAAACGGCGTTGTCAACCTCGTTTAAAGCTACTGCTGTTTCCCCATTGACTAAGCCAGTGGGAAGTGCGGAAGTGTTGGAACTGGTGGAGTCTGACTGCCATACACCAGGGTTTCCTTCACTGTTGAGGGCGTAAATAAAGCTGGGGTTGCTGTCGTCTCCTTGATAAGCAATGATTTGATCACCACTGGCGGAGAATAAAACACTACTGACAGTAGGATTAATTACTGTTCCGGCAGTAATATCTGTGTCTGCTGTCCAGGTAAAGGTGCCTTCATTTGCTCTAAATGTACCGTCTGCTTTCCAACCGTTATCGGTAAATTGGATTTCGGTACCGGCAGTTATATCCACCAATGGGAGAAAGGCGAATTCGTCGGGGTTATCAAAATTGAAGCCTATAATGGCAATATCCCCTGGTAATAATGTAGTTCCAGCCATTTTTATTGTTTGACTTATCTAAGATACTGTATTTTTCTAGACCACAAACTGACCTTACTCTTTACTGTTTAAAAGAGTAGTGTTTTTTCTGGGTATTTAGAATAAACGCCTACTAAATTAACATATTAATTTTTAAAGATTATGTATAACTGCGTAGATTTATTTTTGTTATTTTTTAAAGATTAGAGACAGTTTTTTATTTATTAATTTATCCTTAAACAAAAAGTGGCTTTTTATTATCTTTTTGTTAGTTTTAAGTTAACTTCAACTTAACTTAGAACTAGGCTATAAACAAACTATAAAGATTTTTATATTTTATTCTGTTAAAAATATTTTAACTATTTGTTTTTACTACTATCAATAGTATCTGTGAGTATCTTGATCATAGTTTGGGCAATTTTATCAATTTTTTCGTAACTAAAAGATGGGTAAGAAAAAGCAAAATTAATTGTCATTTTATTATTAAAGGTGGAAATAGACAAGGAAAGGGAATAATTATAAATTGAAACATTAGGGACAAAGCAAATATTTTCTAGGGTAAAATCTCCATAATTTCTTTTAAAGTTAATTTTTCCTAGATTACTAACTCCAACACTTGGGGTGAATCTTTGTGTATTATTTATCGATGTTTTAACAATTGGTTTTAATAGTAAAGAATAATACATAAAATCTCGTTTTTCTAATTCTTTTTTTGTCTTATTATTAACTTCTTTTGCTAAAGATAAAAGGTTAGTTTGCGGTTTCAGGTTATAAAAAGACATCAATGAAGAAATAAGAATTTCTAGGTATTCGTCACTAACTTGAGGATCTAACCTTTTTCTTAAGTCAACATAACATTGACAATATAGAGCAAATTTTTCTTGCTCTTTAATCTTGATTTCATCGGCGATCGCTAATAAAATAGCAGCAGTGAGTAAACTATTAACTGTAATATTTTCTTGTTTACTTTTAACTATTATTTTTTTTGTTATTTCTTCGTCTAAACAATAGTTTAAAAAATGTCCTTCTCTTTCTTTAATGGGTATAATTTTATCTGGATTTAGTTTTTTGGGTTTATAAAATTTGCTTCTTATTTGCAGTTCAATTACAGATAAAATTGCTCTAATATAACCTAATATATTATTGAATTTTTGATTATAAATAGAGGTTATATCTAGTCTATTTCTGGATTCAATACTTTTATTTTTAACTATATTTTCGTAGTTTTGAAAAATTAGATAATGAAGTTTTACTGATGATAGTCCATCGGCAATAGCATGAAAAATTATTGTAATAAAATAAGCTTCATCATCCTTAGATTCTGGCCTTATCAAAAGACATCTCAACATATTTTTTGATAGATTCAAAGGTTGATTTATATTTTCAATAACAATATCTTCCCAAGATTTATTATGACAATTATCAATAATTTCCAGAATAACTTTTACTGTTTCTAATTCTTTTAACTTAAATTTTAAATTACTATCTTGTTTAATTATATTACACCGAAGAATATCATATTTATCTTGTATAATATCAATAGATTGTTGTAGTTTTTTCAGATTAATTTTACCTCGAAGATGGCTAATAGTAGCAACAGAAAAACAACCAGAATATTTATTTAATATATAAATTCCTTCTTCTATAGATGTTAAACTACGTTCATTAAGCATTAATTAGTCTCTCAATTATTTAAACTCGGTTACTTTTTTGCTTTTCAAAGTATTGTTGATGATAGTCTTCTGCTAAATAATAATCGGATACTGCTTTAATTTCTGTGACAATATCCTTATCATATTGACCAGAATTTTGTAGTTTTATTTTAGATTTTATTGCTAGTTTTTCTTGTTCAGAACTATGACAAAAAATTACGGAGCGATACTGCTCCCCTCTGTCATATCCTTGGCGATTTAAACTGGTAGGATCGTGAATTTTCCAAAATGTTTCTAATAGATGTTCATATCTAATTATGGTAGAATCATATTCAATTTGCACCACCTCAGCATGACCAGTTACCCTCGCACAAACATCTAAATAGCAAGGGTTTGGCCAATGTCCACCCATATAACCGACGGAAGTAGAAATAACTCCTTTTAACTTACGAAAAGCAGCTTCTACTCCCCAAAAACATCCCGCTCCAAATGTTGCTTTTTCCATAAATCCAATAATTAACTCGACTCTGTACTTCTACGACCTAATTCATAAATACCGCAGGCCATACAAGCTAAAATTCCCATACTAATAGACCAACTTTGACCTAATCCTAATTCTACACCCCAATTACAAAATCCTCCAATAATAAAGAAGGGAAGAATGCTAAAAAGAGAGGCATAAAAAGCATTTTGAGACTCTCTCGCTTGACGGGTTTTCTCAAATTCTTCTTGCGTTGTATAGAGCGATCGCTCAGCAAAATTAAACCAACGATTTAAACCTTCGATAACATTGTTTCTAAAAGAAGAGAGTCCTAAATAGAGAGATAATGACCATAAACAAGTTCCAGCAATGACAACTGTATCTATGGAAAAGCGAAAGGGAATAAAATTAATAACCATAAATTATGAAACTCTTGATTGAAAAACAATTAATAATTTTTCGATTGTAACAAATTTTAGGTTTATCTAACTTCACTTGACAAATAATTGATTAAATGCACAAAAAAACACTAGGCAACAGAGCTTAAAAACAGTTATCATGCAACGGATATACAATTCTTAATCTTTGTCTGATTTTAGTGTGAGTGGTGTTATGATGCAGTCTTTAAATAAAAAATTACTCTTTATGGCGATCGCTACTTTATTACTTCCTTTGGGTCTGAATGGGTGGCGAGAAGTTCCCTCTCAAGCGCAGTACGTTCCTGCTACTAATTCTAGCAATACCTGGCAATATGCGTCGTTTCCGGTGGAAAATTTCCAAACCTATACTTCCGGATATGGTTATCGCACTTCTCCTGTCACGGGACAATATCAGTTTCACCGAGGTTTAGACTTAGCTGCACCTTTGGGGAGTTATGTCCGTAACTGGTGGGCAGGCCGAGTGGTTGCGCTTTCTGATCATACAGCTTGTGGAACCATGATTACCATTCAATCAGGAAATTGGACTCACATCTATTGTCATTTGATGGGAACGGTGGAAGATAGTTCCGAAGGACGTTATTTTATTGATAGGGAAGGGGGACTTGTTATCTGGTTGGGTCAAGATGTTCCTTCGGGTGCGAGAATAGGTCGTGTGGGAATGACGGGAAGGACAACAGGGCCACATCTTCATTGGGGTTTAAAATATCGGGGAGAATATTTAGATCCGGCTTTGGTTTTGCAAGAAATGTATGGGGGTCAAGCGAATCTTTAAGTATTAGTTTGACCTTTAAAAATAAGCTGCAATGGTTAAAAAATCAACTAAGCTTTAAAGGAAAAATAATCAAGCTTTATTGGAACAAGGATTGGAATTACTAACTATACAAAATTATTAAATAAAATGGCTTATAAAAATAAATTCATAAGCCATATAAGGAAAATTTTATAGTCTAAGCTTCATTAACTGGCATCGGATCAATTTCCCCTTGACAACTACCTAAATCTGCATCAGGAGCATTTTCTAGAAGTTGATTAATGGAGGTATATTTTTCTATTTTACCTTTAAGATTAATCCATAATTCGGTAATCATATTATTGAGATTGCCGTCTTTATCGTTACGACATTTTACCGCAATTTTATCCCCTGAATTATTTCCAAATGCTGCTTGAAACTCTTGACTAATTTCTGTAGCATTTAGTTCTTTCCCGAGATTTTCTACAAATAAATCACGAACAGCAGACTTATTAACCTGATTTAATAAAGCTATGGATTCTTGATAATATTCTTCGGGAGATTCTGAGTAACAAGTTCCATGTTTATACCATTCATGAAGATGTAAACCAGAAGCGAATCCAGGCATTTTTTTTCTTAATTTTTTTCTGGTTTTCTTTGATAATTCTATAGCTGGCATTTCTAGCCATTTACTACTATCTTTATCTAGGTCAATTATATCTTTACTTACACCACAATATGCATTGTCGTAAGGTTGAGGCCATAAACCATGCAAAACAAAATGGGTAGCTTCAAATCTTTTGATATCTTCGGTTAAACATTCTGTTTTTTCGGGACGGGTTTCGCAAAATGCTGGTTGCCAACTTAGGGCTAATAAATAATCTTCATTAAGGAAAGTTTGTGCTATTACTTTTCCGCAGTCCCTTGCTACCCAACGTATCGAAGGCTCTACTCCCTTAATTTTAATTTGATAATGTGTAGCATCTTCTTTATTTTTAGCAACAACTTCATAAGTTTCATCTGCTTCCACAAATACATTACCAGGGTTGGTTTCTTTTCTCATTGATTGTAATGCTTCACAGGATTTGTTGGCTACAAATGCGCCGTTTAATTTAACACTGGCTATGGCTGGTGTTACAAATATTGTGATAGAGTATACACAAATTATTAGCAATAATAAGGCTTTTATTAGATGTTTCATTCTGCTCTTTCTCAACATTAAATCTACAATTTTAGATGGTTACAATTATAGTTTGAAAAGGGATGAACAAGTGTTTATTTTCCTAAAGAATAATTACTTTATTTAATATTTTATAAGATTGTTTAATTGATATAATTGCTCACATAGCATAGTCGTTATGAGTTTATTTTTGTGCAAATACCATAGAACAAAGTTACTGTCATTGAACACATATCATACAATGGTCATATTATGTATTTTAATTTACATATTTTTATGGAAAGAATTGTTAAGATAAAAAAAATAGAAAAAAAGGAAAAATAATATGGGTTTAAAACCAGGTATATCGCTACGAAAACTCGAATCAATACAAGGGGGAATGGCACAATTTTATACACCACAATCTAGTGATGAGACAATGTTAGTGCAGGTTCCCAGAGGAACAATTGATGAACTATTTGTGCATCATTTTCAGACAGATCAACTATTAGTAGTTCGGGGAAGTTTTATTCTGGTTGCACTTCATAATAGACGGTATAATTATATACTCTTAAGTGAAGATAATCCTCAAGTTGTTGCTATTCCTCCAGGAGTTCCTCATGGGGCAATTAACTTGAGTTCAGAAGACTGTTTGTTAGTCAATGCTGTCTTACGTCATGGTGAATCTCATCCATTAGATTATCGACCAATGAAACGCCCTTTTCCTTACGATCTTGATAAAATCAACACTATGTTAGAAACCAGAGAAAAGGAGAAACTGGATAGGGAAAATGACTCTATATTGTTAGAAGCATAATAGTTGTTTATTAAATCATATTTTTAGTGAACAAAAATTTATTGAGATATTTTGGGACAATTATTTAATTGTCCCTTATTTATAATTAGATGAAAACTTCTGATGTCCAGTTTCCATGAAGTCCATAAGGAATATGGTGTTTCAGATGTAAAGTAGCAATGGGTTCTTTTTCTAAATTTTCGCCATCTAAAATTACAAGATCAGAACGGTGTTTATCTCCATCATAAACTATCACTAAAACCCATCCTTCATCTTCAGAAGCTGCATTAGGTTTAGAAACAAACATTGGCTCTCCAACATAACCTTGTGGTGCAAAAGAATGTACCTGTTTTTTACCTGTTAATAAGTCAAGTTTAAGGATAGCTTGGAGAGGTGCATTACCTTGATCTTTATGAGTAGTTCCTATAAATAAATAGCGATATTTTCTACCAAGATTTTTGGGGTTAATAGAAGGGAACTCGCAAGAACGACTGTCGATCATTTCTTTGTTAACTGTTTCACTCTCTAGGTCAATCTTAAAGCGATATAACCGTCCAGGATCTATATTATTAAAATCTATTTCTTTGTAGTCAGTGTCTAAGTTAACTTGTGAAAGAGATTCATAAGAAATTGAATCTAAGTAGATATTATTCACATCTTCAAAAGCATTAACATGATGAAATACAAAACCTGCATTTGTTTCTAAAATTTTTATCTTTTCATCGTTAGGAGTTCGAGGAATAATGATTAACTTACTAGGTTGATTTTGTTGAAAGTTAACACATTCTCCTGCACCTTTCAGACCAAAAAGAAAAGGTAAAGGATTAAAATTAACAGAGTTTTGTAAAAAGATACAATAATTAGGAGTAATTGCAAAATCATGGATAAAAGAAAACCCAGCAACTACATGAGAATGACAACGTAATAACTTACCATCCGGGGCAAATTCATAGATAGTAATTTTACTAGAAAGTCCTGGTTTAATGGAATAATTAACTAGACAAGGTTGACCATTATCTAATTCACAACTAGGATCAAAACAAGGGTGAGCGGAAATAGAACCACCTGGGTTTAATACACCATCTAAGTAGTCGATACCGACAGTTTCCAATGTTTTAGGATCGAGTCGATAAGGTTCAGCAGCTTCCCAAAGTGCCAGTAATTTTTTGCCCCAGTAAATAACATTAGTATTAGCAATATTCTTTACTTTAAGGTCAAAAATATTGTTGATCCACCCCCCTGGTTTTTGGGTTCCAAACACCCCCCGATAAATCATTTTACCTGCTTTTTGTTCTTGTACATAGCCTTCTGTGCGAACAAAACGATTACGAAAATGTACTTTTCCGTTAGGTAAAAAGGAAATAGCACAAACCATTCCATCTCCATCAAAAGGATGTTGTAGGGGGGTTCCTTGTACTTCTAATAAACCTGGCCCGTTTCTAAATAGAGTTCCTTGTAATTGCTCAGGTATTTTTCCTTCTATATCTTCAATAAAATACTCATATTCATTAGGTTGAGACTGATAACCTTGTTGCCACTTTTCAGGATCGTAGGATAAATTTTGTTTGTCTTCAATAATTAAATTAGTCATGATTTCAAATTGATTTAAAAGAGTTTACTTGTTTTTGTTAGTGACAAATTCAGGAATGACTTCAGGGATTATATCATTATCGGCCATCGTTCCTAAAGCTTTATTTTCATAAACTTCACCCATATAACTTATATTATCTTGTTCCTCTAATCCTTCAGATTGAGGATCGTTGTTGGGCAACCACTTAACCAAGGGTAAAGGTAATAAAGTTGAGAGGTTAGTAATAGTTATTAGTAACCAAAGATTATTAAAATTAGTTTCTGTTACGCCTAACCAATGGGTGAGAAGTGAGCCTAATTCATGGGATAATAAATTTGCCAGATTGATAATGGACATTAACAAAGCAAATAAAGTAGCTTCGATACCTTTAGGACATAATCTAGCCGATAATACTAAAACTGGTAGAAAAGCAATTTGTCCAGCAACAGTTAAAATTAAACTGTCTCCTAAACTAAACCAATGATCATCAATTCCTAGCAATCGGTTAGTATGAGTAACTAGCAATAATGTGGTCATACCCAAAGCAGAAGAAATAACCACACTCCAACCTAAGATTTTTCTAAAGGAAACATTTTTAAGAAACTTTTGATAAATCAATACTCCTAATAATGCAGCTACGCTAGTAACCAGACGAACTCGCCCTAAAAATTCTGGTTCAAATCCTAATTCATTGGTAGTAAAATAAAAGAAAGCAGAATCACCATTAGGAGTAGCTTGCCAGAGAAAAACAAAAGCAGTTGGCAAAAAAATTGACTTCTGTTTAATCGCCTTCCATACCTGTTTTATTTGTTGCTTAACCAAAGATTGATCCTGTTGAGAAATTAACTCATCTCTGCTAATAGGTTTCTCCGCAATTAACCAAGCAGCCAAACAAACAAGAAAAGGAAAAATAGCAGTAATTTCAAAGACAATTTGATTACTAAATCTTTCCAATAACCAACCACTTAAATAAGCTGTAATTAACCCTCCAAAAGCTGAAACGCCCCAAGTTAAGGATTGTAAAGATCCTGCTTGACTTAAAGACTCTTTTCTGGCTCTTTCTACCACCAACGAGTCAACGATCACATCGCTAATAGCAACGGAAACAGAAGTTAATAATAGAGTAAAACTGGCCGACCAGGCATTATTCACCACTGTAGCCAATAATATCCAGGATAAACTGCCTAATAGTCCCGAAATCACCAGATAAGGACGACGACGATAGCTAAATATGGGTAAACCGTCCGAAATAAATCCAAAGAGGGGTTTTATCACCCAAGGAACCGCAGCAATACCAGTTAATGCACCCATCTGGGCCGGAGTTAACCCTAAATCATCCTTAAGGAAGAAACTCACCGCTAAACGGGCTAAACCTAAGATACCTTGGACAAAATAGACGCTAAGAATAGCAAATAGTTCAACACTAGGTTTATTGCCGAATAATACCGTTTTTGTAAATGTCTTTTTGATTTGTCTTAAGGAAGAAAACGTCGCACTCATGAAGATAAGTAAAGTTTTATAACTTTATCTATCATAAGCAATTATTTAGTTAAATAGTCGGACATAAATAAAGCCCACTGATAAAGGTTTACGATTAACTAAACTAGGCTGACATTAATTTTCCCTGTTGTTTTCTTCTAACCAATTCTCCAAATTAGTCATACTGCTAAAATCAAGCAGTGCTTCACCGAGGTTTTCTAATTGTTCCAAGGACAGATTTTCAATGCTTTGATGGACTGCTGGAGATAATTCTCCCACTCGCTTCCCTAAGAGACGGAAAATTAGCGAACGTGCCTCTGCTTTTTTTCCTTCTTCTCGTCCTTCTTCTCGTCCTTCTTGCTTGATTTCTCGGTAAACTTGCGTTTCCTTAATGGTAATTCCTAACATTTCTTCTACCTCCTTTTGACTAAGTTGTTCAAATTTGTACATTACTATTGTAGTGATTAATTCTATTATGCCTTGGTTTAATTCTTGAGGTAGTTCTTGTTGACTTTTTTGTAATAAATACTTGGCTTCTTGCGATGCTTGTTTATCATCGATAGTAGTTAACAGCATCACTGCTATTTCTAACGGTAATTCTCGAATATTCCCTAATTCATCTAGATAAATCCGATTTACTTGCTCACTATTGAGCAAGGTATAATAAGGAATAGTATCATTTTGTTCGGTGTTACGGTTAGGATAGATAATGACCACTTTCCAATTGCTAAATCGATCACGATTGCGATAAAAGTATAGGAATAATTCGGCAAATACTCTCTCGTACAATCTTTCATCTTTTTGAAACTGTACTTCACAAAAATATACTACCCCTGGACTTTCCTTTTCTGGTGGTAAAAATACCCCATCTATCTCGAATCTCGGTTCTTTTACAGCAACGGAATCAAATCTGTAGTCTGAAGCATTTTCTGGTGGATTTGTCAACAGTTCAAACAATAAACCAGGATAAGTTTGAAAAAGTTTGTAAAAAATTGAGTCTCGACGCATAAAGACTTTAACTATAACAACTCCATAAAAGTTTAACCTTTATCCCTTAGCGGTTACTGTTCACTCTCAGTAAATTCTGCTAAGATAATGATCCACGCCCCTCAAAAAACCGTGCGTTATTAGGTCAATTAATGACAACGCCTATGCTAAACCCTAATTTAGAAGCAATAGAACTCAACAAAGAAGAGATTGAAAGATACTCTCGCCACATTATCTTGCCAGAAGTGGGGCTAGACGGTCAAAAACGCTTAAAAGCTGCCAGTGTTCTCTGTATCGGAACCGGAGGCTTAGGATCTCCCCTTTTATTATACCTAGCTGCTGCTGGTATTGGACGCATTGGAATTGTTGATTTTGATATTGTTGACAGTTCTAATTTACAACGTCAGATTATTCATGGCACTTCTTGGGTAAATAAACCGAAGATTGAATCAGCTAAAAACCGCATTTTAGAGATAAACCCTGCTTGTCAGGTAGATTTGTACGAAACCCGTCTTTCTTCGGAAAATGCCCTCAAGATCATGGAACCCTATGACGTGATTGTAGACGGAACGGATAACTTTCCTACTCGCTACCTCACCAATGATGCTTGCGTATTGTTGAATAAACCCAACGTTTATGGATCTATTTTCCGCTTTGAAGGCCAAGCAACCGTATTTAACTACGAAGGGGGTCCCAACTACCGCGACCTATACCCAGAACCTCCCCCACCAGGAATGGTTCCCTCCTGTGCAGAAGGAGGCGTTTTAGGGGTATTACCCGGCATTATCGGCACCATTCAAGCCACCGAAACCATTAAAATCATTTTAGGGGCAAAAAATACCCTCAGTGGGCGTTTATTGTTGTACAATGCCTGGGATATGACCTTTCGGGAGTTGAAGCTACGACCGAACCCAGAACGACCTATTATTGAGGAATTGGTTGATTATGAGCAGTTTTGTGGCATCCCTCAAGCTCAAGCCGCCGCAACGGAAGAAAAAGCAGCTATTCCTGAAATTAGCGTCAAGGATCTTAAGGATTTAATGGATCACGGTGCTGATGCGTTTGTATTAATTGATGTGCGTAACGTCAATGAATATGAGATCGCCCGTATTCCTGGTTCTGTCTTAGTTCCTCTACCAGATATTGAACAGGGATCTGGGATTGAGAAAGTGAAAGAGTTAGCTAAAGATCACCGTTTGATTGCTCATTGTAAGATGGGAGGGCGATCTGCCAAAGCTTTAAAAATTCTGCAAGAGGCCGGAGTAGAAGGAACTAACGTTAAAGGTGGTATTACTGCTTGGAGTCAAGAAGTTGATCCTAATGTTCCTCAATACTAAATATTAATTTGTTTTCACGAGAATCTACCTGCTTCTAATGTTTTAGAAGTGGGTTTTTCAGTTTTCAGTTACCAGTTACCAGTTATAATCAAGAATCTTTAGACCTGATTATATCATGGAAAAAACTCAGAACTCCGCACTCAGGTCATTAAATTTTTCTTGTTTTTAATAGTTGAAAAGTTTTCTTATGTTAGCATTTTTAAACAGAAATAAGACGATAAAATTAGGAAATTAACCATGAAGTTTGCCCTTGTGAGTGATGATTTTTGCACCATTACAGGAAAAACAGGACGCGCTCGTAAATTTTTGGTTTATGAAGCAACTCAAGATATTAAACCTACTTTAGTTGAAAAGTTAGAAGTTCCTCATACTCAACCCACATTTCACGATCTCCACGATGATGATATAACACCCCATCCTCTAGACAATTATATTTTAATTACAGGAGAAGCAGGAGTGGGTTTAAAAGAGCGTTTAAGTCGCCGTGGTATTACAGTTTATATTACCTCAGAAACTAATCCCTTAGAAGCAATTCATGGGGTTATACAAGGCAATATAGCAACATTAGAACCGACTCCCCACGGGGAAGATGGTCGTTGTTTAAATCATTAATATTTATTGATAACAGTTAACTGTTAACTGATCATTGTTAACTGTTAACTGACTTTAGCTAATATCCCTTTCAAAACTAATCCTAAACAGCCTAATACAAAAATCATGATTATGGGAAACCCAATGAATTTTCCCACAGGATCATTACATACGTTATCTATCAATGGATTAGATATTACCTCAGTTATAGCTTTACACTTTTTGCCTTCATCGTCAATTAAAGCCATTAATGCGGTTCCTGTTCCTACCAGGGTTACTAAGTTTTGAAAACTGCGATCGCTTTTGGCTTTTTCTGCTTCTATTCTACTGCGGATAATGTTGATATTACTCTCTAATAATCTTAGTCCCAGTTCCATGTTTTCATAATCTTTTTCTATTTGTACAATATATTTTTGCTCGGATAATTCACTAAATTTATTCAAAAATTGCAAGTTATCAGATTCTAGAATTTTGTTTTTGATAATTGCCAAACGAGTTTTATAATTAATTAAATTAATATCTACAATTTGTTTTTGAAAGTTTAGTTGAGGAAGATCGACAATATAAGTTTCTATAATATTTTCAGCTTCTTTTATTTTTTTATCCGTCTTTATCTTTTTATTTTGCTCAATACTTTTTTTATTTTCTTCAATTTTTTGATAATATTCAACCAGATTTTTTTTAATTAAACGACTCTGACTATAAGCGAATAAAATTTTATGTTTATATGAGAATAATCCGATCCAATCTTGGTATAAATCTGCTGCTTTTTCCATACTTTGCAGGTTAGGATAAATAACAACAACAATATGTAAGTTAATCCCTTGACTTGGTTGATATTGCCAAAATTCAAGAAATTCGCCTCCAAATAGCCGTCCCCGTCTTTGTAAATCTTGTTCAAAATCACTATTTACTCCAAATAAATCATAACAGTATTTAGCAATTTCTTGGACAGATTTACGATTATTTTTAGGAAGACAACCAGATAACATCCATGTCTGTCCTATATTCGCAGTTTTTCCTCTTAATTTTGCTTCAATTTCTTCTTTAATAAAAGCAAAATTTTTAAGGGGTTGAGGGTGAGTTATATTGTCAACAGAACAATCTATTTGTAACCCATAAGTATCGTTTAAACGGACAGGATAATAGTATCCTTCTAGGTTTCTATTTTGGTTAACAAAATCAATGGTTTTTTGTTCAGGAAGTAGTTCTAAATATTCAATTTCTATGTCGGTATCAACTAACTTAGTTTTTTTGGGAAGTTTCTTACGAAAATAGACTTCAAGTTCACGATTTTCTTCGTCTGTTGCATTCAGAGAACTTTTTAAATCATAGATAAATAAGTCAATCGTTGGGTAGATAATATCACTCATTATATTAGTTGATAATATTCCATGTTATTGACCTAAATTACCTAAAGTTTGTTTCAATTTATCAAGACACGATACTGTTTTAACAGCATTTTCTGGTTCTTGGGAACGACTGACCACAACCACAAGATTATTGATTTGACTATCATATTCTGTTGGTTTACTACTGGGTTTAAAACCTTTTGCTCTCATGGGATCATCTCTAAGAATTAAAGCTTGAATTTCTTGGTCTATTCCTGATAAAATTTGTGAGGTTTCTGGAAGTGTCTCTAGTTTCGTTTTATACTGGTTATATTGCTCGCTTAATTGTGGATTAGATTGGATCATTTTTAATAACATGGGTTCCGTATAATCTTTCCATGCTAATGGTTGTATATCAAGTTGCTGAGCAATATTAGCTAAGGTTTCTTTTTCTTCCTCATTGAGAGGAGTTTTGAGATCGCTTAATGCGAGTAAAAAGGCTAATCTTGTGTTGTAAATTTGTGCATTCATTAGGTTATCTCTAAGTGTCGTAAAATTAAACTACAGGATTTTACCTGTTTTGCTTTTGTTTGATGTATAATAGCTTTAATTATCTTTTTTTTATTAAAGCAGATAAAACTACAAATACCATTATAAAACAAAGCTCATGAGACAGCAATGGGAAGCGTTAATTGTTGGGATTGATGAATATCCTATTTATACAACTTTAAATAATCTAACCGTAGCAAGAAAGGATGCAGAAGATATTGCAAAAAAGTTAGAAAAATACGGTTATGAAAAGTTTCGCATTCAACGTTTAGTCGAACAACCTTCTCAAAAAGGTAGTGAACCTAATGTTAGTCGGTTAGGGATAAAATCAGAAGATTTAAAAGAAAAAATTAAGAATCTTTTTAACCCTCCGTCTCAACAGGAAACCCCGGATCTCGCTTTATTTTATTTTTCGGGTCATGGATGGCGTAAAATTATTGATAATAAAGAGGATACTTTTTTAGCAACTAGCGATGTTTTTCCCAATGCAGAAATTTATGGTATTCCTCTGAGTTGGTTGGGGGAACAAATAGAAAAAAGTCCAGTAAAAAAAATAATTATTTGGTTAGATTGTTGTTTCAGTGGGGAACTAATTAAGTATCTTCCTAAAAATAAAGATTATTGTTTGATTACTGGAACAAGATCCTCTGAGATAGGGTTAGAAATTAGGGATAAACAAGGATTATTTACCCAAACTTTATTAAAAGGTTTAAACCCTGAAGAGTATGCTGATGGAATTGTTGAT
The DNA here is from genome assembly GCF_030064895.1 of Crocosphaera sp. Classification (GTDB taxonomy): domain Bacteria; phylum Cyanobacteriota; class Cyanobacteriia; order Cyanobacteriales; family Microcystaceae; genus Crocosphaera. The sequence goes on along the minus strand of NZ_JASJEB010000089.1, from coordinate 4,630 downwards.
AGTCATAAGTTAAAAGAATTTATTGAAAAGGAAATGGCGCAAACTTCTCAGCGTCCTTTGATTGCTAATTCTTCGGGTTCTATTTTATTAACAACTCGTTATACTCCAGATATTTTTAAAGATGAATGTCCTTATCGTTCCCTATCTTATTTTGCGGAAAATAGAGAAGATGCAGATGTTTTTTATGGACGTTCTAAAATTACCAATGATTTAATTAACCGTGTCCAAAAAGATAGATTTATTGTTGTTTTAGGGGCTTCTGGTAGTGGTAAATCTTCCTTGTTACGGGCAGGTTTATTATATCAATTAAAATTAGGGCAAGTTATAAAAGGGAGCAACTTATGGACTTATATAACTCCATTTTCTCCCACAGAAAACCCATTACAACAATTAGAAAACGTAGGTTGGGTTGAGGAAACGAAACCCAACATAATGAGGTCAGAAGTAGGAAGTCAGAAGTTCCTCACTACGTTCCGGCGCTATCGCACAGAAGTAGGGATAAATGAACAAGCCAAAATTATCATGATCATTGATCAGTTTGAAGAATGTTTTACAATGTGCGATGAAAGCACCCGTGAAACATTTTTTAAACAATTAATCGAATTATTCAATAATTATTCTAACCTTCGTATGATTATGGGGATGCGTTCAGACTTTAGAGGACGATTACGGGAATATAAAAACTTAGTTGACTGTCTAAATAAACCTTATATTAATATTGAACATTTAAACCGAGAAGAAATTGAAGAAGTTATTGTTCAACCGGCAAAAAAATCAGGTTTGTTGATAGAAAGTAGTTTAAAACAACAGTTAATTAATGATGTAGAAGATTATCCTGGTAGTTTACCTTTACTGGAAGATACTTTAACCCAGTTATGGCAAGAAACTAGAAATAAAGGAGAACGCTTTTTAACCTTAAAAACCTATCAAAATTTAGGCGGAATCGAAGGAACTATCGAAAAACGTGCCAGTAATGTCTTTGATAATTTAGATGAAAAAGAAAGGGAAGTTGCTCAACGAATCTTTTTAGAATTAACCCAAGTAGGAGATACTTATGATGTGCGTAGAAGAGTTTGTCTCAATGATTTAGTCAATCAATATCACACTTTTAAACAGTTAAATACAGTCAGCCAAAAATTAGCCAGCGACAAAAATCGTCTCATTGTTCGCGATATCCAAACTCAATCCATAAGTTATAAATTTGTTTTAGTTTTTCTCTGTCGGGTTAATCTATTTCTCTTCGCCAGCTTGTTAACAAAAAAAAGAAGAAAAAAATTAGTTGATCTAGTAGAAATTATTAACGAGCAACCCTCAAAAATACAAATTGATGTGGTTCATGAAGCATTAATCAGACATTGGCAACAATTGCGACAATGGAAATATCAATATCGTGCAGCGATTGTAACTGAGCGAAAAATAGAAGAAGAAGGGCAAGAATGGCAGAATAAGGGCAGAAAAACCTCTGATTTGTTGCAAGGTTCAAAATTAGGAGAAGCTGAGGAATATCTCAAAAATTATGGTCATTTGGGGATGTTGGATGGTGTCGCTGAAGACTGTATTAATGCTAGTTTCCGACAAAATAAAATCCGACGTTGGCAATTTATAGGGCTTGTCAGTTTTGTTGCTTTAATGGCTATTGTAGCTACTTTCTTTGCGATCGAATCCAATAAAAGGGCCAAACTGGCCACCTTGAAAGAACAAGCAGCAACGGTTAAGAGCTTGTTTCCCATTGAACCTTTAGAACCTCTGGTATTGGCCATTGCTACTACAGGAGAAAATCGCAATGATTGGCAAGTTCCTGAAATATTACTAGAAGTGCAATCTAGTTTGTATGAGGCGATTAATCAAGTAAGAGAACACAACTCTTTTGAAGGTCATAAAGAATCGGTTACAATGGTGGCTATCACCCCAGAGGGAAACATTGTCTCTGGGAGTCAGGACCAGACCGTGAAGGTCTGGAGTCCCCAGGGTAAGCTTCTCCATACCTTAGAAGGTCATCAAGGGCAGGTCTGGACTGTGGCTATGACCCCAGAGGGAAACATTGTCTCTGGGAGTCAGGACCAGACCGTGAAGGTGTGGAGTCCCCAGGGTAAGCTTCTCCATACCTTAGAAGGTCATCAAGAGGACATCTTAACTGTGGCTATCACCCCAGAGGGAAACATTGTCTCTGGGAGTCAGGACCAGACCGTGAAGGTGTGGAGTCCCCAGGGTAAGCTTCTCCATACCTTAGAAGGTCATCAAGGTTGGGTTCGGATAGTGGCTATTACCCCAGAGGGAAACATTGTCTCTGGGAGTCATGACAAGACCGTGAAGGTCTGGAGTCCCGATGGTAAGCTTCTCCATACTTTAGAAGGTCATCAAAATACTGTCTGGACTGTGACTTTAACAAAAGAGGGAAACATTGTCTCTGGGAGTCAGGACCAGACCGTGAAGGTGTGGAGTCCCGATGGTAAGCTTCTCCATACCTTAGAAGGTCATCAAAATTGGGTTAGGACGGTGGCCATCACCCCAGAGGGAAACATTGTCTCTGGGAGTGATGACAACACCGTGAAGGTCTGGAGTCCCCAGGGTAAGCTTCTCTATCCCTTAGAAGGTCATCAAGGTTCAGTATCGAATGTAACCATAACCCCACAGGGAAACATTGTTTCTGGGAGTGATGACAACACCGTGAAGGTCTGGAGTCCCCAGGGTAAGCTTTTACATACCCTAAAAGGTCATCAAAAGCCCATCTTAACTTTGACTGTAACAAAAGAGGGGAACATTGTCTCTGGGAGTGAAGACAACACCGTGAAGGTCTTGAACCCCCAGGGTAATCTTCTCCATAACTTAGAAGGTCATCAAGAAGAGGTTACAATGGTGGCCATCACCCCAGAGGGAAACATCGTCTCTGGGAGTGATGATAACACCGTGAAGGTCTGGAGTCCCCAGGGTAGTCTTCTGCATACCTTAGAAGGTCATCAAGACGACATCTTAACTTTGACTGTAACAAAAGAGGGAAACATTGTCTCTGGGAGTAAAGACAACACCGTGAAGGTCTGGAGTCCCGATGGTAAGCTTCTCCATACCTTAGAAGGTCATCAAAATTGGGTCTGGACTGTGACTTTAACAAAAGAGGGGAACATTATCTCTGGGAGTTATGACAACACCGTGAAGGTCTGGAGTCCCGATGGTAAGCTTCTCTATACCTTAGAAGGTCATCAAAATTGGGTTAGGACGGTGGCCATCACCCCAGAGGGAAACATTGTCTCTGGGAGTTATGACAACACCGTGAAGGTCTGGAGTCCCGATGGTAAGCTTCTCTATACGTTAGAAGGTCATCAAGGTTTAGTATCGAATGTGATCATCACCCCAGATGGGAACATTGTCTCTGGGAGTCTTGACAAGACCGTGAAGGTTTGGAGTCCTCAAGGTAAACTTCTCCATACCTTAGAAGGTCATCAAAATACTGTCTGGACGGTGGACATCACCCCAGAGGGAAACATCGTCTCTGGGAGTCTTGACAAGACCGTGAAAATATGGCGTGGTGGTGATTGGTCAGACTGGTTAGAGGTAGGATGTGAGAGATTACAGTTTCATCCTGTGTTGCTGTCTGTTGCTTCAGTGGACATGGAAGATGAGGCAAAAAGTGAAGCAGAAACCGCTGAAAAAGCAGCCGAAACTTGCTTAAAATATGGGGGTTGGAATAATGAGGAAAAAGCAGAATTTTTAGTGAGAAAGGGTTTTGCTATTGCTGAGGAAACAGGAGATATTAAAGCAGCTAACCGTAAATTAAAGTCAGCTAAAAAATTAGATAAAGAACTCGATATAAAATCCTTACAAGAAGAAGTTAAACAGTTAGCAGAATCTAGCAAAAATAATGATAATAATGAAGATGATTTGTAAATAAAGGTGAAAGTTCTTTTACTGATGAAGTGTTAGAAATGTTAGAAGAATTGAAAAATGGGTAATAAATAATAAATAATTAAATTACGTTCCTATGGTATATTATAGTTGCTAAATTTAGCAACAAAAAGCTATGATACTAGAATGCCCACAGAAAAACAAGCTATAACCTGTCTAGAAATTTGTCACCGACTGTCAAATTTATTACAACCTATCTATGTTTTTCGTTATGATAACACTTTTAAAACTGTGTATATCTTAGCAGGAGATACAGAAACCATAGAAATACTTGTTTATGCAAATGGAAATTGGAGATTTGTATCATGAAAAATTTTGAACAAATGACAACCCAAGAATTACGAGACTATATCCGTAAAAATCCCACGGATGCAGAAGCTATTAGAGTTAGAATGAAACAAATAGAAAGCGATCCAAAAGCGGTTACTATCAACTATGGAACCCCTGGAAAAGACATAGAAACCATCTTGTCTCATACTAATAATAAAATACACAAAAATAATAGTTAATGGGAGATTCAACAATGTCAGCTAAATATGATAGCAAAGTTGATGTTTTAAGAATTAATTGGGGTGTAGCAGAAATTGAAGAAAGTGATGCTATCAGTCCAGGATTAAGAGACTGTTTGTAAAGAAAAGATAAAGAAATTAGGCGGCACAGATTTGTGGTTATAAAACTATGGAATAAGTTTTTATGACAGTTTTATGAAGAGACGTTCTTATCCGTCAGA
>NZ_JASJEB010000088.1 GCF_030064895.1 Crocosphaera sp. | reverse complement strand
TAATCATTAAATAATCAATAGTTAGTAATAGATAAAAATTACAGACTGTTATTGGGGTCAAATCTCCATATTCCTTATTATATAAGGCTTTCAGGCTTGTTCTCAATTCTCTCATGAATAATGCAGGTTAGCTTTGAAAATAAACAATATACTCAAACAATTATCTGCGGAATATTAGCAACAGCTACCCGAATTACAGGATTAGCATTAATTCCCACTTTTTTGTTTATTGCCTGGCGTAAAAAGCTATCTGTCATGGCTTATTTTACAGCTTTTGCCAGTGGTGGGGGAACCTTTCTCTATAGTTTTTACTGTTGGTTTTACTTTAATGATCCAATCGCTTTTATCACAGTACAGCATACAGAATGGCAACGAAAACGGGGCATTGATTGGGAAGGATGGGGAAGAATGTTAGCAGAAATTACTATTGGAGGAAAAAATTGGGCAGCAGGAAACCTTGTTGATATTTGGCATCCCCTTTTATTCATTTTAATTATAGTTATAGCTTTCGGATTATGGTTTTATCGCGCCTTTATTCCTAAAGTTTATTTTGATTATAGTTTATGTAGTTTATTCTTTTTATTATGGCTTTTAGTGGGAGATCCGTTATTAAATACCCTATCTATTTTAGGGGGACTGGTATTATTATGGTGTTCTCGTAAAAGGTTAAGTTTGATTGTATATGTTTATGGTTTGTGTGGGTTAGGACTGTTATTATCTTCCGGGGGAACGATTTCCTTAAATCGTTTAGCTTATGGGGTTGTTTCTTTGTCTATTGCTTTAGGAGTAACCGTGTCACGATCGCCCCGTTGGGGTTATTTTATTCTAGCCTTTTTTAGTTTGTTATTGGTCACTTTTTCTCTACGATTTGCTCAACATGAATGGGTGGCGATATTACCTTAAAACTGGTGCAATTCATTAATTGCACCTAAAATTAACTAACAACTAAACTTTCTGGGAGATCACAACATAAAAAGGATCAGCCCCGATCATGCCTAACATTTGTAAGAAACTAGGTAAAGAAGATACATTCATAATTACTTCAGGTTTAGTAAACCCTGAAATTGACCTAAAATAGTTTTTAACTAATTGAATTCTTAGCGCATCTGTCCCGTCACGCCAAGCAGAAATTGCTTTTTGATAAAACATCCGATTAGAAAAACTAACAATAACAATTCCCCCTGGTTTAAGAATACGATGAATTTCCGAAAAAATGGCTTCAGGATACTGTAAATATTGAATAGAAACAGTAATCAAAACTGCATGAAAATCTTGATCTTTTAAGGGTAATTTAGGATTTTCATTAAGATTTTGCACAAAATAATGATCAAGACGAGAATTTTTTGCTAACTCTTCTTGGTTCATTCCATGACCTTCTACATGGTCAAATTCGAGATCATCAGGAAGATGAGAAACCCAACTACTCATTAAATCTAAAACCCTTGTTTGGGGTTTTAAACGTTCTTGATAAAGATTGGTTAATTGATCGATAAATCCCTCATCTACATGGGTCACAAAACGGGGAAAGGTATAAAATTCTTGATCATTACCAGGGTCAAGTTTTTTTCTTTGATGGGGAGTTAATAACATGAATTAAACTATAGTATCTACATATAAATAAACAGTAACATAGGCTTCTAGCCTATACAAGCAGGATGCTTATCTTGATATTTCATAGTAAAAAAATAACCCCGCATATAGCAGGGTTAATAACTACTTGAGCTTAGATCTAAAGAGGGTTATCAAAGCTTAGAAAGAGAAGGTTCCACGGAGGGTTCCAATTACTTCATCGTCAGCACCTTGGATGTTAACAAATTGATCGGGGTTAGAGATCCAGATAACACCAGGGGTGATAGAAATGTTGTCAGTAACTTGGTAACGGTAGAATACTTCTGCGGTGATGGGGTTACGACTAGGAAGGTTAAAGAAACCTTGTCTTTCACCTAAGAAAGGACGTTGACGACCACCATGATAGGGTTGAACCCCTGCAAAGATACCTAAGAGATTTCCTTCTTTGAAGAGATCGGGGAAGGCAAAACCGCCACCACCAGTCCAAACTTCAGCACTGGTACCACGACCGATGAAACGAACGTTGGTGAAAGAACCAAAGGCACTGAAGTTCATCCATTCAGCTACACGCCAGGTCATCTGACCACCGTAACTGTTGGTCACTTTACCACCGATATCAAAGGGGTTAACTTGTAAAGGATCGTTGGAGTTTGTGCCGTTGGTGTTAAACTCAGGAGTAGGGGTTCCAGGTTCTCCCACAGAGCCAGCAGCAAAGGCATTATTTAACTCAGCACGAGAGAAGTTAGCAAAAGATGTTCCCACTTCCCCAGGTCCGGTAGGAATACCTTGACCAAAGATAGGTGAATCGGGTTTGTGGTAAGCGTGAACGAAGGTGAAGGCAATATTGACTACATCAAAGAGATTACCGTTGATTTGACCCAAGACACCGTAGTTACCGTTGAATAAACCGTTACCACCGTCACTTTCGGCGTACTCTTGACCGGTAGCAGGGTTGATAGCATTACCAACCTGACAACCACGGGTACTACCATCGGGGTTTTGTCCACCACCGTTGAGACAAGGATCGTTAGCTGTTCCTGCTAAATAACCGAAGCTAACAGAGGTAGGACCGAGGATACTTTCGAGGAAGCCAAGTTGGAAGCTCATACCAGCACCAGCACCACCACCGATACGATAGATGGGGTTACGCTGAGCAAATGTACTTAAAGAACCTTTACCACCGTCAAAATCCTCGAAGAAGGGATTTAAGGTAGGAACGAAGTGGTGCCAACGTCCACCCCAAGGACTGACGTAGGTGTTGATTCTCCAATCCTCTAAGGGTTCGATGGGAGCGTAGTAACCAACCCAGTCGATAGTTACATCGTTATCACTTTCGTTACGACGGGGACCGATGTTAAAGGTTTGGGTCGCAGTGGGGTTGATTAAAGTATTTTCTGCGAAGGCAATACCAATGGGCTGACCAGTGTTGGGGTTGAGAACCCGTAGGTTAGGTTCGTTTAAGGTGAAACGGTCTGTTCCTGTACCGGTACTAGCGGATAAACGGGTAACTAAGAGGTCTTCTCCACTGAAACTGGTATTGAAGCTCAAACGGATACGATCTTGGAATACGGCTTGGTTATCTTCAGAAGAACGACTACCACCGGCTGCGGTTACAGCCATGATTACTTCCCCGACCAATTTGGTGGTGGTGGAGAATTGGTGATCTTCTAAGAAAGCAACCCGACCTTCTAAGTTATCGACACGAGCGCCTAAAGCAGCTAATTCTGCTTCAAATTCCTGCATTAAGCGTTTGAGCTTTTCGATATCTTCCCGAAGTACCGCAACGTTTTCTTGGATTAAACGTTCCATGGTGTTTAAACAAGCGTTTAAACCTGCGGCGAATTCCCAACGAGAGGTAGCGCGGTTGCCTCGGAAGGTACGGTCAGGATAACCAACAATACAACCGTAACGTTCTACTAAGCTTCGTAGTGCTTCGTAGGCCCAGTCAGTGGGGGAAACGTCCCGTAGTTCACTAACACTGGTAACCTGTTCGTTAACGTTGTTGGAGTTACCTTCTTGACTGTAATCTTGAAGCTGTTGTAATAATTCATCCTGTGCTTGGGCGATTTCTAAGCCCTGGGTAGCACTTTCATTAAACACAGATGAGGGTACGCTTTCAGCAGCAGCAGAGTTTGCTGCAAGTACCATTCCCATCATAGCTGGACTAACCAGCATGGTTTTCCATAACGATTTTAGCATTTTCAGCTTTCCTCACACCATATAGATTGACTACAGAGTTCATAGCCTCACTCACCACCTCATTATACACAGCTTTTTCGGATTGGTTCACAGATAACTTTAACTTTTTTTAGAAAAACTTTTTGATTACTTTTTCTAATGGTCTAGTCGAGAACACTATAAAATGGGGGGTTCTCAATATCCATAACCTTTCACTGCGGTATGTTTAACTTGGGGTTATGTGTAGTGTAGCGTTTATTTTTGTTTGTTGACCACTCTATGTTAGACAATTAAAAAAAATTTATTTTTAGTTTGAGGAAGAAATGAGTATTACTTCTCTTCTACAAAGCTTTCAGCGTTTTGGTGTTCACTTAGGGTTAGATCGGATCAAGTTTTTACTGGCTCAATTGGATAATCCTCATCAAAATATTCCCATGATTCATGTTGGAGGAACTAATGGCAAGGGTTCGGTTTGTGCCTATTTATCATCTATTTTAAGGGAAGCGGGTTATAAAGTAGGACGTTATACGTCTCCCCATTTAATTGATTGGACAGAAAGAATTTGTATTAATAATCAACCTATTTCTGAGTCTGAACTAGAAACTATTATAATTAAGATTAAAAATTCTATTAATACTATTGAAGATATTCCTACACAATTTGAAATTATTACGGCTGCTGCTTGGGTTTATTTTTTTCAGCAAAAGGTTGATATTGCTGTTATAGAAGTGGGTTTAGGAGGTCGTTTAGATGCCACAAATGTTTGCGATCGCCCTTTGGCTACGGTGATTACTTCTCTTAGTCGAGAACATTGGCAACAGTTGGGTCCTACTGTTAAGGATATTGCCAAAGAAAAAGCAGGTATTTTTAAGTCCCAATGTCCTGTAGTTATGGGTCAGGTTTCTGATGAAGTTAAGCCTGTTTTTCAGTCTCGTATTGATGCTTTAAGTTGTCCTTATACTTGGGTTAAACCTGCTGTTATTCTAGATGGTAATTTGGCCATGTATAACAATGTCAAATATAATTTGCCTTTGTTGGGAGCAATGCAGTTAAATAATTCTGCTTTAGCCATAGAAACTATAAATATTTTACAAAATAAAGGATGGAATATAAGTGAAAAAGATATTCAGCAAGGAATTAAAAACACTCAATGGTTGGGGAGAATACAATGGATAAAATGGCAAAATAACTCTATCTTAATCGATGGGGCGCATAATCCTGCTGCGGCGAAAATGTTACGACATTATGTTGATACTTTGGATAAATCCGTTATTTGGATTATGGGGATGTTATTGACAAAAGAACACGATAAAGTTTTTAAAGAATTACTAAGAGATAAAGATAGTTTATATTTAGTTCCTGTTCCTGACCATAGTACGGCCAACCCTTATAATTTAGCAATATTAGCAGGTGAAATATGTCCCAAATTAACAGAAATTACCACCAAAGAAACCATTTTTTCTGCTCTAGAATGCGCCATAAATGAACAAAATTCTCAGCAGGTAATTGTCATGGCAGGTTCTTTATATCTGATTGGGCATTTTTTAGGTCATCTTCCATCATATACCACCAGAAGTCACAATGATTAAGTTATAATAAGGTGTGACATCTTTCATTTTGGTTTCAAGCCTCTCCCTTTAGGGAGAAAGAAGTTTGGGAGAGGTTTAAAGCCTACTTCCAAACGAATGATAAATGTTAAATGATAAATGAAATGACCCGCTCTACCTAAAGACTGTTTTAGTATGCTTGATATATTACAAACCCAAATTTATCACCTTCAACAATTTGCTAATCGCTTAGTTTCTTTGCAGCTTGATCACCTTAGTTTTGTTAGTATTGCTATCATATTTTTAGCAGGATTATTAACCAGTTTAACTCCTTGTATGTTATCCATGTTACCCATTACCATTGCTTACATTGGGGGTTATGAATCTCAAGGAAAATCACAAGGAATGCGTCAATCTGCTTGGTTTTCTTTGGGGTTAGCTACCACTTTAGCAGGGTTAGGTATTCTAGCAGCATCATTAGGAAAAGTTTATGGACAAATTGGTTTAGGATTACCTATTATTGTTAGCGTTATTGCAATTTTAATGGGGTTAAATCTTTTAGAAGTTATTTCCTTTCAATTTCCTTCTTTAGGAGAAACAAATTGGATTACTGATGATCTTCCTCCTGGAATTCGTTCCTATTCTTTAGGACTAACTTTTGGTTTAGTTGCTTCTCCTTGCAGTACCCCCGTTTTAGCAACATTATTAGCTTGGGTTGCTACTAAACAAGACTTAATCTTAGGGGGTGTATTATTATTAGCTTATACAGTGGGTTATGTGCTTCCTTTAATTTTGGCAGGAACCTTTACAGCTACCCTGAAAAAGTTATTAGAATTACGTCGTTGGTCTACTTGGATTAATCCAGTTAGTGGTGTTTCTCTAATTGTATTTGGGATGTTTTCTTTGTTATCTCGCTTACCACTTAATAACCTGTCCTAAAATTATTATAATGATATGTGAGAAGTTAGAACCTATCAGGACATAATACTGTTATGTCCCTAGAAAGCTTTATTTTCTCACAACTGAAGTCTGATTGCTATAGTCTTAATAGATAAAAATAAACAAAATAAACCTCGCAATTCAGGAAGCAATTGGTTTATAATGAAGGTAAAAATTACTGTTAACCATGACTATATCTGATGCTTCTCAAAACAGAGAAAATCTATCTTTACTAAAACAAGCATGGCGACAACTTATTAAAACAGTTGCAGACCTTCGCTTAGCCATTATTTTGTTATTAGCGATCGCAGTATTTAGTATTAGCGGAACTGTAATTGAACAGGGAGAAAGTATCCCTTTTTATCAAGAAAACTATCCCGAAGATCCAGCTTTGTTTGGCTTTTTAACCTGGAAAGTTCTCTTAATATTAGGATTAAACCATGTATATACAACCTGGTGGTTTTTGTCTATCTTAGTTCTCTTCGGTACTAGCTTAACTGCTTGTACCTTTACCCGTCAGTTTCCGGCCTTAAAAGCAGCGAGAAAGTGGAAATTTTACCAGAAACCTAAACAGTTTCAAAAGTTGGCTTTAAGTACACAATTAGATGTTGAAAATCTTAGTTCTGTAGACAGTATTTTACAGCAAAAAGGCTATAAAACTTTTCAAGAGAATCAAGCTATTTATGCTAGAAAAGGTATTGTCGGTAAAATTGGTCCCATTGTAGTTCATGCTGCCATGTTAATCATCTTAGGTGGTGCTATCTGGGGTGCATTAACGGGATTTTTAGCTCAAGCGATGGTTCCTGGTGGTTCCGAATTTAGAGTTAATAATATTATCGAAGCAGGTATCTTATCTAAACCGCAAATTCCTCAAGATTGGGGTATTCGGGTAAATCGTTTTTGGATTGATTACACCCCAGACGGAACAATTGATCAGTTTTATTCTGACCTTTCTGTGATTAATAACGATGGGGAAGAATTAAAGCATAAAAAAATATATGTTAATGAACCTTTACGCTATGATGGGGTAACTTTTTATCAAACTGATTGGGGAATTGCAGGGGTTAAAGCGCAGGTTAATAATAGTCCTATTTTTCAACTACCCATGGCCCCTTTAAATACCAATGGAAATGGAAGAATTTGGGGAACTTGGATACCCACAAAAACTGATTTAAGCGAAGGAGTTTCTCTATTAGCTAAAGACTTACAAGGAACCATGATGGTTTACGATCAAAAAGGGGATCTTTATAGTGCAGTTCGTCCTGGAATGATCTTAGATATCAACGGTGTAAGACTAAAAATTCATCAATTAATTGGTAGTACAGGGTTACAAATTAAAGCTGATCCAGGTATTCCTTTTGTTTATGCTGGTTTTGGTTTATTGATGATTGGTGTGATTATGAGTTATGTGTCTCATTCTCAAATTTGGGTCTTAAAAGACGATGAAAATTGTTATATTGGTGGTAAAACTAACAGATCACAAGTTACTTTTGAACGCGAATTATTAGGGATGATCGAATCATTGGAAACACCCAAAAGTTAACTTAACCAAATTAACGCCCCAATAACAACAATAAATAACCCTAAAGCTAAACCAATGAACCCGTTATCTTTGGTATCCATTTGACTAATATCTTCTAAGTTTAATGATGGTTTTTCTATGGGTTTAGTTGCTGGTTTTGCCTGAATATAACGGGGGGTTGGGTTATCTTCAGAGTTAGTTGTGGGAATTTTGGTCATCCATGCTTCAGGACGTTTTAATTGAGGGGCTTTAAGGATGTATAATATACGTTGACTTTGTTGGCGTATTGCTAAGTTAGGGTGACGGGTTAACTCTTCACAAATAGCGATCGCATCGTCTAATTTATTGATTCCTTGATAAGCAGTTACTAAAGATAGTTGAACCTCTCCTCCTAACTTTGAAGATGGGTTAACCAATGATTTAGCTTCTTCGAGGGTTTTGACGCTACTACGATATTGTCCTCTGTCTAATAATGCTTGACCTTGTTGATATTTTAGTTGAAATTGTTCTAGTTTAGAATCCATTTTTTCATAACTGATTTTTCTTATATTTTAACAGGTTTAGAAAGGGAATCAGAAACAGTTTTTAGTATTTGGTGATGTGTAACCATTTGTCTATGAATTAAAACAGGTAATTTAATTTCTTCTCCTATTCCCATTTTAGAACTAGATGGTGGAAAAATCATCAAATCGTATGGAGTCCAAATCACGGTAACATCAATCTTATCTAATGTTGTTTCTATATCTTTATTTAACTCCTGTAAAAATTGACTATTAGGACGCATTTGTTTAATCCCTGGATTGGGTAATAAATAAGCGGTTCTTGTTCCGTTATTAGGGGCAGAAATATTTATATAACGTTGAACTTTTTCAACTCCTCCAAGACGTTGCAAATAATAGCGAGTTACTAATCCTCCCATACTAAAGCCAACTAAATCAATAGGTTGTTTAGGGTCAAAATTTTTATTAACATAATTATCAACTTGTTGCGCTAATGTTTCAAGATGAGCGTTGCCATTATTAGGTTTAAGAGATAAACAATGAACTGACCAACCTAGATTAGTAAGATATTTTTTCATTGCCTTAAATCTAGCCGATGTGTTGTAAATTCCGTAAATTAATAGAACTGGATTACGGTTATTTTGATTCATATTTAACTTGTTATTGTGGTTAGTGATAGATAGTAAAATCTAGGACTTAGTTAAAAAACCGAACCTGATAATAGCTGCAATGGTTGCGCCGATAACAGTAATAATTAAAGCTCATATTTGAGCGTTTGCCCTTCCTTTTAAGTCTTTGACATCTTCTTTGAGTTGGGAAACTTCAGCTTCTATTTTCGGTAATATTTCTAGTTTTGTTTCGATTCCCTTAACATCTTCTTGTAAGTTTCTGACATCTTCTTTGAGTTGGGAAACTTCAGCTTCTATTTTGGGTAATACTTCTAGTTTTGTTTCTACTCGCTCTAACCGGGTATCAAGTTTAAGAAGAATGTCTTTTAAGTCGGTTTCAACGATAATAGGATTACTCATAGAGGGTATTTCTCATATAGTTTAATGGAAAGGAATTAAATGCGATCGCTGTCTGAGATGTTGTTTACTTTTTCTATTTTTGACTAGAGATAAAGATGATGTTAGGGACATCTTTACAGAGTTTAATTTGTTGAAAAATTTGGAATTTTGGTATTATTCACACTCCTTAAAGATTCAGAAATTCATCAACACTAACTTGGCACTGTTTTAGAATACTTCGCAAAGTTCCTTCTCTAATTTCTCGATGATGGGGAATAGTTATTTTTAATCGAGTGTGAGGGTTAAACCAAATTTCATGATCACCCTTTCCTGTTCGATAAAATTCAAATCCAAGTTTTCTCAGTTTACGGGTGACTTCGCGGTAGGTGAAGCCCGATAATCTTCCCATAACTACGATACCAGAAGAGGAATGTAGAACTGATTAGCAGTGGTCAGTTTTACAGAGGAATCTGAGCTATCATCGGTTTGTAGTTCTAATAGGATGGGAATTAAGTCTTTGGCAATATCAATGACCTCATCTATGGTATCAGCCTCAGCCACAAGTCCTTGTATATCGGGACTGGTGGCGACATAGTAATCTTGTCCGTTTTCCTGAAAGCGTTCAACAGTAAGATTGATTTGGTTTTGCATAGTGGCTCAATAGGGTTTATGGGATAATTAGCTAACAGTTAGGAATCTTCTTCTAATGTATCCTGAATTTCTGCTAAAATTTCTTCACACTCTTCAACCAGAGGAATACCCAATTCTTTGCTTAATTCTAAGGCTTCTTGGCAACGGGTAAGGGCAAGTTCGGGGCGATCAGTTTTGTGGGCGATTTTAGCAAGATAATATAAACCATGAGCAATACCCTTATTAAAGTTACATTGCCTAAACTTTGTGAGAGCTTGCATTACATTATTTTCTGCATCCTGATACTTCATCAGTGCAATATAAGAATCAGCTATATTAACTAAAGAAATAGCAATACCTGATATATCACCAATCTTTTTTTCAATATCTAATGATTCATTAAAGTAACGTAAAGCAACATTATGTTGACCTAAAGCCCCATAAGCGTTCCCAAGATTAGCTGCAGCACACGCAATTCTTTTCATCTCTTGAGTATCTTTGCCATATTCATAAGCTTTCCTTTGATATTTAATCGCATTTTCATATTCACCCCGAGAATGATAACAATTGCCTAAATGCGCAGACGATATAGCTTTTCCTCTCATATATCCTATACGATTAGCAATATGGTTCTGCTTAGAAAAATATTCAATTGCGTCGTCTATTTTTCCTAAATTCCAATAACAACTACCAATGTTACCCAATGCTTGACTTTGCGAAAGTTCATCTTCTAAATTTTCAGAAATTTTTAAATGTTCATGATGGCAGGTAATTGCATCTTGATATTTGCCTATTCTGGCATAACATAATCCTAAATTTCCATTAGCTGCGGCAATTCCTCTCATTTCTCCTATCTCCTGCGAATATTTTAAATGCTTTTGATGACAAACTATAGCTTTTTGAATATCTCCTTTTATTCTTAAACACAACCCTAAATTTGCAAGTGAATTTATACTTATTTTTTTAACAGTTAAATCATTTTCTTTTTCTCTAACCAGAAGATTAGAATCTTCAAATTCTTTTATAGCATTTTCAATTTCTCCCAAGTGAAGGTAAGAGATACCAATTCTATTCAATGCTTCCATATTGACAGTAAGTAAATTACATTTATTTTTTAGGCGATTATACAAATTAATGACAATTCTATTTAAGCCTTTAAAATCCAAAAAGTCGTTAACTGATTTATCTTTTCCTTCTCCCCCTCGTTCATCATTCAAAATATCATAAGCTAACTGCCATTCTCTCAATTCTCCTGCATGGTAAAAAGCTTCTAAATATGCTGTCACATCCTCTAAAGATTCCCACGGAGGTGCAGGTAAATGATTCTGATAATAATCTAAAGCTGACTGATGCGCTGATTGCAATATTTCAGTTTCTGCTTGCTGTTGCACCACCATTGAAATTAAGGGCAAAAACTGAAACCTTCGTGGTTTTTTCTTGAGGGGTTCCGGGGGAAACTCCTGTAATAAAGACAAACGGCCTAAATATCGTAACTCTTTGTCTGTTACCTCTGTTGCTACCCCTTGAGCTAATTCTAGAGCAAAATTCTCTCGCAATACGGACAACCGCTTTAATACCTCTCCTAATTTATCTGATAATCTAGCTAAACTGGCAGTTACGACTTGTCTGACACAGGTTTCTGTATCACGGTGAAACCCTTCCACGTCAAACATATCTAAGCCTAAGTTTTTCGACTCGGTAACACAAACCCCTTCCCCAAACTCATCTATCATCAAACTACACACCAGATTGATTAAGAGGGGATGTCTTGCCATTTGGTTGACAAATTTTGCTAATTCTTCCTCTGTTCCCGTTAATTCGTAATCTTTCACCAAAAATATGGCATCTTCTGGTTTTAACCCCTTTAAACCTTGCCAATGACAACGCTTTTGCAAATTAGGGGAAAATTTTGGCTGTTCCCGACTGGTGAGCAACACTTTACTATTGCTTCCTTTACTTAACCATTTACTCAAAAATTGACCATAAACTGAAACATTTTCTGCTGTTAGTACCGTTTCTAAATTATTCAACACCAACAAACAAGGTTCAGCGATTAATCCCTGTATTAGTTGCAGGATTAATGTTTCTTCATTCCATTTTTCATCATAAGGTTGGTTTAACTTTTCTAATAACCAACGCCCAAATTGTGCTAAGGAGTAAGGTTGATTAAAATTGACCCAAAATACTTCTAATTTTTCTGTTACTTTCACCGCTAATGCTGTTTTACCATAACCTCCTGCTGCGGTGATTCCAATTAATCTGATATTATCATTGTCTAAGGCGGTTTCTAACTCTTTTATTTCCTCTTTTCGTCCTTGCCATTTATCAATAGGAGGAAGTGTGGTATCTATAACCGCAGTGGTGGTAATAAGGGGTTTTGAGGGTTGAATTTGAGATTGTCGCTGTTGAGCATATTTCTGTTTCAACCATTTTCTTAATTCCTCAGCTTGTCCTCTTGTACGAGTTCCTAACTCAACACCATCGTTTCTAAAACACTCATAAATATCTCTTAAGTCTCTCTCAAATGCTGATAATGATAGATGTAGTTTTGTTGCAATCCCAGCATTAGAATGCTCAGAAATTTGTTTAGAAAATCGCTCTAAAAACACCTGCTTTTGACGCTCTGATAAATCATAACTATCTGCTTGTGTATTAAGAAATTCATTCCACTCTTGGGGTATTTCTTGGGATGACATAGGCAAAAAAAGAGGTGTGACTCTAGGGTTTTACAATGTTCTATCCTTATTATAATCGGTTTTTTTAAGGTTAGATTGTTGAGGGTGAAGGAAAAGTGAAGGAATATAGAAGGTTTTATGAAGGTTCAATCATAAGGAAATTTGAGTTAATGGAGTCATAGAGAACTTAAACCTAATTAGAGGACTAAATCATGACTCCTTTACAAAAATTTGTCCATTATCTCGTAATCGCTGATTTTTTCCTTGCTTTATTTTCTTTTGTGAATGTTAAACCGGATCTTTCTTATTTTATTGATGATCACTCAATTTTAAATGAAAGAAAAGAGGAAATATGTGATCGCAAAGAGGTGCGCTAAATTGCTCTAATTCCCATAGAAATCAGGTTTAATTTATGAGAATACTAGCAGCAGGGTTTAACAGTGTTAAACCCCTACAAAAGTTATTGGTAGGGACATAATAATATTATGTCTTGACCGATTCTCATATATCATTCCTGATTACTATAACTGGAATAGAATCATTAAAACAACCCTTTACTTTAATTTTAATAGTGAGGGGTTGTCATTATTCAAAAGTAATAAATACTTCTGTTACTTTATCTTTTTCTAAACCAGTATATTGAGCAGTAATAGTTTTTCCTGTTTCTACTGGTATTAATGGGGTGATACTGCCTAATGATAATAAATCACCTTTTTTTAAGGTTTTACCTTGAGCTTTTAATTGTTCTTTTATCCAAAAGACTACATTTAAGGGATCCCCTAATAAAGCATTACTGTTTCCTTGGGCAATCATTTCTCCTGAATCATCTATTAACTTAACTGAAATATTCTTAAGCTTATCTTTGTTAATATTTTCCTCATCTAGAGGAATAACATTACCCACAACTCCCAATCTCGCACCTGCATTAATTGCTATCAACATTTCACCATTAACTTTGATATTTTTGTCATAAACTAAATCAGGTAATTCTAGAAAAGGAATTACTGCATCTAGATATTTTAATGTATCTTCAGGTGTGGTGACTTCATTAATTTTTTCATTAGCAACTCTCACCATCAAATCTCCTTCCATCATGGGTTTTGCACCAAAGTTTGGAGGTATTTTTATCCCTGAAGGTAATAACATATTTTCTAACAATATTCCTAACAGGGGTTGATTTACTTTAAAAGTTTCTTGTGCTTTTGTATTGGTTAATGCTGCTTTGTAACCAATTAATTCACCTTGGTAAGAACTTAAAATATTGATGAAATTTTCTTGTATACTATTTGCTTCTTCGGATGTCAAGTTATAGTTAAACTCTGTAATAATCTGCTTAGTTAAATAAGCATTAGCAATTTTTTGGGTAATATTTTCAATTTCCGTAAAAGATAAATTACTTAGTAAAATGGATAAATTATATTTACTTTTTTGGTCAATAGGTTTGGTTTGTGCTGTAACAGTTAAAAAAGGGAAGAAAATAAGAGAAAAGACAAATAATAATTTTATTTTTTTCATAGATAGCAGTCAATAATGATATGTGAAAAGCGAGAATATATCAGGAAATAATATTATTATGTCCCTACGAATACGTCTTTGTAGGGGTTTAATAGTGTTAAACCCCGAAAGCTAATTGCTAGATAAGAATTGTATATGAGAAAATAGACAGTTGAGATAAGATTGAAAGAACAATTATCCCTAAAATTTCGTCTATAATTGAGTATATTATAATTGAATGTCTTTATTATAACCATTACCTATGTTAACTAAAAGATTTTCTTCTATTAAAATTCCTATATGGATAATTCTAGGACTAATATGGTTAGGAAGTAATTTATGCGATCGCTTATGGTTGAGTTTAGATCATTCTATCCCTGCTTGGGATCAAAGTAATCATTTAACTAAGTCTTTACAATATTTTTATAGTTTAAATTCCCCTGAAATTTTTAATGGGGAATGGTGGCGTAATTTTTGGATGATATCGACAAAATATCCTCCTTTAACTTATATTCTTGGTGCATTTTTTCAGAAGGTATTTGGCTTAGGAAATGATCAAGCCCTACTCTCCAATTTATTATACAACGGAATTTTAATTGTTTCAATTTATCTCATTGGAAAAACTTTATTTAGTCCAAAAGTGGGGTTATGGAGTGCGGGGTTATCTCTGTTATTTCCTCGTTTATATCAAACCCGTTTACAGTTTATAATTGATACTCCTTTAATGACGTTAACTGTTGCTTGTTTTTGTTGTTTAACTCTTTGGAAGTTTGAAGGAAATAGACGAAAACAATGGTTATGGACAATAATTTTTGGCATAGGTTGGGGACTTGCTTTGCTAAGCAAACAAAGTGTTATGTTTTTCCTTTTTGTTCCTTTAGTTTACTTAGGTATTACTAATCTATGGAATAAAAAATGGGAAAGAGTTTTACAATTATGGGTGAGTTTTATTGTCTCTAGTTTATTATGGTTTCCCTGGTATAGAACTAACTGGATTTATTTATTTAGTACGGTCCAAAATTCTAATGCTATTCCTGCAACTTTTGAAGGAGATCCACCCCTTAATACTCTTGCTGCTTGGACCTATTATTGGCAAGATTTACCGAAAGCGATCGGTTGGGTATTATTATTAGTTCCTGTGGTGGGACTGTTATTAAATTTCTTGGGAAAATTCCCCACAAATAAAGAAAAAATTGATAACCAAAAACTCAGAGAAAGTATGAAATGGTTAGGAATTTATTTTGGTGGTTCTTATTTAATTTGTTCGGCTATTTTTAATAAAGATACACGCTATATTATGTCTTATTTGCCTATTGTAGCCGTCTTTTTAAGCTATGGTTTAATCCAATGGCGAGGAAAATGGAAACCAGTGCAATGGGTAACAGTAATAGTAGCAATTTTAGTGATGATTACTAACTTATTTCCTATTCCTGGAACAGAACAATTATCTTTATTTTTAAGTCCTGGGGTTAGTTTTCGTCCCTACTTAGGTGAAGAAATTCCTGTGAAAGATATTATTAAAACTGCACAAGAAATTACTCCTTATAAAATCGTTAATTTAGGAGTGATTGCTAATACTGATAGCATTAACCATAATACTATTAATTATTATGGACAGTTAGCAAATTCACAGGTTTACGGCAGAGAATTAGGTAATAAACAGGATTATATTGAACAAGATAGTAATTCTTTTGATTGGTTTGTAAGTAAAACAGGGGATAATGGTTTTGCTAGGAAAAATCAATTAAAATTTGCTGAAACTTTAGATAATAATCCAAAGTTTAATCTAGTTAAAAGTTGGGAAATGCCCGATAACAGTTTAGTTAAATTATATCATCGTGACCAAGTATCGGTTAAGGTTAAACCTATTCATAAAGCGGTTAATAAAATTCGTTTAGATAAGGTTATTCTTTCCGAAGAAGCTTCTGGTAATTTTCCTGTTCCTATTACTTATGAATGGTCAGGAAATTGGTCTGATTTACAACAAGGATTAGTATTATTATCATGGTATCCTAAAACAGCAAATAATAATCAAGTTAGTTGGATACATGATCATGGAATTGGAGCAGGAATGTTATGGGGAAAATCTGCTGAAGATAAAGAATTTAAAGTGACTGAAAATATGGCAATGTTGCCAGGTAACAATATAAAAGATGGTGAGTACATTTTAGAAGCAACTTATCTCAATCGTAACACAAATGAAAGCTATTCAATTCCTGTTCCTGATGTGACTTTAAAAATTAATAATAGTCTCGATAAACTTCTTTCTCCAGAATTAGATTTAAATACGCAATTAAGAGAAGTTTCTGTTAATTTAGCCCAAGGAATACCAGGATTAGATCCTATTTTTAGAAAAGTAGGTCGCTTGAATCAATATGATCCCATTCAAGACTATCTTAAACAAACAGAAATTGCTTTAAATTATCGCTTAAATAATGAGCCTAAAAATAAGCAATTGAATTGGAATTATGGCTTAGTATTATCCCAAGTATTACAAGAAAATCCACAAGAGGCGATCGCTGCTTTAAAACAACTAATTAAAATCGCTCCAGATAACCCCTATCATCATGCTTATCTTGCCTTTGTTTATCTTTATAACTGGCAACCAAAAGCAGCAGAAAACGCCCTAAAAATTCCCCTTGAGATGCAGCCCAATATAGAAGAATTTAAAGCTTTAAAAGCTATTTCTACAGTAATGCAAGGCAATTTAATCAAAGGATGGAGACTGTTATCAATGGATAATGGATAATGGACAATTAATTAATTTAGTGAAAATGTTACTTAATCGACAGTTTTTTCATAACTTTTCTAAAAAATAATCTAACCATTTTTATCTTAGTTAAATCATTAATATCTCGTAAAAGTTGTTGTTTATTATCAAAAAAGAAGTTAATTTCTTCTAAAATCATCTCTAATCTTTTAATGATATTTTCAGTACGATATTCTGCTAAAACATGGGGAGATAACTTTAACTCTTCAGGTGAATTAATTGTTTTTAAAATACGTTTAACATCATAAGCTGTTGAATAACCAGCAATTTTATAACAATTAAACCCTGGATCTAAATAATCAGAAAGTCCCCCATTAATACTAGAAAATACTTGACAACCACAAGCTAAAGCTTCCATTGGTTGTAGTCCAAAACCCTCACTAACTCGCTGCTGCGCCCAATATTCTGCTGAGTCATAAAGATAAACTTTAGAACGATTAAACAGTTGAGACAAATCATCCACAAAACGATTAATAACTGTCACATTACATTGACTTTCTAACGCTGGTATTAATTGTTTTAATAAATAATCTGATGATTTCCTTGCTTGTACTAAAACATCAATATCTCTAGTTAAATTTAAGTTACCAAACTCATCAGAAATCTGATTAGGTAAATAATAGATTAAAGAATTAGGTGATTTTTGTCCCCAATAACCCATAGTATTACGACTAACAGTTATAATCGGAATATGAGAAGGTAATTTAAACCCATAACCTGCACTGTGAGCATGATAAACCACATTATAATACTGCAACTTTTTAGCTAATTTAGGAACATCAAAACCCCAACTAATAACAAAAATAATGTTATCTAAATTGTTTTGTTTTAAAACATCATCTAAATATAAATTCTCCTTTTCTTTTTGCCTATAAGTAACAACCTCAGCAGCAACAACCTGCTTAGCCAACTCAAACGCTTTTAACTCAGCAAAAAGCCCCCCACAAGCAAACTTTTTTCCTGTTCCTGGTACTAAAAAATAAAGTTTTCTCATAATTTATATAATAAGTTATGCCCAAAAAGTAGACTATCACAACCTGAGTGGTGAGTGTGGGGAGACTGGGGAGACGGGGAGACGGGGAGATGGCGGAGTGTGGGGAGTGTGGGGAGTGTGTGAGCATCCTGGTCAATAAACAAGGTGAAAAACTGATCACTGGTAACTGGTAACTGGTAACTGATAACTGGTAACTGATAACTGATAACTGACTTCACCCCTAGAAAATCATTAGGATCTTGTTGTAACATAAGTTTACAAAGCCGATCATAATTAACGGAATGAAATCCTCAAAAACCTCAGAGCAAGGACTAGGATGGTCTCTTAACGAACGAGATCCCAAATTTATAGAACAGATGATGCCCTACTGGAAATGGTTTTACGACTACTATTTTCGGGTAAAAACCGACGGTTGGCATCATATTCCCTCCCAAGGACCAGTTTTACTCGTGGGTTCTCACAATGGCGGTTTGGCATCTCCAGATACATCGATGATGATGTACGACTGGTTTCGTCGCTTTGGTACCGAACGTTTATGTTATGGGTTAATGCACCAGTCTGCTTGGAAAATTAACTCTCCCATAGTTGATTGGGCCATGAAAACCGGAGCAGTGCGCGCCCATCCTAAAATGGGTATTGCTGCCCTGAGAAAAGGTGCTAGTGTTTTAGTCTATCCAGGAGGTGCAGAAGATGTCTTTCGCCCTTACAAGGATCGCCATAAAATTGAGTTAGCAGGGCGAAAAGGCTTTATTAAACTAGCATTGCGAGAAAAGGTAACTATTATTCCCGTTATTTCTGTGGGGTCCCACGAAACCTTATTTGTGATCGGTGACTGTTACGAACAATTGAAAATATTGCATCAATGGGGAATACTGAGCTTAGATGAGCGCGACCCACAAATTTTCCCCATCTATCTTGGTCTTCCTTGGGGTCTTGCCTTTGGACCTGCACCCAATATTCCCCTTCCTATACCTATGCACACCCGTGTCTGTTCCCCCATTGTCTTTGAACGTTATGGTAGGGAAGCAGCAAGCGATCGCCGTTATGTGGATGATTGTTACGATTTAGTGGTAAGCAAAATGCAGCAAGCTTTAGATCAATTAGTTATTGATAGTAAAAAAGAATCTTTATGCTAAAGCACTTTCGCTTCCTGAATCACTCATAAACAAACAAGATGAACCAGTCATGTCGATCATTTGATGAACAAATTGAAAATCAGGGATAGATTGTAAGCCAATAAAATCTATGTCTCCTTGGGGGGTTTGTTTAATACAATTGGGAAATTTTCCTACAAGAATTAAGCTTTTAGCTGTTCCAGGAATGCGACATAAATCTTTTAAACTATTGATATAATCTTCAGTTGCTTTTCTATCTTCTTCTTTGTCAATGACTGAAATAATATTTAACTTACCTTTCCAAGCTTTTGTTAAGCGTAAAGCCATCAAAATAGCTAAATCTGTACTCCCTTTCTCTAATCTTTCCATGATGGGTAAATTATCTAATTGAGGACGAATCCAGAGATTAATAACTTCCATTCTTCCTAAACCTGCACTGGGATGTAATCCTAAGAGCATAACGCCTATTTTTAGCTGTTTTGCTTCTTGAAAAACAGGTAATAATTGCTCCCAGTCACCAGATTGATGGGGAAAGCGTAAAAAGAGAATATTAGGACGGAAAAATGCACTTTGTAACGCTTGTAAAGCAGCAATAATTCCTTCGCTTTCTTGTTCTACCCTCATCACAGAAATCGTTGTTAACAGTTTATGGTGACGAAAAGAACTAGCTAGTTCTTGAAGCTGTAATGATAAATCTCTTTCATCACTATTAGTGGAAATTCCTAAAAGTTGTAAAAAGCCTTCTGGTTGCGATAAATCTAATAAGATACGAAACTCTCCTAATAATTGTGAACCGTCTTCAATAGGAACCAAAAAAGTAGGTTTCCAAGCCCTAACATTAGTTAAATCTAATTGTATTACTTTCATAGCTGACCATTGAGCGATCGCCGCAAAAATACCACTTCTCACATCAGTAGAACGTTTTTCTTTGGGAAGACTAACTAACTGTAAATAGATAGCGAAAACGATGATAATAGCCACTAAACTTAGGAAAGGTCGAATCACTAACATAGCAGAAACACAGCTAATAATTCCGTATAAAGGCACAATTATTGGCACTTTAAATGTGGGACGAAAGTTCATCAAACTTAAACTAGATTCTACTAACACCACTAGGTTGATTGTGGCATAAGTTAAGAGGAAAAATAGGGTTATTAAAGGCGCAATAGCATTTAAGTCACGTAATAATAAAGCTAGTAAAACTAGGGTTGCACTCACTAATAAAGCCCGACGAGGTTCACCATTTTTTGAGAGTTTTGCTAAACCATTACCCCAAGGAATTACCCCATCTTTAGCCAAGGCCATTAAAATACGGGGTGCGCCCACCAAAGAACACAAAGACGCACTAAATGTTGCTGCTAATAACCCTATTAATACTAAGGGTTGCCAACGGGATTTTTCGATTAAAATAGTATAATTATTAATCAGTTCTTGAGGTGAAGCTGCACGAGCCACCCACCAACACAAAATAACATAAACAATCGTACTTAATCCAATGGCAGAAAGAGTCCCCAGAGGAATATTTTTACGGCTATTTTTTAACTCTCCTGACATATTAACCCCCGACATAATACCAGTGGTTGCCGGGAAAAAGACCGCAAATACACCCCAAAAATTAATATCAGGAAAAGTACCCCAATCTTGCCAGTTTCGGGTACTTTCCCAAGTTAGAGAACTAGAAAATATAGAAATTAAAGATAAAATAATAAAAATTAGCACTAAATATTGAACACGAAAAGCAAAATTAGCACTAATATAAGCAATACTAAAAATAACAAAAAAAGCCACTAAATCAATCATTAATGGAGAATGATTGGGAAACAAAAATAACCATCCTTCTCGAAACCCAAAAATATACATAGCAGTGGCTAAAGCTTGGGAAACAAATAAAGGAACCCCCACACTTCCCCCTATTTCTAACCCCAAAGACTTAGAAATCATGGCATAAGGTCCCCCATCTCCCATGCGAGTATTGGTAGCAATAGAGGCAATAGAAAGTCCTGTAGCTACCGTAATACTCACGGATAATAAGACAATTGCTAATCCCCCAAATAGGCCAGCATTCCCCACAACCCAACCGATTCTTAAATACATAATTGCCCCTAAAATAGTGAGCAATGTCGGCTTAAAAACTCCTTCAAAAGTATTATATTTTTTGGGAGGATAGGTAGAGGTACTAAATTTTAATGGATTAAGGAATTTCATTATTTGCTTAAGTCTTAAAGCCATGATAGAAGAAATTTAATTAACTTTAAACACTTAATTTAAGTGCATTAACAGGAACTTCATCCCAAGACTCCACCGTTCTTAAAGTCGCAACCCATCCTTGTTGTTTTTGTGCTTCTGTCAGGTTATTTAACCAGGTTTGATGACAATCTTCTGCTGACTTTTGATCGCAGCAAGCAATACAGGAATAGACTATTCCAGACGGATCAATTTGTTCGTTTACCCAAATGGTCATTATCTTTTTTTATTTTTTGATAAAATCAATTGTAGACTGATTGTAGTATTTTTATTCGTTTTCCAGAGAAAAAGCCAATGGTTGCACTGACACAAGTTGAAGATATGATTAAAGCCCAACTCCCAGATGCTCAAGTGAAGGTTAACGATCTAACCGGTGGGGGCGATCATCTTGAGGCCATCGTTGTCTCTGCTGAGTTTGAAGGAAAAACCATGATTAAGCAGCATCAATTAGTCTATGGCGCACTTCAAGATGCGATGGCATCTGAGGCCATTCATGCTCTAGCCCTCAAAACTTATACCCCCCAAGATTGGCAAGCCGCCCAAAAATAAAACGATATTATCATTAAATAAATGACTTAAGGAGTTAAGTATGACCCCAGAACTCAAAGAAAGAATCGACCAGCTTGTTAACAATAACAAAATCCTGGTTTTTATGAAGGGTGCGAAGTTAATGCCTCAATGTGGTTTCTCTAACAATGTAGTACAGATTCTTAACACCTTGGGCGTTTCTTATGAAACCGTTGATGTTTTAGCTGATGAAGAGATCCGTCAAGGAATTAAAGAGTATTCTAGCTGGCCAACCATTCCCCAAGTCTATATCAACGGAGAATTTGTTGGTGGTTCCGATATTGTCTACGAAATGTACCAAAAAGGCGAACTACAGGAAAAGGTAGAAGTTGCTTTAGCCTCCTAAAAAAAATAAGCCCGCCTATGCGGGCTAAAATATAAATTGAAAAAAGTCTATAATAATAATTGCATTTTTCTTGAACATATTGAGAAAAAACGCCAACTAAGGAGAGGTTTAATAATAATCTGTTTCCGGTTGTAAAGCAGGTGACTCAAAATTAGAAGGATCTCGGAAAAAACGCCAAGCATCTTCTTCCAAACGATGAATTAAATAGGGTTCTAAAGCTTCTACACTACGCAGACAAGAAAGGTAGCCGTCCATGTAACACTGAATTTCATCAAAGCGGCGACCTCGATTCCATAAGTCTACCATGCCGTCTGTCAGGTATTGATAATAACGAATTGCCAAAGGATCTTGTAGCATAATCAGTGGAGGGAAATGACCTAAAGAGACATTGATAATAAATAAATGTTTTGATTTTAATCAATCATGAATAGAAAAACAAGCTACAATGCTGGATCGAGGAAAAGATTAAGAAAATCTTCGCAGTTCGGCACTTTACATTTTAGACTGGTCTCACACATTTGAAAACCGTACTGGCAAATGGAGTAAATTTGATAAAAATTTAAGATTTTCTTAGGAAATGCCCAAAAACCAGGTAACAGATGTTACAAATTCCTGACAATACGTTTGTTACGCTAATGACTATTAAACTAGAAGGACGAAAACTAAGGTGAGTCTCATTTATACCGCTATTGTTGAGGGGAACCCTCATCTACGCTCATTGTTAGGCTGGCATTTGCAACAAGCAGGTTATACCGCCCAACAATGTGCTACTCTGCAACAAGCCCGCAGTGTCTTTAACCGCCGTCAACCCACCTTAGTGATTCTTGACGCTGATCTATCCGACGGAGATCCCCTGGAATTGTGCCGATGGCTTCATCAACAAAGACAATCCATGATTCTTATTTTATCGGCAAAGAACACGGAACAAGATATTGTCAAAGGGTTAAACGCTGGTGCCGATGACTACCTGACTAAACCCTTTGGAATGCAGGAATTTATGGCTCGGGTGGAAGCGTTAATCAGACGTGTGCGTGTGGCTTCTGCTCCTTTATTTCTCGATTATGGTGACCTCAAAATTGATCTGGTACAACGTCGGGTGCAGTTCCGGGGAGATTTTGTGGATTTAACTCCCCAAGAATTTAGCTTACTATATGTCCTAACACAGGCTGAAGGAAACCCCCTCAGCCGCTCAGAATTGCTGCAAAGAGCTTGGCCAGAGGCCATCGATAACCCTCGTACAATCGATACTCATGTCTTGTCTCTACGCAAGAAAATTGAAACCGATCCCCGTCAACCCAGTTTAATTCAAACTGTTCGTAATGTCGGTTATCGCTTCAACCCAGAAGTGATGCAAAGTTCTTCTGCTTCCCCTGTAACCTCATCCACAACTCAGGAAGCCAAAGTAGCTGAGGTTGAACCCCTAAAGTTTAATAAATTATCTTCCTAATCAGGGAACAGTTGCTTAACCTTCATTTAATAGTAATTCGGCCGCTTCTAACATATCCTGGGCAATATCTTTGATGTCTTCTCGATTATCAAGATAGGTTTTCAATGCTTCAATAGGGTCCAAACTCTTTCCAATTCCTAATTCTGGAAGACGAGGACGGGATAATTTACTGATAATTTCGGGACGAATCGTATAGTTGTGAGCAGCTTTTAAAGCTTCATGAATTACAGTATTATTAATTAGCTCTAATTGTTCAGAACGAATCTGATAATTAACCCTAACGACTGTCTCTTCAATGGTCTTTTTTTCTATGGCTTTAATCAATGCACTTTGGGGATCTTCTGCTTGAGAAATATCAGTCTTGATCGTCAGAAAAGGGCGCGCCGGTAAAGGGCAAAAATTCCAATCAATTTCTCCTTTTTTTAGGTTTAATAAAACATAACCTTTCTCTTCTTTTTCTTCGCTAAAATCAACCCTTTCGATGCTACCTGGATAAATTACAGGGGGATCATTATTGGGATTGAGGTTTTGATGTTTATGGACGTGGCCTAAGGCAACATAATCAAACTCAGGACGAATTAATAAAGAAATAGGAATGGTAAAACCTCTTCCCACAGCTAAAAATTGTTCTGCCCCAAATCTAGCACGACTAACCATTAAATGACCTAATAAAATGGTGGGAATATGGGGATCTAATTTTCTAATTTCTTCTTCTAAAACCGGTTCTAAGGCTTTAATTAATAACTGATTGATTTCGTCTAAAGATAATCCTTCTGTTTTGGATTTTGTTAACAAAGAGGAACGAGTTAGCCAAGGTAAAGTAATGACTTGTATTTCACCCTTTTTAGTAGCTATTTTATGGGTAATTAAATTATCCCCAACAATGAAACCAGGAACGGCTAAAGTGCGATAAATACATAAACTTGCCCCTCCGTTTCCTTGAGAATGTTGATCGTGGTTTCCTACTAATAAAATGGTGGGAATATCGGCATCAGCTAAGCGTCGAAATTGAGCAGCAAAAGCTTCTTGAATATAAGGAGGTGGAGTGGCATCAGGAAAGGCATCACCCCCAAATAAAACGAGGTCAACGGGTTCATTGACTGCCCGATCAATACATAAGCTTAAACAGTTAACAAAGTCTTCTAAACGGGTATTTAAGCCAGTTTGAGGGTTAATTTTTCCGTGAGAAAATCCGCTACCGAGGTGAATATCTGAAAAGTGAAGAACTTTAATCATAATTAAAGCAATAAATAAGGGTTATCTTTACATTAACTTTCTTTGTTATAACATTTGAGACTGCTTTAAGTAAAAATGCTGCTTTTATGTTTCAAAAAAGTTTAAATTGTAGAATCATAAACATTCATATATAATAGATACAGTGGACAAACTATAGGGAAAATTTTAGATGAGTTTTAATAATGAATTTTTAGGTCAGTTAAATAATTTAAAAGAAGATGTGGAAAAACTGTTTGAAGTTAAACCACCTCAACAATCTAATATTTCTCCAAACAATGCTAGTTCATTCAATTATTTAACACCAGAGGAACGAAAAGCATTTGCAGGTTTATGTGCATTAGAAGGAAAATCTGAAGTTGAAAAATTAGCAGAGTTGGTTAAAGAATATTTAGACAAGAAGAGACAAAATTTATAATATGTATGAGTGTTATTGATCATGGTAACTTCCTCTCAATTTTTGACTTTAGAAACTTTTATTAATCAATATTCTGATTCCCCATGCTACGAATTGGTTGATGGAGAATTAATTGATATGGAACCTACAGGACTTCATGAAACCGTCAGTGGTAAATTAGCGACTCAGATTGGAATTGCTTTAATAGCAGAAAAACTATCTTGGTTTATTCCTAGAACTTGTTTAATTCGTCCTTTTGCTAATACGCCAACTGCTCGTCGTCCCGATATTATTGTACTAGATGAAACGCTTTTAGTCCATGAACCTTTATGGAAAAAAGAACCGGTGATTACATTAGGAAAATCTATTAAATTAGTTGTAGAAGTGGTAAGTACCAATTGGGAAACAGATTATGCTAGAAAAGTAGAAGAATACGCTTTATTGGGGATTAGGGAATATTGGATTGTTGATTATCAAGGTTTAGGAGGTGTCGCTTTTATCGGTAAACCAAAACAACCCACGTTTACCGTTGGTGAATTAATTGATGAAGAATATCAACAAAAACAATATCGTCTGACAGAACCTATTGTATCTCCTAGTCTACCGAGTTTGAAACTTTGTTTAAACGATATTTTACCTCGTTAGTTTCAGAGATTTCTCATTCTTAGGAATGACAATTATCCAGAGATTCGGGGTTCCTCGGAATGACAACTAAAGATAACAAAAAATATCCTAAACTAATTTTTTTCTGCCATATTTAATCTAAAAGAGTTAAGATTTCTACTCCTGTTTCTGTTACAGCAATAGTATGTTCAAACTGTGCGGATAATTTACGATCTTTAGTAATAGCAGTCCAACCATCTTTTAAAATAACTGCTTCCCAAGTACCTTCATTAATCATAGGTTCGATAGTAAATACCATCCCACTGCGTAATTTTTTACCCTTTCCTCGTTTACCATAATGGGGAACTTGGGGGGCGGTATGAAAAACTTTACTAACACCATGGCCAACAAAATCTCTCACCACAGAAAAACCTTGGGGTTCGGCGCATTCTTGAATAGCAGCCCCGATATCGCCAATTCTTGAACCAGGTTTAACCGTTTGAATGGCTTCCATTAAACATTTTTCAGTCACTTCTACTAATCTTTTAGCCAAAGGAGAGGGAGTACCCACAAAAAAAGTTTTGGAAGTATCGCCGTGATAACCATCTAAAATGGGAGTAACATCAATGTTAATAATATCCCCTTCTTTGAGGACTTGTTTTGCATTAGGAATACCATGACAAACCACATGATTAACGCTGGTGCATATGGATTTAGGAAAACCATGATAGCCTAAAGGCGCACTAACCGCGTTGTGTGCTTGAGTCCATTTTTCCGCTTCATCATTGAGTTCTAAAGTAGTAATCCCTGGTTTCACCATCGGGGCTAAATGGTCCAAGAGTTGTGCCGCTAAACGTCCGGCCTGACGCATTTTTTCAATTTCTCGTTTCGATAATAAGGTAATGGCTTCTCCCATATCTTGGATCTGAAATTAACTAATAATTGTTTCTCTCCTATCATACCAAATTTCCAGGTCATGAAACTTGGTAAGGTGAGGATAATAGACAAGAATTATGCAAATAAATTGAGAGGAAAATGCCCATAGGTTCCCACTAAATTATGGTTATCAGATTGGCAAGAAATGAGGACTCCCCGATAACTTCCTGTGTAAGAATCCACATAATAGGACATGGTTTCTGTATTAAATTTGATATAAATAGGGATTCCTTGGGGTGCAGTGGGCAATTTGTCCAACTTTTCACATAATCCTAAAGCTTTCAGGTAACTTTCTAGGGTTGAAAATCCTTCGTGAAAATTATCGGCACAAATACCAATATTTTCGGTTTCACATAAATTTGAAACGATTTTTATGGCTTGGCGTAATTTATGTTTATCAGCTGCAAAATCGACAATTTTAATCTGAAGACAGCTATAATCTTTAAGAATTTTGAGAGCTTCATCAACGCTTAAATTAGAATCAGTTTGGGTCATTATAATCTTTGTTATGACTTAGTTAAGGAACAAGTTAGTAATTGGCGGTTCCTGATCTATCCTACGACGTTTAGGCATAGATTAAACATTAAAATTGCTTAACGTCCCATACTTCCCACATTCCTTTAATTAAAAAGTTGTATCAAGGGAGTAGTAGACGCAAGATTTAAATAAAGGTTAAGCTTGAGATTAAACTTAGATTCTCAATCAAACTAAACATAGCAAATGCCACAGGTTTCTCAACAAGAATTAATTGCAGGAGTAAAACAGGGAAAAGTAATTAGTTTTCCCACAGATACGGTTCCTGCTTTAGCTGCTTTACCTGACTATGCTTCTCTGATTTTTGCCACCAAAAAACGTCCTCCCGATAAACCTTTAATTTTGATGGGGCCATCTCCTGAAGCTATTTGGAAATATGTTCAAGGAACCCCTGAAGAATTCCGCATCTGGCAACAGCTAGTTGAGAAATATTGGCCAGGTCAATTAACCTTAGTTTTACCCGCTTCGGAATTAGTTCCTAAAGGGATGAACCCCCTTGATAATAGTAGCATCGGAGTCCGTATTCCTGATTCTCTTATTGCGCAAAATATACTGAAAGAAACGGGCTGTTTAGCCACAACAAGTGCAAATTTATCAGGGGAAACACCCAGAGAAAAATTAAGTGAAATTGCGGTTAGTTTTCCTGATGTTTTAGTATTAGATGAAGAACAATTAAACAATCAGAAAAAATACGGTAGTGGTTTACCTTCAACTGTGGCAAAATGGACTAATCAAGGATGGAATATTTTGCGTCAAGGCAGTATTCAATTAAGAGGAAATCATTAATGGAAAGGATAAAAACCCTAGAAAATCAACTAGAAGCGACTCAATTAGCTTACTTGATGACAGCACAGATTAGTCAGTTTAAAAGTGGCTTTTTAGCAAAAACTGCTCACGAATTACGTTCTCCTTTGAGCAGTTTAATGGGGTTACATCAATTAATTCTAGAAGATTTATGCGAAGATCCTCAAGAAGAAAAAGAATTTTTACAACAGGGTTTTGAGGCAGCGAAAAAATTAGTAGCAATTATTGATAGAATTGTCACTATTTCTAAGATTGATTACGGTAAAATTGATCTTAATATTGAAACAGTTTGCTTAAATAATATCCTTGAGGAAGTTTATAACTTAACCGAATTTCAAGCAATAAATTATAATTATAAAATCGAATTAAAACAGATCGAAACTAAGATTTTTATTCAAGCAGATCAAGCTCGTTTAATTCAAGCATTAACTACTTTAGTTGATACAGGTATAAATCTGATAGAAGAGAGAAAAATTATCATCACAAGTCAATTAAATGAAAGAGAAGATGCTGCAATAGTTTTTATTGATATTCCTTCTTCTTTTCGGCAGTGGGAAAAACAACAAGAAGACTTACAAACTTCCGACTCAACTTTAGCTTCTGTTAAAAATTGGAATAATAATCTACAATTATCACCAAGCATGAACTTGATATTATGCCAAACCCTATTGGGAAAAATGGGAGGAGATTTAAACCTTTTAGATATCTCCCCCCAAGGTGAACCAGAAACCCTTACAAGGTTACAGTTTCTAATGCCTTTGGTTCGTTTATCATAGAACTATCTCCTAAAGAAATAGGATTAATATCATAGGCATTTTGGAGAACCATTGTGGTGGATTGATTTTCTTGAAAGCCGATTTTTTTGTAGAATTTTTGTTGATAAGTTGTCATTAAATAAACCCTTTCTACTTGACTCATCAAAGGATGACTTAATGCAGTTTCAACTAACTTACGACCTAATCCCAATCCTTGGTATTCTTTATGAATAACAACATCCCAAATAGTAGCCCGATAAACCCCGTCAGAAGTTCCACGACAAAAACCAATCATGGTCTTACCATCCCAAACTGTTACCACGGGATTACTATTGGAAACCGCAGTTTTCAAGTCTTTTATGGTTCTTTCTCTAGCCCAAAATGCTGCTTGATTGAACAACATTTGTAACTGTTGGTAATCGATTTTTGATTTTTGTAGAGAAAACTGAATATTACTACAATCCATTGTTAGTAATTCCTAAAAATGTTTAATGAGAGAATAATGGGTTTAGATGACAACCCTAGTTGAAGGAACTAAAACGATTATTTTTGAGACTCTAAGAAGATTGTAGCGAATTTTACAAAAAAATCAATAAGTTTCTGGGTAAGTTTGTCTGTATTTCTTGATATTTCTGGAACATCTGACAATCCTTCTCTGTCGTTGTCTCTGATGGTGCTAATAGTTGATTCAAGGTCTTACACATTGATTTTTGGCGAAAAATACGCATAAAGAACTAACGCTCTAGCACGAGTTTTCGGGGCTTTACTTGTCCTTGAGTTTTGAAACTTAATCAAAATTAGATATGTTCAAAGTCAAAATATTTAGTACCATCAAGGCGAAACCCTATGCACATTATTTTATCTTATCGGTTCTGACGAGGATATGTTAGTATTGTCTTCCCCTGCAACGTCTCTAGAATTATTACCTTCATCCACTTCTGGCGAATATTATTGCCCTATTTCCCTTAATTTATACAATTCACCGACGGGGCAAGAGTTGGCTACTCAAGCAGCTACCCAAAGACATCTTAAGCTACTAGAAACAACTATAACTAATCAATTTATACAGGTTCGATTATGTGAAGATGGTTACTTAGCTTGGTTGTCTTTGAATGATTTGCCAACCTTAGAACCTTGTCCTAAAAGTTATCAATATAAACAGATATCTCGTCAAGAAATTGAAAAAAATATCCCTGATATTATTGATTTTACTAAAGCAGCAATGGCAGAACCTAATTATTATTTATGGGGAGGTACAGTTGCCCCTAATTATGATTGTTCTGGACTCATGCAAGCTGCGTTTTCTGCATCAGGAATCTGGCTACCGAGGGATTCTTATCAACAAGAATTCTTTGTTAAAAACATTTCTTATGAGGAATTATTGCCAGGGGATTTAATCTTTTTTGCTAACGAGAAAGTTGATCACGTTGCCCTTTATTTAGGGGACAATTATTATATTCATAGTTCAGGTCAAGATGTAGGACGGAATAAAATTGCCATCGATCCTTTATCTGATCAAGGAGATAAAGTTAGTAGCTACTATTATGAAAAAATTTATAGTTTTGGACGAGTTATGGAAAGTTATTGTCCTTAGTTAAATTATGGTTCTTATAAAGCAATCTTAACACGATAGGGTGGGCAAATTAGAAACTGATGTGAACTATTCATCATGTAGATAAATTTGCCTATCATACAAAATATATTAAGAAAAAATATATAGTTTTGGACGAGTAATGGAAAGTTATTATTCTTAGATATGAAATATATTAATGGTATTGAATGACTATTAATTGTAGTACAATATTTTATTATCGGGCAAAGGTTTTAGACAATGTTAAAACAATTTGTTTTTCATCATCATACAGGTTACGGTCAACCTCACTATGATTTAATGCTGGAATATAGCGAAACTTTGGCTACATGGCAATTAACAATTCCTTTGTCTGAAATTCAACAAGAACAAAAAATCATAGTTAAAAAAATTCAAGATCATCGCTTGATTTATTTAAGTTATGAAGGAACTATTAGTAAAGGAAGAGGAAAAATAAAAAAAGTAGACTTCGGTGATTATAAACTGCTTATTAACGAAATATCTCATTGTGAGTTTATCCTTTATGGACAACATTCAACCGCTCATTATAAACTGAAAAAAATTGACTTAGACAACAATTCTTGGAGTCTCGTGAAGTTTCAGCAGTCAAAAAGATAAAATTAGATTAGCGATCGCAAATTGATAGGGACGTTATGGACTTAATTTTATGCCACCAGACAGTTGATTTTGACGCATTAGGGGCGGCCGTTGGTTTGTCTTGTCTCAGAGTAGGAAGTCGCATCGTTTTAACTGGTGGGGCCCATCCAAAGGTTAAGGATTTTTTAGCATTACATCGAGATGAAATTGCTCTCATTGAGTTAAGAAGTGTTAACCCTAAACAAATTCGTCATTTAATTGTAGTAGATAATCAACAACTTAACCGTTTAGGAAAAGCAGCAGAATGGTTGAGTTTACCACAGATTAAAAGTGTGGAATTATACGACCATCATCTCAACAGTAAATCGGATATTCCTGCTACTTTCCAACAAATAGAAGCAGTGGGGGCTAGTACCACTTTAATTGTGGAAAAAATGCAGCAAGAAAAGGTTAATCCTAACCCCATTGAAGCGACTATTATGGGTTTAGGAATTCATGTTGATACAGGTTCTTTGACCTTTGCCCAGTCAACTGCGAGAGATGCTCAAGCCTTAGCTTGGTTAATGGAAATGGGAGCAAATGTTAAGATTATTGCTGAATATTGTGACCCAGGTTTTACACCTGAATTACAAGAAATTTTTACAGAAGCTTTAGATAAATTAGAAACAAAAAATATTCGAGGATATCGGGTTGCTTGGGTACTCATTGAAACAGAAAATTTTGTCTCAGGATTATCTAATTTAACGGAAAGATTAATAGAGTTAAGCGAAAGTGATGCTTTATTATTTGCTCATATTTATCACAAACGACATAATAATAAGCCATATCCTGAAAATCGTTTAGTTGTGATTGGGAGGACTCGTATTGAAGGAACTAATCTTAATCAATTATTCTCAATTTATGGAGGGGGTGGTCATAGTCAAGCCGCTTCTTTAATGTTAAGAAATGTCGATGCTGAAAGCAAATTAAAGCAATTAGTAGAAGAATTTATTCCTCAAATTCCCCACCCTTTAACGGCCAGAGATTTAATGTCTTCTCCAGTGAGGACTATTCGTCCGCAAACTACTATAGAACAAGCAGAAAGGGTGTTATTTCGCTATGGTCATTCAGGGTTATCGGTGGTGGATGAAAATGATCATTTAGTTGGTATTATTTCACGCCGAGATTTAGATTTAGCATTGCATCATGGGTTTAGTCATGCACCAGTAAAAGGATATATGACCAAAAACCTCAAAACCATTACTCCTGATACTTTATTACCTGATATTGAATCAATTATGGTAACTTATGATGTGGGAAGATTACCTGTTATTGATGATAATAAACTCTTAGGAATTGTTACACGTACTGACTTATTAAGACAAATTCATCAACAGAGAACAGAAGTTAAAGACGAAAATGGGAAAAGAGTGGCAACGTTTTCCTGTTTATTACCTTCAATAAGTCACTCTTTGGAAAGTTCTACTTGGAAATTATTAGAAATGATTGCTCAAGAAGCAGAGGAAAAAGGCTGGCATTTATACATTGTAGGAGGGGCAGTTAGAGACTTATTACTAACCAAAGATAATCAAAAAGTATTACTTCAAGATATTGATTTAGTTGTAGATGGATTTCATAAATCTGCTGATGTGGGAGCAGGAGTTGAATTAGCTTCAAGCATACAGAAAAAATATCCTAAATCTAGATTATCAGTACATGGTGAGTTTAAAACAGCAGCTTTGTTATGGCATAAAGATCCAGAGTTTGGGTCACTATGTCTCGATATTGCTACCTCACGAACTGAATTTTATCCTTACCCGGCAGCTAACCCAGAAGTAGAAGCAAGTTCTATTCGTCAAGACTTATATAGAAGGGATTTTACTATTAATTCTTTAGCAGTTAAATTAACCCCACCGAGGGAAGGAGAATTATTAGATTTTTTTGGTGGTTTATTAGATTTAAAAGGTAAAGAAGTTCGGGTACTTCATGCTAATAGTTTTATTGAAGATCCCACCAGAATTTATCGTGCTGTGCGATTTGCTGTTAGATTAAACTTTGAAATTGAACCCCAAACAGAAACCTATATTCGTTATGCTATTGAAAGCGGTATCTATGATAAACTAAAACTTAAAAATCATGTAACTCCTGCCTTAACAACACGATTAAAAGCTGAATTGAAGTATATTTTAGAAGCAAATTATTGGAGACAAGCTTTAAAATTGTTGTCATATTTAGATGCTTTTAAATGCTTACATAATCAAGTAAAATTAGATGATAAAATATGGTGGCAAATTCGTTGTGCTTCTCGTTGGCTAAGATATCTTGATCCTGATAATAATATTGGTCATTGGTTGATACGTTTAGAAATATTAATTTCTCAAATTAATCCCCAACAAAGAAAACAAGTTGCGCTTAATTTACAACTACCTAAAGACAGTCTAGAAAGGATAGATAAAAATAACATTATTTATTCAGAAACGCAAGAGATGTTATCAAAATGTAAGAAAATAAGCGATCAATATAAACAATTATATCCCCATAAATTGGCAGATTTAATTTTAGTCGCAGTTAACTCTAACAAAGAAATTAGACGAATTATTTGGCAATATTTAACCCAATGGTCAAAAGTTCAAGCACCCTTAAATGGTAATGATTTAAAACGCATGGGGTATAAACCAGGACCACAGTATAAACTTGTCTTAGATCGGTTACTCGCTTTAACTTTAGATGGAGAAATTAAGACAAAACAAGAAGCAGAAAAATTAGTTAAGGAAATTATGGAATAATTGAACTAATATCAGTTGTGAGAATTAAGTCTGAGTAGAAGGCAACAGGCAACAGATAAGAAAAGAGATATCTCATGAATCATTACTGATTGCTATAGGTTGTAAAAATGACAGGCTCCCAAGAAAAATACTATACCATTTCAAACCTTACTATGTTATGTTAACTTATGCAATATGTCAAGCTAATACATTGTATTTGCACATTACTAAAAACAATATCCATAAAAAACATCATCAAGGATAATTGGTATTATGATAGAAAAATCATCTAGAAAAGTTGCTTTAATTACTGGTGCATCCAGTGGGATAGGAGAAGCGATCGCCCATCGTTTAGCAGCAGACAACTATCGTTTAGTTATTTGCGCCCGTCGTCAAGAAAGATTAGATCAATTAACAGAAAAGTTACAAGAAAAAAATACTGAAATATTAGCCCTAAAAGTTGATTTACGTCAACAAGCAGAAATATTGAATATGTTTAACACAGTTAGAGATAAATGGGGTGGGCTTGATATATTAATTAATAATGCCGGTTTAGGTCATAAAGAACCATTAATGACAGGGGAAACAGAAGCATGGCGAGAAATGTTAGAAGTGAATGTTTTAGCCTTATGTATTTGTACCCGTGAAGCGATTAAAGATATGAGCGATCGCAACCAAGGCCATATTATTCATATTAGTTCAATGTCCGGTCATCGTGTGCCTTTATATAGTGGAGTTTATGCTGCTAGTAAATACGCAGTGAGGGCGTTAACAGAAGGGTTACGACAAGAGTTAAGAGAAGCCAAGAAAAACATTAAAATCTCGTCTATTAGTCCAGGTTTTGTGGAAACAGAATTTGCTGAAAAATACAACAATAATAAAGAAAAAGCCCAAGAACTTTATAGTCGTTTTCCTGTCTTACAACCCAAAGATATTGCTAACGCAGTTTACTATGTTTTATCCCAACCAGACTATGTACAAATTCATGACATTTTATTGCGTCCCACTCAACAAAAAAGTTAAGCGTTAAGCAGAAAAGTATCCTTTGTATCTGAAAATTTCTCAACCATTAGGATACAATGAATGATAAAAGATAAACCATTGATTATTAGCTATGAGTCCAAACCCTAACACCTCTGCGTTTATTGGAAACGAAATAGCAACCAACCATACCAGTCATCATCATCCACAGGGAAGTCATTGGCAACCTCAAGGGACCTTAGAACCCTCATTTTACTATTTTGCCTATGGTTCTTGTATGTGTCCAGTGGACTTAAAACGAACCTTTGGGGAAAAGACTCATCAGTATATAGTGGGAATAGGGATATTAGAAGGGTATCGGTTGGGGTTTTATCGTCGTTCCCTACGGCGCAACTGTGGCGCATTAGATGTGGTTGAGGACCCCAATGGTAAAGTAGAAGGGGTACTGTATCATCTCCCTTGGCGGTTTAGTGATCGCCTCGATGAAAGGGAAGAAGTCCCACGCAATGGGTATCGTCAACACACTGTCACTGTTGAGAGTCAAGGAAAAGTTTATACTAATGTGAGAACCTATGTGGTAATCGATAAATTACCCCAAGAATTAGCCCCTAATGATTGGTATTTGAATGTAGTATTACGGGGTGCCGTGACTTGTGGACTATCTGAAGAATATTGTTGGAATTTGTTTAACCATATGTATCAATTACAATCACAACAAAAATCTTTAATTGCTGTTGATGAATGTGCTTAAGTCAGTAATACTATGATGGTGAAATCCTTAAAACCGAGATAAGATTAACAGTGCCGAAAGTTAACAGTAAGATCAGGGAGAGCATTCCTAAGCGTCCCTTATTTATAGAACAAAACGTCACAAGGCGATACAATGAGGAGTGTTGTTACCTCTTGACCTTGAGTCTGATATAATCGAACCATTGGGAACTTTTTAAGATATGCTACTAGGTTTTAGAACTAAGCTAAAACTCAATAACCAACAAAAAACCATAATGGCGAGACACGCAGGTTATAGCCGTTGGGTTTTTAATTGGGGGCTAAAAGCTTGGAGTGTGACCTATAAAGAGGGATTAAAACCCACAGCTAATAAACTTAAAAAGTTCTACACTAATTATGTCAAACCACATTATTCTTGGCAATCACAATTATCTTCAAGGGTTTATCAATATGCCTTTGTAGATTTAGGAATTAAAACCTTAGCCACTTTAAGTAATGGAGAAGTATTTCCTAATCTAAAACCCTACAGAAAAGCTGCTAAAAAATTAAGCAGACTTCATAGAAACCTTAGCCGGAAAGTTAAGGGTTCAAAAAATCGAACCAAGGCCAGAATATCTCTAGCATCTCAACATCTTAAAGTGGCTAATTTAAGAAGAGATTATCTTCACAAAATTACCAGTTATTTAGCTAAAAACTTCTCATCTATTGTTATAGAAGACCTCAATGTTAAAGGAATGTTAGCTAATCGCAAATTAGCTAAAGCCATCTCAGAACTGGGTTTTTATGAATTCAGAAGACAGCTAGAGTACAAATGTGAGCTTTATGGGTCAAAATTGACTATAGTTGACAGATGGTTTCCTAGTTCTAAAACTTGCTCTCGCTGCGGTTTAATTAAGAAGGAATTGTCTCTATCAGAGCGGATTTATCGTTGTGAGTGCGGATTAGAAATGGATAGAGACTTAAATGCAGCCAAAGTATTAGCTAATCAAGCGGTAGGCTATACCGTGTTAGCCTGTGGACAGAGTGCCGCCGACGGTTCTGGACGAAGCAGGAAGTAAACCTCAATGTGTCTTATGATGTCGCGTTGTGTCAGTTTTATGTAGCAGTAGAGAATTAACCCATCCTTGTTCTTGTGATCAAATCCTATTCCGCCCATACCCTACCGCAACAGAAACAACCCTGGCATACTTATTCTGTAGCCAAAACCCTAGACACCTTGGGAACTAACCCCCAAACAGGCTTAGATACAGAAAATGTTGCTCAACGACAACAACACTATGGCCGCAACGAAATAGAAGAAAGTGCTGGCCGTAGTAACTGGGAAATACTACTAGATCAGTTTACTAACATTATGTTAATCATGCTGATCGTGGTCGCTATTATTTCCGGCATTTTAGATATTGTTGAATTACGTAACAGTGGCACAACTAAAAGCGGACTTCCCTTTAAAGATACTATTGCTATTTTTTCTATCGTTATCTTAAACGGACTTTTAGGCTATTTACAAGAAACTCGTGCCGAAAAAGCCTTAGCAGCCTTAAAAAAACTATCCTCTCCCCGAGTACAAGTAATAAGAGAAGGAAAACGTCAAGAAGTAGATGCACCCTTATTAGTACCAGGGGACATTATCCTAATGGAAGCCGGTGACACTCTCTGCGCCGATGGTCAAATTATAGACGGATCTCATCTCCAAATAAGAGAATCAGCCTTAACAGGAGAAGCACAGGCCGTTGAGAAAAATTTCTTAACCCAAGGATTACAAGAAGACACCTCCATCGGCGATCGCGTCAATATGGTCTTTACCGGCACAGAAGTGATCCAGGGAAGGGCAAAAGCTGTGGTTACAGCCACAGGAATGGATACAGAACTGGGGAAAATCGCCGAAATGTTGCAATCGGTGGAAACAGAGGAAACCCCCTTACAGCGACGTATGACCCAGTTAGGGAACGTTTTGGTAACGGGTTCCTTGCTCATGGTTGCCTTGGTGGTTGTGGGGGGAACCCTCAAAGCAGGTTGGGGACTATTACAAGAATTAATTGAAATATCCTTGAGTATGGCCGTTGCTGTGGTTCCGGAAGGTTTACCTGCAGTTATCACCGTTACCTTAGCTTTGGGAACCCAACGCATGGTTAAACGCCACGCCTTGATCCGTAAACTGCCAGCAGTGGAAACATTGGGATCGGTTAACGTTATTTGTTCCGATAAAACAGGAACCTTAACCCAGAATAAAATGGTTGTCCAAGAAGTAGAAACCCTCGAAGGCAACTATCAAGTAACAGGAACAGGATACGAACCAGTTGGGGAGTTTATTTGTAGCGAAGCGAAAAGTAGTATTCGTTATAGTCGTTTTGCAGCACTAGAAGCCTTATTATTTACAGGAGTATTATGTAATGATGCCCATTTATCCCAAGAAGGCAGCGACTGGAACATTATGGGCGATCCCACGGAAGGATCTTTACTCGCTTTAGGAGGAAAAGCTGAGTTACAACAGTCAGTCTTGGAAAAACAATATGCCAGAGTTGGAGAGTTTCCCTTTACTTCCGAACGCAAACGCATGAGTACAATCTGTCAAGGCAGTCATACAGGCGATCGCTGGCCTAGTTGGCAAAGTCAAGGGGATCATCAATATGTCTTATTTACTAAAGGTTCACCCGAACTGATTTTAGAAAGATGTGAATATTATCAACAAGGACAACGGGTTAATCCTTTAACCGAGGAACAAAAACAACAAGTATTGCGCGGTAATAATGGTATGGCCCAACGTGCCTTAAGGGTTTTAGGGTTGGCCTATAAACCTTTAGAACAGATACCAGACGCAACCCAAGCAGAAGAAGCAGAACAAGGGTTAGTTTGGTTAGGGTTAGTGGGAATGATGGATGCACCTCGACCCGAAGTTAAGGCCGCTGTCGCTAAATGTAAGTCTGCCGGTATTCGTCCCATTATGATTACAGGGGATCATCAACTCACGGCCCAAGCTATTGCGCAACAGTTAGGTATCATCCAAGCAGAGGGTCATATTTTAGGGGGACGAGAGTTAGAGAAGTTATCTCAACCCCAGTTGGAGGAAGAAGTAGAAAGGGTTAGTGTTTATGCCCGTGTTTCTCCCGAACATAAATTACGCATTGTTCAAGCATTGCAGAAACGCAATAAATTTGTGGCTATGACTGGGGATGGGGTAAACGATGCTCCCGCCCTCAAACAAGCGGATATCGGTCTTGCTATGGGTATTACAGGCACGGATGTGAGCAAGGAAGCCAGTGATATGGTCTTGTTAGATGATAACTTTGCCACCATTGTCGCTGCAACGGAAGAAGGAAGGGTGGTTTATAGCAATATTCGTCACTTTATTAAATATATTTTAGGCAGTAATGTGGGGGAAGTAATTACTATTGCTGCTGCACCTTTAATGGGACTTTCTGGTGTGCCTTTAATCCCTCTACAAATTCTTTGGATGAATTTAGTAACGGATGGTTTACCTGCTTTAGCTTTGGCAGTGGAACCGGCTGATCCTCATATTATGGAACGTCCTCCTTCTAGTCCTCAAGAAAGCATTTTTGCTCGTGGTTTGGGGTCTTATATTGTTCGTATTGGTATTATTTTTTCTATTGTTACTATTACTTTGATGCGTTGGGCATTTTATGATTCTCAACAACCTGGCCACGATCCCGAAAGTTGGAAAACAATGGTATTTACTACCCTTTGTATTGCCCAAATGGGTCATGCGATCGCAGCCCGTTCCACAACTCGTTTAGCTATAGAAATGAACCCCTTTTCTAACCTTTATCTTTGGGCTGCTGTTATTGTTACGACAATTCTACAATTAATGTTAGTTTATGTTGCTCCGTTACGCTCTTTCTTCAATACGACAGTGTTAACAGGCCAACAATTAATGATCTGTTTACTGTTTAGTAGTTTGATGTTTGTTTGGGTAGAGTTTGAAAAGATTTTGTTACGTATTTATCGTAAATTTAAACATTAATAGTTCATAAAAATATAGTCAAATATGACATATCCTTATTTTGCTGGTATTACCCTGACTGGGTGAACTACAACACCCTCTATCCCATAGCTAAAAGCATTTGGGACTGCTTTTCTCATGATGTTCAACGAACCGTTGACATCGGCATTGATTAATTTTCTTTTGCCAGTACGATACAAACCTCTATTTACTCTTTTCCCAGAAAAAGTTACTTGATTTTTTTGACCTTTCTGATAATTTGATGGTGTTTTTTGGTAAGCTAAATTAGACTCTTTAAAACTTATCCAGTTTCTCTCAAGTATCATCAAAACTTGTTGAGATACTTTAGCTGGCATAGCTTGATAGTCTTGTTGAGATTGCAAGGTTTTCTGAATGTCATGATAGTTACGGTAAGTGTTTTCAAATAT
>NZ_JASJEB010000091.1 GCF_030064895.1 Crocosphaera sp. | reverse complement strand
AGTCGCCAAAGCTATTAGGACATTTTTCTGTTCCCTGTTCCCTGTTCCCTGTTCCCTTAAAATATAATTTATGTGTCCTAACTAGCCTGTCTATTGCTATAGATATTTTTTTCAGCATCTTTTCTATGACGAAATCCTCCTACACTAGCCTCAAACAAAACCTTACAAACCCCTGTCCCCCCATTCCTATTTTTAGCCACATTAATCTCCATAACCCCTTTATCTTTAGTCTCTGAATTATAATATTCATCCCGATATAATAATAACCCTAAATCCATATCCTGTTCTATATCCCCAGAATCTTCAATATCAGCCATTGTCGGACGTTTATTCGCCTGACTTTCCACCCCTC
This sequence comes from Crocosphaera sp., assembly GCF_030064895.1. Taxonomy (GTDB): domain Bacteria; phylum Cyanobacteriota; class Cyanobacteriia; order Cyanobacteriales; family Microcystaceae; genus Crocosphaera. Next base: position 29,779 of record NZ_JASJEB010000091.1, on the reverse strand, counting down.
TATTAATCTGTGCTAAAGCAATAAATGGCACATCAAACTCCTTAGCAATGTCCTGAAAAGCACCCGAAAACTGACCCACAGCTTGCGGTATATTCCTTTATAATCTGAATCGAAGAACGATAATATTCTAATTTATCCATTTTTAAGCATACTAAATAAACTATTCAGTTAAACCATGTTTCAAAGCAAAACGGACTAATTCGGTGCGACTATTTGTCCCTGTTTTACTAAACAAACGACTAACATATTTTTCCACATTTCTCACACTTGTTTCTAAACGCGCTGCAATTTCTTTATTCATCAACCCTTCTGCAACTAGGTCTAACACACTTTGTTCTCTAGGGGTTAAATCAATTTTTATTGGGGGTGGTGTGGTGGTTAAACTATTTTGTTGTTGTCCAAGTTGTTCTTTTAATTCCCGAATTTCTTGGGCGATTTCTTCTAATTTTGCTGAGTCACTACCGGATTTTTCATTAACTTTTCTCCTTTCTAATAAATTCTTAACAATTGCTTCTAATTCTTCGGGATCAAAGGGTTTAGGTAAATAAGCATCACAACCGGCCTTATGACCTTTAATTCGATCCGAAGTCATCCCTCTAGCGGTTAAGAAAATAACAGGAATGCTTTCAAAACGGGGATCATCTCGCAATTGCTCTAAGAACTGATAACCATCAATTTCTGGCATCATAATATCAGAAACAATGACATCAGGAATTGTTTTTTGTAATATTTCCCAAGCATTAGTTGCATCAGTGGCAACTTTAACGGTTAAATCTCCACTAAACTCTAAATAAGCTTGCACCGATTCTCTAACACTCGGTTCATCATCTACTAATAATATTGTTGCAGAATCACTCATAATTTTGATTTATTTATTGTAATTTGAATTGTCATCTACAGAAACTGCATTAACTTCTATTGTCTCACCTTCTGGAGCATCTTCTACAATCACTTGATCGGGGTTTTGTGCTTTTTCAACTATCATTTGAAATAGTTCGGTTATTAATAGAGTCAATAGCACAAAATCATCAATTTGTCCAGCAAGGGGAAAGAAATCGGGAGAAATATCAAAAGGACTAACAAAATAAACAAATGTCCCCAAAATTACCCACCAACGATATTGGGGGTGACGGATTGCGTTGCGATACCAATCATAAATAAATTGTAAAGGGAATTTCATAAGATTGAGGTATTTTTCGGTTCTTTAGGTAAGGTGGGCAATGCTCACCCTACTGTACACATTTTAGCTCAGATTCCATGTAATTAGTTAGATACGGATAACCGTTCAATCCTTGGAATACAATGACGCTTTATGCTTGTAGAGACGTTTAATTAAACATCTCTACACAAGGAATTAAATCGATAATAATTCCTGTTCTTCTTCTGAAGAATTATCCTTAAGTAAGCCAATTAATAAGGAAGCTGGAGGTTCTTTATAAGGCCAAGCAAACGCATGACGAAACGCTGCATCTTGACAAGCTTGTAACTGGTGAAAATCGATCACATCTTGAGTCAAAAGATTTTCAAATTCAAAGGGTAAACGAACATTATGAAGTCCGGCGTTGTCTGTACATATCACAATATCAACCCCCGCATCAAAACAGCGATCAAAAACTATTTTTAACTCGTGTAAGCTCTCTAAAGTTCCTGTCTTTAAATAAGTAGTAGGACAAACTTCTAAACATTGATTTGCTGCGGCCAGTTGGGGTAATAATTCAGGATATTTTAAAGGAATTTGGATACCATGGCCAATTCTCATTAAATAAGGCAATAATTCAGGGTAACAACCTTCAGGGGTTTCATAAACATGGCCAGTGGTTTTTAGACCAAGGGATCGCGCATATTTATAGAGATCAATAAACTCATCCAACCGTTCTCGATAATGGGAGTCACCCCCGGCTACATCGATCGCACAAACATAGTCTCGCATTTGTGCAGCTAAATCAACAATTGCCTTATTTACCTCGTAGGGTAAACGGGAGTGCATACAGAGAATTTGACTAATAATAATGGGATATTCTTTAACTTGACTAGCTTTACCCACTATCTCCACAATATTAGTCATGGCCTCAATTCTTTGAGACTGATTAAGATGTTCTGGAGTGCGAAGATAAGGAGTATAACGTAACTCCAAATAGGCTAAATTTTCAAAAATATAAGCCCCACGAATTAAACGATAAATGAAATAGGGAAGAGTATCTTCCCTTTGCACACTTTCCACTAAAGTATGCAGTTCTAAATATTCATCCAGGGTGTTTCGTTTGCGGGTGTAAAACTCCTCAAAATTAGGGTACTCTGGAAACCGTTGCGCCATATCAGGGTTATGACGCTTAAAATATCGCCAGAGAATGCGAGGAACCACAGATCCCCCTAAATGACGATGTAAGTCCGCGTATAGTGCCACAAAAACCTCCTGGTGCTGTATCTTAAGATTTATTTTATAGTGATTTAGGGGGATAATGTTACAAATTAGGAGTCAGGAAAGACAAACTTTAATTCCCTTGATAAACTAACCAATAGAAGAAAAACGTTTAAATTTAGACCATAACCTTAAAATTATCTTAAAAGACTAATGATCTCTATCTATATCCTTACCTATAACGAAGAAGTCGATATTGCCGAATGTATCGAGTCCGTAATTAATTTATCCGATGAAGTGATTGTGGTTGACTCCTATAGTAGCGATCGCACTATTGAGATCGCTTCCCGTTACCCTGTGAAAGTTGTTCAAAACGAATTTGAAAGTCACGGTAAACAACGGACTTGGATGCTGAAAAACATCCCCACCAAAAATAAATGGGTCTATATTTTAGAAGCAGACGAACGCATGACCCCAGAATTGTTTGCTGAATGTGTGGCCGCCAGTGAAAAGAAAGAAGCGATCGGTTACTATGTGGCAGAACGGGTCATTTTTATGGGTAAATGGATTCGTCGCAGTACCCAATATCCCCGTTATCAGATGCGTTTGTTTGAAAAGGGCCAAGTCTGGTTTGGAGATTATGGCCACACAGAACGGGAAATTTACAGTGGACCGGTGGATTTTCTCAAAGAAACCTATCCTCACTATACCTCTGGTAAAGGTTTAAGTCGTTGGATAGAAAAACATAATCGTTATTCAACCGATGAAGCTAAAGAAACCCTTTATCAATTAGAACAAGGGGGAGTGAGTTGGAAAAAATTGTTCTTTGGTTCCACTGAAGTTGAACGCAGACGCGCTTTAAAAGATTTATCTTTAAGAATACCTTTGCGTCCTGTTGTTCGTTGGTTCTATATGTATTTTATATTAGGTGGAATTTTAGACGGAAAAGCCGGATTTGCATGGTGTACTTTACAAGCTTTTTATGAATATTTAATCCTCTTAAAAGTAGATGAATTGAGAGAAACTAATTTAGAATCTCCTTATCCCAATTCTTTAAAATATCCTGATCCTGAAGAATCAGCTAATACTTCAGAATCTTTATCTTTGTAGAAAGTTAGGTAAACTTTAAATAGAAAAATGGGCAACATCGAAAAACTTTGGGATTGTTGCCCTATTTTAAACTGATATCTTCCACTCAGGAGTTGATTCTTTAATCCAATATATAAGAACCTTAAAATTCTTTAAATCTAATCGTTGTAAATAAAGCCAAAAAAGGGGTCAAGTAGAAATGGGAGAAAGAATAGGAGCAATTTTTTTGTTTTGTTTGATTCTGGGGAGTATTTTAGCTAGTATTCCTATGGTATTGGGTAATATAACCTTAGCAATAGTATTCTTTATGATAGGGTATCTTGGAGGCATAATACCAGGAATAGTAGCAGTAATTATTAGTGATCAAGGGTTAGAAATTGGAATAATTGGAGGAGTAACGTTTGGGTTATTGTTAGGGATCGTGTATTTTTATATAGTGGGATTTATAGGAACAGGTTTAGGAGATAGCCATCATTCTCTAGGTTCTTTTATCATAAGTTTAGGGATGGGAGTCACTGGAGGACTTATTATTGGTGTTGTTATAGGGATCATTCTTAAACTAATCCTTTGAGTAAGAGGTCTGGGATTCACCACACTTATCATTCCGTATTAGCTTTGTGATTAACGCCATAAAGCATCAGAAACTTTAATAATATCTTTCATTTCTGGAACATCATGAACCCGTAAAATATCGCTTTTAGAAGCGATCGCATGACAACAAGCTGCTGCGGTTCCCCAAACTCTTTTTTTAGGATCTTTTTCCCCTAAAATATGTCCAATAAAACTCTTACGAGAAACTCCCACTAACATAGGACATTTTAAAGTATGAAAACGAGATAAATTCTTTAATAATTCTATATTTTGCTGATAATTTTTTGCAAAGCCAATACCAGGATCAATAATTATTTTATGTTGCTCAATACCTGCTTCAAGAGCTTGATTAACTTGACGTTTTAACCATTCTATGATTTCATTAATTAAGTCTTGATAATCTGTTTTTTGTTGCATAGTTTTAGGTGTTCCTCGAATGTGCATAATAATAATAGGAACCTCTAAACTAGCCACAGTTGAAAACATTTTTTCATCAAAAGTTCCCCCAGAAATATCATTAACAATATCGGCCCCTGCCGTAATAGCTGCTTGAGCAACTTCGGCTCTTGTTGTATCAATAGAAATAGGAATAGAACTATTTTGACGTAACTTTTTAATAATAGGAACAACTCGTTTTAACTCTTCTTCTAGGGTAATTTCTTCAGCACCCGGACGAGTAGATTGGCCGCCGATATCAATTATATCTGCACCACTTTCAATCATCTTTGTTGCTTGTTCTAATGCCGTTCCAAGACTATTAAATTCTCCCCCATCACTAAAACTATCGGGAGTTACATTTAATATTCCCATTAAATAAGTGCGTTTTCCCCAATCAAAACTATGTTCTCGAATAATTAAATTATTCATAATTATTAATAATAAAAATGATAGGGATTAACGGACGTTAACCCCTACAAATCAAAATTGTTACTGATAATTAATAATACGGGCAAAATTAACCGGATCCAAACTTGCACCCCCAACCAAAGCACCATCAATATCTGATTGAGCCATAATTTCATCAATATTATTAGGTTTCACCGAACCCCCATATTGAATGGTGACATTTTTATTAGATAATTGATCACGAATTACACGAATAATACGGTTAGCTTCTGTTGACTCACAAGTATCTCCGGTACCGATGGCCCAAATAGGTTCATAAGCAATCACCAAGTTGCTTTGATCCACATCCACCAACCCTTTTTGTAATTGATTAATAATAACGCTTTCCGCTTCTCCTGCGTCCCGTTGTTGCTTGGTTTCCCCCACACAGAGAATAGGGGTTAAGCCGTGACGTTGGGCGGTAATCACTCGTAAATTAGCGGTTTCGTCGGTTTCTGAGAAATATTGACGGCGTTCGCTATGACCAATTACAACATAGTCCACACTCAATTCTGTTAGCATAGGGCCAGAAATCTCGCCGGTGTAAGCCCCTTTATCCTCCCAGTGGACGTTTTGGGCCCCTAAACGAACTTTTCCCCCATGCAAGCTTTTGGAAAGGATACTAAGGGCAGTAAAGGGGACACAGAGAACGATCTCTCTGGTTTCGTCTGTCTCTTCTACTTTTGATTTTAATACCGTTAAAAACTCCAGGGCCTCGGCCTGAGTTTTGTGCATTTTCCAGTTACCTGCAATGATAATTTTTCCTACAGCCATTTTCAATAATCTACATCAACAATTATTTTGCAAACTTCTAGTTTAGTGCCAAAAGGGTATTTCTGAATAGGGGTTTGCGTGATCTGGGTGACTGGGAGGCTGGGGAAGGTGAGAAAAATTAGATAATATAGGAGTGATTAGCTATTTGTCCATTAGCCTAACTTTCTTGTCACAAAATCTATCAAAAATTAGTTATATATAATAGGTAATATGACTCTCGAAACAGTTTACAAAAGATTAAAGATTTCCCCTGAAACCCTGGCTAAGTTGTGTCAAGAAAATAAGATTAAAGAACTAGCTGTCTTTGGTTCAATTTTAAGGGAAGACTTTAATGAGAATAGTGATATTGATTTATTGGTTTCTTATCAACCGACGGCTAAAAGAGGATTGATTCAAAAAATACAGATGATAGAAACCCTGAAATTATTATTTAATCGTGATGTTGATTTAGTGAGTAAAAAAGCCATTGAAAACAGTCATAACTGGATACGCCGCCAAAATATTCTAGATAGTGCAGAGGTTATTTATGCCGAGGGATCAAGAAACTTTAGTTGATATTATGAGAGCAATTGAGCTTATTTTTCAATACACTCAAGGAGTTGATTATAATGAATTGAGCCAGAATATAGAAAAACAAGACGCTATTTTACGTCGTATTACTATCATTGGCGAAGCCACAAAAAGATTATCAAAGGAGTTTAGAACTCAACATCCGTCTATCCCTTGGAAAGCAATTGCTGGAATGCGTGATGTGATTACCCATGATTATGATGAAGTTGATTTGGATGAAATTTGGACTGTTATTAATGAAGACTTACCTAAACTATTTAATTATATTAAAACCTTAGTTACACGACAAACTTAAGATAAATCCTACCAAGACAAGTTAAGATATGTGTGATAATGGAGGTGATTTCCTGACCATTAGAAAACAGGCTACCAGGAAAACCCTACGACTCAATACCCTGTTGGGAGGCACTGATTTTGGATGAACTGCGATCGGCGTTAGAAATGGCCACAGAAGAAGAGTTACGTCAACTAACTCAAGTTCTATTTTGCCGTAAATTTAATCCCCTTGATTATTTACAAACTCCAAACCCTATGGAAGTTCAAAGTCAAGACTGGGACACTTGGTTAGATAAAATTGAGGCCAGGTTCCGTTTTTTGGCTTCTGATGGTTTAACGGTACTAAAGCGCAAAACGAAACGTTTTAGTTATCGTCAAACTTTGATTCAGGTTTGTCACTACCTGAAAATTCCTTATTCTAATCAGATGTCTACTATCGATATTGAAGCTGATATTTTCTTAAATTTGTTGGGCAAAGCCTGGAAAAATTTACCCCCTGCACAACAAAATAGTTTAATGGAGCAAATACAAGCATCTCTGGCAAAATCTCATATTCCTGATGCTTTACCGGTACAATTGCAACATAACCCGATCAATCTCGTCTTAAAGGGTAGCAGTGCTTTTGCCCTTAGTTCTATTGTTAAGCCTTTGCTATTGAAACATATTGCTCAACAGTTTGCCCTCCATTTTGCCCGTTATCAAGTGGCACAACAAGCTGTTATTCGCGGTGGGGCTGCCGTTGCTAACCAAGTGGCTATTAATACCGCAAGACGGGGTATGGCTATGACAGCAGCCCGTTATGGGGTTGTGAGGGGGGTTTTATCCTTTGTTGGCCCGGTTTTATGGGGTTGGTTTTTGGCTGATCTCGGTTGGCGGGCGATCGCCACTAATTATGGGCGTATTATTCCTGTTGTTTTTACCCTAGCTCAAATTCGCTTAACTCGCATGGAGTGTTGGGAGGTTGCTTAATAATTAAGCGTTCATTATTAAAATTATTTTTTATGAATCAATTGAATAAAACTAAAGTTAATTGGCTAGAAAATACCCTCAAGTTTGGTGTTTTTCTTCTCCCTTTTTCTGCTGATTTTGGAGCCACTGCCCTTGGCATAGTTTTAGTCGGTTTATGGCGACAAAAATATAAAAAAATTATTAGCAATCCGATTAATCGGGGTTGGGGCTTACTATTTATTTGGTTAATAACAACTTCCCTATTCGCTGTTTATTCTCGGTACAGTTGGGAAGGTTTAGGTAACTTCTTACCATCTTTTCTAATGATAGCATCTTTCCCCTTTTTTTTCCAGGATTTTCTGCAATTATATCAACTGGCTTGGTGGTTTGTATTAACCTCAATTCCTGTTTGTTTTTTGGGGTTTATGCAGTTACTTTTTGGCTGGCAAACGCCGTTATTTTTACATAGTTTTGGACTTAAAATGACGGCTTACGGTCATCCGGATGGTAGGATGTCTTCTTTGTTAATGTATGCCAATACTTTAGCCTTTTTTTTGGTGGTTGCGTTTACTCTATCTATTGGTTTATGGATTTTACATTATCGTCGTCGTTCTCTTCAGAAAGATTCGTGGATTAACTGGCAATTATCAATTTTAACTGTTGGTATTTTATTTAATGGTATTGGCTTAATTTTAACTAATTCTCGTAGTGCCTGGGGACTCGCTCTATTAGGGTTAATAGCCTTTGCCATTTATTTACGTTGGTATTGGATTATTGCTACTGTTTTATTGATTATATTTTTAGTAGCTTGGGCTGCTTGGATTCCTGTATATCAAGATGTTATGCGTCAAGTAGTTCCCAGTTATTTTTGGGCAAGATTAACAGATGAAATGTACGATGACCGTTATGTCACAGCGTTAAGAACCACTCAATGGGGTGTTGCCTGGGACATGATGTTACAGCGTCCTTTGTGGGGTTGGGGACTACGCAATTTTACCCCTGTTTATCAAGAAAAGATGAATGTTTGGATGGGACATCCTCACAATTTATTTTTGATGTTGTTAGCAGAAATTGGAGCAATTGGCACATTATTATTTAGTGGTTTAGTGGGGACAATATTGGCAAAAGTAGTTATTTTAATGGCTAAAATAAAGAAAAATATTCAAAATATATTTGCTTATTCTGAAGAATATTTTTTATTATTATTCACTTATTTACTTGCTTTTGTATTGTGTATTATTTTTAATTTGTTAGACGTGAGTATTTTTGATTTGAGAGTAAACTTAATCGGCTGGTTATTATTATCAGCGCTCGCAGGAATTGCTAATTATCAATCATTAAGTCGTGATCATATCAATGAGATTACTTTCAAGAAGTGACACCAAAACAGTTAAAATTGATTATAGAAGCGATCGCAGCAAACTATAGCAGTTCCCATACTTGTGAGGTACACAGTTTTCTAGTTTTAGGAGTTCGGAGTTCGGAGTTCGGAGTTCGGAGTTAGATATGAGGTATACCTCATGACCATGAGAAATGCTATATAAAGCTGCTTAATAGGAGACACTATCAATTACAATGCTTGATACTCAATCAATTTTAGACGTATTAAAACCTGTTCAAGATCCAGAATTACAAAAGAGTTTAGTAGAATTAAATATGATTCGTAACGTTGCCGTAGAAGGCGGTAACGTGAGCTTTACCTTAGTATTAACTACTCCTGCTTGTCCCTTACGAGAATTTATTGTTGAAGACTGTAAAAAAGCTGTTCAAACCTTACCAGGAGTAGAAAACGTAGAAGTAGAAGTGACAGCAGAAACCCCTCAACAAAAATCATCTCTCCCGGACCAGCAGTCTGTGGCAGGAGCAAAAAACATCATCGCTGTTTCTAGTGGTAAAGGGGGAGTAGGAAAAAGTACCGTTGCTGTCAATATTGCCGTTGCTTTGGCCCAAACCGGGGCAAAAGTTGGCCTCCTCGACGCTGACATTTACGGGCCCAACGTCCCCACCATGTTAGGACTGGAAAATACGGAAGTGCAAGTGGAGAAAAATGAAGCCGGAGACATCCTGCAACCTGCCTTTAACTATGGTGTAAAAATGGTATCTATGGGATTTTTAATCGATCCCGATCAACCTGTTGTCTGGCGTGGTCCCATGCTCAACGGTATTATTCGTCAATTTCTCTATCAAGTCAACTGGGGAGAGTTAGACTATTTAGTGGTAGATATGCCCCCGGGAACAGGAGACGCACAGTTAACCATGGCCCAAGCGGTTGCTATGGCCGGTGCTGTTATTGTCACCACTCCCCAAACCGTTTCCCTCCAAGATGCTCGCCGTGGCTTAAAAATGTTTGAAAAACTAGGGGTTAATGTTTTGGGTATTGTGGAGAACATGAGTTATTTTATCCCCCCAGACGCACCAGAACGCAGCTATGACCTGTTTGGCTCCGGTGGAGGAGAAAAAACATCAAAAGAGTTACAAGTGCCTCTATTGGGCTGTATTCCTTTGGAAATTGCCCTGAGAGAAGGGGGAGATAATGGGGTTCCCATTGTTATGTCAGCCCCAGAGTCGGCCTCTGCTCAAGCTTTAACTGCGATCGCCCAAAATATTGCAGGAAAAGTGTCTGTGGCGGCCTTAGCTTAACATTATTTTTGATTTAAGACTCTCGTAGGGTGGGCAAATTAGAGTATGATCTTAGCTACTCATAATCTAAAAACTTTGCCCACCTTACAATTTAAAGTCCTTTTATGTTTCATAGATCAACAGTTTTTTAAATAATAGCAAATTCAGTGAATTGTCGTTTATAAGGAGCAAGAAAACTTAAAACAATATCTAGTTTAGGAACTCCTGCATTGACTAATTCATTAGCGATTCCTACTTCAGTGCCATCTCTTTGAATCCAAATTTTATCATCTTTAAAATCAACATGAATAATAACACCATAAATCCTTTTTTGTTCTTTCCATCCTATATTTAGGAATTGATAGTGGTGATTTCTATTATCAAATATTAACTGTATTTCTGTTGCACTGTTGACATTATTAATAGAATGTTTGGTTAAAATATCTTGAATAAGTTGAGGATAATCTATTCTTTCCATGTTAATTTTATAATTATTGAAATTTAAAATAGAGGTAAATCTAAACTAAAGCCAGGTAAGATATTTTCTCCTGATAAAGTAGTTGGTAATGAGACAATTTCGCTTGCTTCATTTTGATGATAAATCTCTACTTGTTGATTTTGCGGATCGATTAAAAACCCTAACTTTAAGCCACTATTAAGATACTCTTGCATTTTTCTCTGTAGTTGATTTAAAGAGTCAGTTCTTGATCTTAATTCTATGACAAAATCAGGACAAATAGGAGCAAACTTTTCTTGTTCTTCTAAGGTTAAGCTATCCCATTTTTCATTAGAAATCCAAGCAACATCAGGAGAACGTTTGCCCCCATTTGGTAAGATAAAAACTGTAGAAGAACTAAACACTTTCCCTAGTTTAGTTTGACGATTCCATAACCAAACGAGACCATTTAACTCAGATTCTCTATTTCCACTAATAGCACCAACAGGGGGCATAATAATTAATTCTACTTGGGCAGTTTCTTCTAGTCGCCATTGATCATTTACTTGGCAAAGTTGATAAAATTGTTCATTGCTTAAACCAACATTTTTAAGGTTTAAGATAACAGGTTCAGTGAGCATCATTTTAGTTTAGTTTATTTACAAAATTTGTGATAAAAATTTCTGACTTCTTTCTTCTTGGGGGTTATTAAAAAAGTCTTCAGGTGTCGCTATTTCTACTATTTTTCCTCCATCCATAAACACAACTCGATCAGCAACTTCTCGCGCAAACCCCACCTCATGGGTGACACATACCATAGTCATTCCCCCATCTGCTAAACTACGCATGGTATCCAACACTTCTTTGATCATCTCAGGATCAAGAGCCGAAGTTGGTTCATCAAATAACATAATTTTCGGTTCCATGGCCAACGCGCGGGCGATCGCTACCCGTTGCTGTTGTCCCCCAGATAATTGACCAGGGTATTTTTGCGCCTGTTCCAAAATACCAACTTTTTCTAATAATTGTATCGCCTTAGCTTCGGCCTTTTCTTTCTTCCAATGTCGTACCCAAATAGGTGCTAAAGTAACATTACTGAGAACAGTTAAATGGGGAAATAAATTAAATTGTTGGAATACCATTCCCACTTCTCTTCTAATAGCTTCAATATTTTTGAGATCATGGGATAGTTTAATACCATCAATGGTTATAAGACCTTTTTGATAGGGTTCTAAGGCGTTAAAAGTACGAATAAATGTAGATTTTCCTGAACCGGATGGACCCATAATAACCACAACCTCCCCTTGAGTTACAGTAAGATTAACCCCTTGTAAAACGTGAAAGTTATTGTCATACCATTTTTCTACATCTTGGGCAACTATAGCGTTTTCTGGGGCAGTTTGGGTCATAATTTCATTGTTCCTTCATGGTTAAACTTTACCTATTTTAGCAATTATTGTTAAACCTCGTAGTTAACCAATAGGTCTTATTTATTTTAAAATAGGATTGAACTTTAGTAAAAATATTATGCAGGTTATCTTTTTTGGAACCCCTCAATTTGCTGTACCCACGTTACAAAAATTATTAGATCATCCTCAATTTAATGTTATTGGAGTGGTAACACAACCAGATAAAAGAAGAGGAAGAGGCAAACAATTAATTCCCTCAGCAGTTAAAAAAGTAGCGTTAAATTATGATATTCCTATTTGGCAACCGACAAGAATTAAAAAGGATCAAGATACTCTTTCTATCTTAAAAAATAGTCAAGCTGATGTCTTTGTAGTTGTAGCTTATGGACAGATTTTATCCTTAGAAATTCTGCAAATGCCTAAATTGGGATCGATTAATGTTCATGGTTCCATTTTACCTCAATATCGTGGGGCTGCTCCTATTCAATGGTGTCTTTATAACGGGGATTTTCAAACGGGAATTACTACTATGTTAATGGATGAGGGTATGGACACGGGGGATATGTTATTAAAGGCTTATACTGATATAAAATTATTTGATAATGCTCATAAAATAGCTGAAAAATTAGCGAATCAAGGGGCAGATTTATTAATCGAAACTCTAGGAAAATTAGAAACTAATGAAATTGAATCTATTCCCCAAAATAATGAGGAAGCTACTTATGCTTCTTTGATTAAGAAAGATGATTTTATAATTGACTGGAATAAATCAGCGATCGCTATTCATAATCAAGTACGAGGATTTTATCCCAATTGTTTTACATCTTTTCGAGATGATAAACTAAAAATAATGGCAACTATTCCTATTGATGATGATTATCTACAAGCATTAGATGAAAGTTATCAAGGATTAAAAAATCAGCTAGAATCTTTAGATAATACTATAGGAAAACCTGGAGAAGTTGTTGGTTTAATTAAAAATTTTGGACCAGTCATTAAAACAGGAGAAGGATTACTATTACTCTCAAAAATTCAACGATCTGGTAAACGTCCCCAGTCAGGTTGGGATTTAGTTAATGGAACTCATCTAAAATTAGAAGAATTTTTAAGTTAATTTTTAAATCCTTTCGTTGTTTTTTGTAGAGACCTTGCATACAACGTCTCTACAGGAATATAGGGTATAACTCACAAGGTTAAGAAAAACTATACTGATTTTAATTAATAAAAATTGCCTCGCCAAACCAGTAACCTTTCAATTCATTAAATGGTTTTGTTTCCACTCCAAAAAGAGGATTACCTAAGATTAATTTTTCTCTTTTTCTATCAATAGTTATTAAAACAACTGCATGGGGAAACTGTTGACTTAACCACCGTTGCTTAACATGAAGTAAAGCCATTTGTTTACGATTTACTAATTCATCTAAGGTTAAATTATGATGATATTCTGGGTTTAATCCTAGCTGTTCCATCGCTGAAATTTCTGCTAATGTATTTGTTCCTAAACGATTAGTTTGAGTTAGTTCAGTCACTTTTTTTTCGCTAATTTCTGGATGTTTTTCGCTTAGTCTTGCTAAAGTTGCAATACTTGCTGGCGCACAAGTTACGGTAGTTGATTGTATAACAACTCCATCAACAATTTTTAATTCTCCCACGTCATTAACAATAGGAGAAAACAAATAAAATAATATGGATAAACAGAAGGTAATAACCCCCAGTCCAACTAATAATTGATTGCGTCGTTTTTTCGATGACCATCCTGATAATTCTAGAAGAAATAAGAGTCCAAAAAGAAAAAATCCAAAACACAATAATACATTATCAAAAACTGCTTGTATATAGAGAGAAAGGACATGAGGAAATAGTTGAGGAAGAGAGTAAGCAACGTTAGAACGATCAATGATAATTAATACGGTTAAAATAGCTGCTAAACCGATAAAAATCATCCTAGCAGTTTGTTGATGTTTTTCTAAAGCATTATCTGCAGTGATTCCTTTTTTGGCTAAATTATTCCCCAAATAACCCCCTAAACCAAAACCAATAGCACTAGGTACAATTAAGTCGATCATAATAATTTATCTAGAGTATTAAAGTAACTACATAACAAAAATAACTTCACAAAAGTAATGACAATCGGTATATAGCACTTCTCATACTTGTGAGGTACAGAGTTTTCTAGTTTTAGGAGTTCGGAGTTCGGAGTTCGGAGTTAGGTATTAGGTGTACCTCATGAGTCCGAGAAAGGCTATAATTAAAGAAATTATGTTGTTATTCTTGTTATTTATCTCCAAAATACGGAATATAAGAGAATCTGTCAGGAGTAAAATTACGGAAAATTATGAAATTAGTTTTTCATTTATCCGTTTTTTGATTTGTTATTTTTTGATAATTAAAATTGTTAAAATTTACTATTATTTTGAGAATAAACTATGAGTAACCTATTAGACATTGGACAAAATGTCCCTGATTTTACATTGAATAATCACAACGGTGAAACTATCAATCTAAAAGACATTTTAGGGCAATGGTTAATCTTATATTTCTACCCAAAAGATAATACACCAGGTTGTACCACAGAAGCACAAGATTTTACAAGATTAACTCCAGAATTTGAAAGTTTTTCTGCAAAAATTATTGGCATAAGTCCCGACTCAGAAAAGTCTCATTGTAAGTTTATTGATAAGTATGATTTATCCATAGAATTACTTTGCGATCCAGATCATACTGTTGCTGAAGCTTATGGTGTCTGGAGTTTAAAAAAGTTTATGGGAAAAAAATATATGGGAATTGTTCGTTCTACTTTTATTATTAATCCAGAGGGAAAAATTGCCTACATTTGGTCAAAAGTTAGGGTAAAAAATCATGCAGAAAAAGTATTAAATCAATTACAAACATTACAATAAAAAGGAAGATAATACCCTATCGTTAACGGCGGTTTCTAATTATTAACCCTTAGATTGAATAATAAAAATTCTGCAATTCTTTCCGAAGCTCCAGGTGGTCCAAAACGTTCTTTTCCTTCCGTTTCACATTCCTTTAAATAAGCTTTATCTGCCACAGTTTTAGCAACACATTTCGCTGCTTCTTTGAGGGTTTCCGAAGTAGCAGGCCCAGTGCCAATGGTTTGCGCGCAACTACCGATTAAACGGGTTTGTGCCTCAGCAAACTCGTAGGTAAACTGGGGACCTTCTCCTGGTACTTGAATCACCGGTTTACCCAGGGCAATGCCTTGATCTACGGCTAAACCTGCCATTCCTAACATTAACGTACAGTTGTGTAAAATGTCATTAAAAGCATCAGAATAACAAATAACTTCTACGCGTCCTTGTTCGGTTTTATAACTTAGTTTATTATCTTCACACTCCCAACCTTCACTATCAGCTATGGTAGTTAATTCTTTCATCAATTTTGGTACCAAAGCAGCCCGAAATTGTATTTTTTCCGGAGATATAACTTTAACAATTTCTAGCATAAGATTGAGTTGTAATTTAAAGTTACGCACCGCTTCAGGAAGTCTTGAACCTGGTAATAAAGCTACCATAGGAGAGTCAGCTTTTAGTTGTAAATCTTTGCCAGTTGGTTGTAATTTATCTAGAGAAGGAATACCCCCAAACAGGGCTTTTCCTATTCCTTGTTGTTTCAAATCTTTAGCCGTGTAAGGATCTCTGGTAAACACCCCCAAACATCGAGGCGATCGCAAAAAAGTACCAATAAACGGCCCAACTTTTAAGGTTCCTTCGTACAACGCTGATAAACAAGAAATAAAGGAAACATAAGGATAACCAGTGGAATAAGCAAACCCTTGGGATACAGTATCACCAGTAGCCATAATTAAATCGCAACTGGGGGCGTATTGCCAAACCGCTTGTAACTGTTGCCAGGTTAAGCCAACTAAACCCGCTTTTAGGTCCGTCAAGAGACGCAAACGGTTAATATAGGAAAATCCTCCAGAGGGCATATTTTGGGTTGGGCCAATGATGGGTATATTTAAGCGACGATAAGCATTACCTTCCCCAACAATAGGCATAGCTGCTAATTCTAGATTAGGATACAGTTGTAATAGGGTTTCAATAACGTAGGATGAGTGGTTATCCTCTCCATGGCCATTGCTAATAAATAATATTCGCTTAGAAGGTGACGACATAGATTTTCCTTCGATTTTTTCTATAGTTTATATTTCACCTTAATTGATAAAGAAACTAACAACAAAAAAGGCAATAAAAAGTATTTTTGGGGATAGAGACACTATTAAAAATGTCTCTATATATGGGAACAAAATAATATTTAACTATTACTTAACTCAACCCAAATACTCCCATTCTCTGTTTTAACTGGAAACACAGATAAAGCCTTTTCTTGAGAGATCATCCCCATAGCTTTTCCTACTAAAGGGGGCCAAGGTGTCCACTCTGTTACTGCTCCAGTTTTGAGATCAAAAGCACTACGGTGCATAGGACAAACTAAAGCACCATCTTCGTTGATTTTGGCTTTTTTTAAGGAAATCTTGAGATGAGGACAGCTATTTTTTACTGCATAATATTGTCCGTTATGATTCAACAATAATAAGTTATGGTTTCCCGTCTTTACCACTTGACGAGATCCCACTGGCAGATCATCAACAGCAAGCACTTTTGTCCAACTCATGGTTAATTATTTTCTATGGATCAGATCATCAGTGTAAGATTTTTCCGTTTTTTTGACCAGCAAATAGGAAGAGATTAAGCTTTCCCTTTCTTGTTCTCGACTAGCTAAAATGGAACCATCTAGAAAGGTATCAGGAAAAAGCCTACTGCCTTCCGAGGTACAAACCTCAGTCAAACACTCAAAGCAAGATCCCACCATTTGTTGAACACTACGCCAACTAAATCATAGATTATAGTTGGGGATTCTTTTTCACCGATTAAAGGTGTTACCGAGAAAGGTGGTGTCCTCACCGAACCGTAAGACTTTGGCTTACTAATCCCTCAGTAAAAGCAATATGATCGATATAGATAATTGCTTACAGGCAAAAGGTCGTGTCTCCGAATATAACTCTTAATTCTTTACCCTACCTTCTAAATATGCCTCGCCCAGTATGATAACACAAATTCTGCTTTTTGCCGGGCCCCATCTAAATCAAAGATTATAGATGGGGACTGCGCAAAAAATTTTGTTCAATTTTGTGAGAGAATAGTTCATAGGAACATAGTCACATAAGACATATCCTTATTTTGCCGGCATTACCCTGACTGGGTGAACTACAACACCCTCTATCCCATAGCTATCAAGCATTTGGGACTGCTTGTTATTGAGGGATTTGGTTTTCTTTTGATGCCTGATTATCTCGATCTGATGTGACCTGCTTTCCAGTACCTATAGAGTCGGATTGTTTACCGACTTCGCACCCCGGAAGGACTTTCACCCTAACAATTCAGATGTCATCGACTCTTAAAAACCCAATCTATCTGCTCTATATATTACCATAGATGACAATGTTTGACTATATTTCTGTTTAATGTTTATGATACGTAACTAAATAGGGGTTTTCTCTTTCAATCTAATGGTTTTTTGGAAACGATTGTTTAATACTACAGATACATCAAACACTGACCAGAAGTCCCAGTTTAAAGGGGAACCGGTCAACTTAAAGGACTGCACCGATGGTCAAACACGCATCTTTTTCACCCGAGAAAGAGAAATTGATCTCTATGAACTCGAAGAATTATGCGACGCTGTGGGATGGGCCCGTCGTCCCCTACGGAAAGTTAAACGCGCACTGACCTACAGTTTTATGGTGGTGTCGGCATGGGAAGTCAAAGGAAACCGTAAGCGTCTGATTGGGTTTGCTCGTGCAACTTCCGATCACGCCTTCAATGCCACCATTTGGGATGTGGTCATACACCCAAGGTTCCAGAATAAAGGACTAGGCAAAGGCATGATGAAGTATATGATTCGTCAGCTAAGAAGCGAAGATATTAGTAATATTACTCTCTTTGCCGATCCCCAAGTAGTTGAATTTTACCGTCGTTTAGGGTTTGTTCTTGATCCAGAAGGTATTAAAGGGATGTTTTGGTACCCAGATTAGGTTATAATAGGTGGGAGACGTTACGGGATGTAGCGCAGCTTGGTAGCGCGCCTGCTTTGGGAGCAGGATGTCGTAGGTTCAAATCCTGCCATCCCGATTGGTATAAACCCGATAGTTAACAATCGGGCATAATAAAAAATGCAACAAACTAAGGATTTTCACGAACTCTTAATTGAAATGAGCGTCATAATTTATTAAGAGCGTGTACCATAGTATGAAAATAGATGAAAGGGCTTACTTATGGTTCATTATCCCTTCATCTTTCATGGTTGCCTAACGTAAACTGCCTTTTGATTCTCGTTCGATATCAATAAAACACTATGAACAATATCATAAAATACTTGTGCCGTCATCACTCACTCTTGTTAGGTGGAACCCTAGCTACTATTTCTGTACACACTTTAGCCCTTCCTGTCAATAGTGCGCCAGAACCAGAAGTCCTAGAAAATAATCCTAAAGCCATTGTGGACGAAATGTGGCAAATTGTGAATAATGAATTTGTAAATCCAGATTTTAATCGGGTTAATTGGCAAGAAAAACGGAGAGAACTATTATCCCAAGATTACGATAGTCCAAAACAAGCTTATAAAGCCATTCGTGAAGCCCTAGAAGACTTAAGCGACCCCTACACTCGCTTTTTGCCTCCCAATGAATTTTCTGTCTTAACCAGTCAAACCAACGGAGAAGCATCGGGTATTGGGGTAAGATTAGCCATAGATAAACGTACCAGCGAAATTTATGTTGTGGAAGCGGTGAAAAATTCTCCCGCCATTAAAGCAGGATTAAAACGAGGCGATCGCCTGATTCGCATCAACGGCAAACCCACCGCTTTAATGAGCATAGAACAAGCACAAGAGGCCATTGGAGGGGAATTAGGTACAGAAGTCAGTTTACAACTTTCACGGCGAGGTAAAGGGATCTTTCAAGTCACTTTGGAACGGTCACAAATAGAGATTCCGGCCGTCACCTATAACCTCCAAGAAGATGGCCAGCATCGCATCGGTTACATTAAACTGGATGAGTTTAGTTCTCATGCCACCGAACAAATGAAACTGGCTATCGAAGACTTAGGAGAACAACAAGTATCTGGTTATGTTCTCGACTTACGGGGGAACCCAGGGGGTTTACTGTTTGCTAGTGTGGATATTGCTCGTCTTTGGTTGAAAAAAGGAGAAATTGTTAGTACCATTGATCGTAGAGGAGGCGATCGTCATTTCATGGCTAATAACACCGCTCTAACTGACTTACCCTTAGTTATTTTAGTCAATGAATGGTCGGCCAGTGCTAGTGAAATTTTAGCAGGGGCCCTCAAAGAAAACGGCCGCGCTACGGTAGTAGGGACTAGCACCTATGGTAAAGGTACAGTGCAGTCTGTTCATAACCTTTCCGACGGTTCCGGTTTAGCAGTAACCATCGCCCGTTATTATCCCCCCAGTGGCACGGATATCAACCAAAAAGGCATTAGTCCTAATGTTTATTTAGAATTGACCATGGAGCAAGAAGTTCGCCTCAAAAACGATCCTAGCTTGATGGGAACGGATGCTGATCCTCACTATACACGGGCCGTTTCTATTCTAAAAGGTAGCAGTCAACCTATTTCTTCCCCTGCCACTCCTAAACCGGTTGGCCTGCGTTGGGAAGAGTTACAAGAAACTATCAAAGATCCTGATCCCCGTTGGGAAAGAATGCAGGAAACAGTGAATTAAGGATAAAAACAATATTCAGCAATTGATCTGATTAGGGGTAGATGGTGACATCATACCCTTTTTTCATTGGGACTTAATTTAAGATAAAAATTACTCCCAGTCTCCCAGTCTCCCAGTCTCCCAGTCTCCAAGTCTCCAAGTCTCCCCACACCTCCCACACTCCCCACACTCAACTACACCCTCTGATACCGCATCCCTGGTAACTGAGTAACTAAACCTTCTAACTCCAGTTGTAATAACCCTCCTGATACCTGGGGAGTGGGTAAACCTGTTTTTTCCACAATGACATCAAAAGCAGTTGCTTCCGTAGCAATAGATTGAAATATTTTTAATAACTCAGGGTCTAACTGCGGTAAAGTTTCTTTTTTTTCAACTTTTTCCACCTTCTCTACATCAAATAAAGATAACTGTTTACCCTGATCTAATTCAGGAATAGCACCCAACATATCTAATAATTCATCCTCTCTGAGAATCATTTCTGCCCCATGATGAATTAATCTTAAACATCCTCTCGCTTGCGCAATATCAGGGGAGTTAGGCAACGTATAAACATCTCTGCAAAACTCGTTAGCGTATCGTGCCGTAATTAAGGCCCCAGACCTTTCCGGTGCTTCCATCACCAAAACTGCGCGACTTAACCCTGCAATAATGCGATTTCTGGCAGGGAAATGACGACGATCGCCTGAAGTCCCAGCAGGATATTCACTAATGATTAAACCTCGTTTTTGTAAGTCTCGATGTAACTGACGGTGATGACTGGGATAAACCACATCTATCCCCGTGCCTAACACGGCGATCGTCCTGCCACCCTCTTCTAAGCAGGCTTGATGGGCAATACCATCGATGCCTGCGGCCATGCCTGAAACCACCGTAAACCCGTGTTTAACCAAAGCGATCGTAATTTTACGAGTCCAACGACGACCATGATCAGTGGGGTGACGAGTGCCAACAATACCGACAATGGGAGCATTACCTTGATTTTCTAATAAATTGACCTGTCCTTGATAATAAAGCAAAGGAGGAGGACTGGGAATTTCTAATAATAAACGGGGATAATTATCATCGCTAGGGGTCCAAAATTGGGGATTTTCTTGTAAATGTTTTTCTAATAATTCGGAGGGATTGAGTTGCGCTTGCTGTTGTTCAATGGTTTTAAGTAATTTTGGTCCGATGCCTTCTATTTTTCCTAATGCTTGTCTAGGTGCATTCCAGGCAGTTTCTAGGCTACCAAACTCTGTCCAAACCCTTTTTAATAAGATGGGTCCAACTCCAGATATTTTTGACCAAGCTAACCAGTAAGCTGATTCTTGTTGCAATGTTTTCTCCTCATAAAGCTATTGATACATTTAGAAATAGTCATTTCATTTAACATTTATCATTCGTTTGGAAGTAGGCTTGAAACCAATATGTTCAATGTTCAATGTTCAATGTTTAATGTTTGGTCATAATTTTTTCACTCTTCTAAAAATCATGTCTATGGTATTTGAATAAAGTTAACTATCATTCAATCATCTTCAATAATACCTTGATATTCCCGTATTTTAACGGGACTTATTCTAATGTTTAAATCCATCGCATTAACCCCCATTCCTGATACAGTTTCAAAGAAACGTTCTTTAGTTGAATCTAAATGTTCATCTGTTAATAACCCTTGTGGTGCGTTAACCAAAATAGTGACGTAAGCGGTACTACCTTTCATATTCACACCGAGATAACGAACTTGAGTCATTTTCCAAATTTCAGGGCTATCTCGTCTCATGTGATTCATTTCTAAACTAAGACGATTAGAAACTAAAAATTCTCGTAGTGAGTTGCTCAAGGGACCGGATAAAATTCCCATAATTAATAACCAAATCAAAATGGTTTGAAAGGATTTTTTAAAACTGCCATAGGATTGAGATAAGAAGACCAAACAAGCAGTAAAAGTAATCCCTGCTAAATTAGCCATAAACAGTAAAAAAGCACCGGTGGATACATTGAGATTAGTAATAGAAAGTCGACCAATACCGGCAGCTAATTCACCCCCTATTCCTAAGCCAATACCTACCACACATAAAGGGGGAACCAAAGCAACAGCAATAGCTACTCCAGCAATGGAACTGCCAATACTTTGACGGGTTAAAGAAAAGGAACCGGCAGCACCAGCAACTATGGCAATACCCAAATCAATTAAGTTCGGAGAAGTTCGCGCCACAACTTCTGAGCCTACAACACTAATAGGCATTAAAAAACTAATCCAATAAGAGACTAAAATTACTGCTAAAACTCCTAAAAATACTGTTATCATTGAACGCTTATATAATTTCCAATTAGCCGTAACAATAGCAAAAGCCATGCTTAAAATAGGGTTCATTAAAGGTGCAACAATCATTGCTCCAATAATAACGGCAGGACTATTGGATAAAAGTCCTAAAGTTGCTAGTAAAGTTGCACAAATTAATAATAAAAAGAAACCAAAAGAAGGAATAGATGCTACTTCACGAGCATGAGCTATTTCTACTTCAGGAACTGCCTCTTCTAGATAAATTCGCCAACTTGCTGTTAAGGCTTTCCAGAAAACCCAAGGTTTACGAAATAGAGTAATTTTTAATAGTGATTGTAATAATTTGGGTCGTTTTTTCATAAATTTTTTAGGGTTGCTTAGTTTTTTTATAACATGAGAATTATATTTTATCTTAATTTACCTTATTGTGTAAAAATGTTTAAACTAAGTTAAACTTAATAGTAATGAATTGTAATAATTTTATCAAGGAATGATTATGACCAATACACCGAAAATTTTAGCTCTTGATTTTGATGGAGTTATTTGTAATGGGTTAAAGGAATATTTCCAAACTACCCTAAGAACTTATCAAAAAATATGGAAAGATTCTTCTGAAAATGATTTGGAAATATGGGCAAATTCTTTTTATAAATTACGTCCTGTCATTGAAACAGGGTGGGAAATGCCTATTTTATTACGAGCATTAGTATTAGAGTATGAACAAGAAAATATTGCGAGTAACTGGCATAATATTTGTTCGGAAATTGTTGAACAAGAAAACTTAAATAAACAGCAAGTAATGTTGCAACTTGATGGAGTTAGAGATCATTGGATTAAAACAGATTTAGATCGCTGGTTAGGGTTACATGAATTTTATCCAGGAGTATTAGAAAAGTTGGGTAAACTGTTAGATTCTTCTACGCTTTTATATATTGTCACAACTAAGGAAGGAAGATTTGTTAAACAGCTTTTAAAACAACAAAATTTATCTTTTCCTGAAGAGCATATTTTTGGCAAGGAAGTTAAACAACCAAAGTATGATACGTTACGTCAAATACTACAAATTAATCAAGAAAATCCTAATAATTTATGGTTTATTGAAGATTTATTGAAAACTTTAAAGAAAGTACAAAGTCAAGCTGATTTAATAGAAATTAAACTATTTTTAGCTAACTGGGGATATAATACGACACAACACCATCAATTAGTTCAGCAAGATAATACTATTTCTTTGCTTTCTTTAGATACCTTTTCTCAAGATTTTTCTGAGTGGATTAATTATTAATTAGTCTCTGAAAAATTTATCTTTTAGGGTGGGCAAAGATTGTAAAGATTATGATACTTTTAGATAAGTGTTTAATTTGCCCACCTCACCGTCTTCAACATCTATCTCTAAAAAATCACCCGTTTATATATAATTAAAAGTTATACAAAATTACAATAACAAAGAAAATAAAAATATTCGCCTCTTGTTACATTTCTCAATGTGTGAAAATTATTATCAATAAGCAACGAGTTTACGGGCTTGTGGTATGATCTTAGAGACTGATAATTGTGGCTTAGTATATCTGCTTTTAAAACAAGTCTGAATATTCCGATTATTCCGTTGCTGGAAACTGCAAACTATCTCAAAATAAGGGTTATTAGGGAAAATATAGGAACTTTTTTGAGCAATTGTACTAAATTTGAGTAAACGAATGTAAAGCAGAGCTTGACAAAATACACAAAACAAGCTTTGTGGTGGTTTCGATGGCCGTTGACCCCTAAGTAGATTAATGTAACATATAGGAATTAGATTTCAGTGATAAAGGATTTAACAGTGTTAAACCCCTACAAATCAATATTGTAGGAACATAATATTATTATGTCCTAATCTGTTTTCGTGTATCATTCGGTGATTGCTATATTATTGGTCGTTTTCTGTATAGTTACAAAAAACATCTATGCCAACTTTTAATATCCATAACACTATCATTGTGGCTAAACCTGTATCTAGAGGTAACTGACATTTATCGATAATAGATACAATAATTCCTGTAATAATAGCGGTTTCTTTGGGGTTTTTACGTAAGCTTTGAATTTCGCTTTTTAAACTATCATTTTTATTACAAATTTCTTTGTGGAGAACAGTTAAAGTGATTTCCCATAAGGATTTATTTCCGTATTGAATAGTTCCATTTTTCTCTTTAAATAACTCATTGAAAGCTGTTTCTATATCTCCATCTTCTGTCAAAATCATGTCAAATGCTGTTTCTGTTGCTTCATCTTTTGGCCATTGTTCTTGCCAATATTCTATGTCTGATAAGCTTAATTTTGTGGTCATAATTAATTTTATTGTATTGTAGGGTGGGCATTGCCCATCTTATTGTTTATTATATATCAAAGGTAGGTTGGGTTGAGGGACGAAACCCAACAATCAAACCCATCAATTAATTAAAATTATTATGTCATTAATTATCATACGAGAAGAAGAGAAAACAGAAACAGGATTTTCTGCACGTTTAATTATTAATAATAAGGAATATCCCATTACAGTTTCAGATCCTTTTACAAAGCAAGATGAAACGATTTTAGAATGGTATTTTGAGGGGTGGTTAGTCACTCCCATGTTAAATACTGAAACTGCTAAAAAAGCAGCAGATAGTGTTAATAAGTATGGTTTGTCTTTATTTGAACAGGTTTTTAAGCAAGATTTTGATCTTTATAGTGATTACCGTCAACTAAGACCTAAAATAAATCAGATCGCTTTTGAAATTCAAAGTAAAACCCCTGAGTTTCAAGCGTTGCATTGGGAAGCGATGAAAGATCCTGATTTGTCTCGGCCTTTTGCGGTAGATTGTTTGATGACTCGTCGTTTAATTAATCCCATTAATATTAATATTAATATTCCTGTTTCTCCTGTTATCAATTTATTAGCGGTGATCGCTCGACCTGATGAAGATAGTGATGTGGGTTATCGGACAATTTCCCGTCCTTTGGTAGAGTTAATTGAACAAGGGAATCTGAGGGTTAATCTGGATATTTTACGTCCTGGTACTTATGAAAGTTTATGTAAGCATTTGGAAGATAAGGGCAGTAACTATTATCATATTATTCATTTTGATCTACATGGTGGGTTGATGACTTATGAGCAGTTCCAAGAAGGGGTAGAAAAGAGTCGTTATTTTTATCAACGGGGTTATGGTTTAGATGATTTAGAAGCTTATGAGGGTGTGAAAGCGTTTCTATTTTTTGAAGGGGAAAATAAAGGAAAAGCTGTTCCTGTAGAAGCAGCAGAGTTGACTGCTTTATTAACTGGTAAAAATATTCCTGTTTGTATTCTTAATGCTTGTCAATCTGGGAAACAGATAAGGCTTGACAAAACGGAAGAAATAGAAGAAAATAAAATTACTGTGGGAAAAGGTGCGCGCCTACAGTATAGTAATGAAACCAGTTTAAGTAGTCGTTTGTTACAGGCAGGAATGCAGATGGTTGTAGGGATGTCATATTCTGTGACTGTTTCTGCTGCAAAGCTGATGATAAAAGAGTTATATGGACAGTTATTTAACAATCAACCTATTACTGAAGCCATACGATTAAGTCGTTTGGAGTTATATAACAATAAACAGAGACAAGCTTATTTTAATGAGATTATTGATCTCGAAGACTGGTTACTTCCCGTGGTGTATAAAAATCAACCGGTTAACTTTAATTTACGGGAGATGACACCAGAAGAAACAGAAAAATATTACACCGACTTAGAACAATCATATCGTTTCCCTTTACCTATTTATGGTTTCGTGGGACGGGACTTAGAGATACTGAAAATAGAAAAGTCTTTGTTGAAACATAATGTCTTGTTATTGCAGGGAATGGGAGGAACTGGAAAGACTACCTTATTGAACTATTTACGGGAATGGTGGACAAAAACCAATTATGTGGACAAGATATTTTACTTCGGATACGATGAGACAGCTTGGACAGTAGAACAGATTATATTTAACATCGGACAGCAGTTATATGATAAGTATAAGTTTGCTACATTCCAAGCAATGGGAGACGCTGCAAAATTAGGAAAATTGATTACAGACTTAAGATCCCATGATCATGTTTTAATTTTAGACAACTTAGAATCAGTCACGGGACAACCTTTAGCGATTCAAAATACGTTAGATAAAGATGAACAGCAAAAACTCAAATATCTCTTACAACGGTTGAAGGGAGGAAAGACAAAAATAGTTTTAGGATCTCGTAGTGATGAAAGTTGGTTAAAAGATGTTTATACCCACAACAATATTATCTATCGTTATCCCTTACAGGGGTTAGATAAGGAGTCAAGAACCGAACTTGCAGAAAAAATACTCGATGCAATGATTCCTAACCCCAAAAAACGAGAGAAGGTGAAATCAGATGATAATTTTGAACGGTTAATGAAGCTTTTAGCAGGATATCCTTTGGCAATGGAAGTTGTCTTAGGAAACTTGAAAACCCAAACCCCAGAAGAAATATTAAACGGGTTACAATTAGCAGATGTTAACTTAGATACAGAGAGTGAAAATAAGACAGAAAGTATCCTCAAGTGTGTTGAATATTCCCACAGCAACCTCTCACCCGACGCACAAAAATTATTGTTATGTTTAGCCCCTTTTAGTAGTTTTATTGCTCGGGAAGTAATACCATTATATGTTGAAGAATTACAAAAATTAGAACCATTTAAGGATTATCCTTTTGAACAGTTTGATGAAGCGATATCAGAAGCCATACATTGGGGTTTGTTGTCTCCAATGTTATTGGGCGATCCTCCACAACCAGAAGAACGGTTATTAACCATTCAGCCAGTTTTTCCCTATTTCCTGAAAACTAAAATAAAAGAATTAGACAACGAAACTCAGGAAGCATTACAAGAAGGGTTTAAGAATCATTATATTGGTTTAGCTAGGTATTATTTTAATTTATTGCAGTCAAAAGAAGCTAATGAAAGACAATTAGGGATAGGGTTTTGTCGTCTAGAATATGAAAACTTGTTTACAGGTTTACAAATATGTTTGGAGAAACAGGAGAAGATTGATATATATCAGTGTTTAGACCAATACTTAAATGCGATCAATGACTATCAATGTAATTTGAACTTGCAAGAGTTTGTTTGTCAGGCGATCCAAAATTATTCCTCAGATGCAAAAGAAACTAACTTAGGTTTAGATATCGTTATTCCTTTTATACAAAGAGGTAATAGCTATCTAGAACTACAGCAATATGAAGCCGCAAAAAATGCTTATTTAGAAACTATTGATTTATTAGAGTCTTTAAACAATGTAGATGAACAAGAAAAACAAAGCCAATTAGCAGGAACTTACCGCAATTTAGGAAGAGTAGCGCAAGAGTTAAGGGAATGGGATCAAGCAAGAAACTATTACCAACAAGCTTTGTCTATCTTCATTGAATACGGCGATCGCTACTCTCAAGCAGTAACCTACGGACAATTAGGAATATTAGCGCGGGAATTAAGGGAATGGGACCAAGCAAGAAACTATTATCAACAAGCTTTGTCTATCTTCATTGAATACGGCGATCGCTACTCTCAAGCAGTAACCTACGGACAATTAGGAATATTAGCGCGGGAATTAAGAGAATGGGACCAAGCAAGAAACTATTCTCAACAGGCTTTGTCTATCTTCATTGAATACGGCGATCGCTTCTCTCAAGCAAAAACCTATCACGAGTTAGGAATAGTAGAGCAAGAGTTAAGGGAATGGGATCAAGCAAGAAACTATTATCAACAAGCTTTGTCTATCTTCATTGAATACGGCGATCACTATTCTCAAGCTGATACCTACCACAACTTAGGAATAGTAGAGCAAGAGTTAAGGGAATGGGACCAAGCAAGAAACTATTATCAACAAGCTTTGTCTATCTTCATTGAATACGGCGATCGCTACTCTCAAGCTGATAACTACTATCAGTTAGGAAGAGTAGCTGAGGAATTAAGGGAATGGGACGAAGCAAGAAACTATTATCAACAAGCTTTGTCTATCTTCATTGAATACGGCGATCGCTACTCTCAAGCTGATACCTACCACCAGTTAGGAAGAGTAGCGCAAGAATTAAGGGAATGGGACCAAGCAAGAAACTATTACCAACAAGCTTTGTCTATATATGTTGAATACGGAGATCTCTACAAACAAGCTTCTACCTACCAAAATTTAGGAATACTAGCGCACAAGTTAAGGGAATGGGATCAAGCAAGAAACTATTACCAACAAGCTTTGTCTATCAAAATTGAATACGGCGATCGCTACAACCAAGCAGGAATCTACCATTGTTTAGGATCTATGGCCTATGACTCAAGAAACCTAGAACAAGCAGAAACTTATTACCAACAAGCTTTGTCTATCAAAATTGAATACGGCGATCGCTACTCTCAAGCTAAAACCTACCACCAGTTAGGACAAGTCGCAGAAGCAATGGAAAACAGAGACGACGCTAAAAATTATTACTTACAAGCATTACAAATATTTGTTGATTTGAACGATGAATACGGGTTAAGCATTTCCTTACCCAAAATTAAACGGTTTTATCAAGAAACCCAAGATGAAAGCATCTTAGAAGTAGTTGCGTCTTTATTTAACACCACAGTTGAGGAGGTTGGGGAGGGTTTTAACAATGGATAATGGACAATGGATAATGGATAATTAATTAATTCGATTTATAATAGCGATCGCATTTTGATCCCGTAGGGGTTTAACAGTGTTAAACCTAGAATGTCTATTGCTTCCGTTAGAACAAAAAAACGATACCAAAAGAGGAACAGTTATAAACAGTTATATTTGTCATTGGGCATAATGGTATTATGCCCCTACAGGATATGGATACTCACAAAAAAGCCATGAAATGTTTAAACGACTATACAATTATTTTACGTCCTGATGATAATGGAACTTATGTTGCCTATATTCCAGCGATTAAGGGATGTCACGCTTGGGGAGAAACCCCTGAAGAAGCAAAATCGGAATTAAACCACGTTTTTGCAATGATTTCTGAAGAATATAGAGAAGAAGGCAAAAATTTACCCGATGATGTCGAAATAACCGTTTCTTATGCCAGCTAAAGCCAAAACCCTCAAAAAAGTTGCCCGAAAATTAGGCTTTGAGAAAGTACGACAAAAAGGAAGTCATGGCCGTTGGAAACATCCTGATGGACGTGCAACCACCATTCCTATTCATGGTAATGCTGAAATTGGTGGTTGGCTATTTAAGCAAATTCTAGAACAATTAGGCATTACAGAACAAGAATTTAATCAACTTAAGTAGAGATATTTTTGATTATTCATCCTATTGAACTTCATTGATACACTATGCCAGAGATTAGTCGTTTAGAATAAGCCATGCTAAAAGACATTATTGAAGTCAAACCACTAGAGAATTATCAACTTTACCTTAAATTTGAAGATAATCAAGAAGGAATTATTAATCTTGAAGAAATTATTGAGTTTGTTGGTATTTTTCAACCTCTAAAAGACTTAGCTTTTTTTAAAACTGTCAAAATTAATCCTGATTGGGGAACAATTTATTGGGAAAATGGGGCTGATTTAGATCCAGATGTACTTTATTCTATTATTACCGATCAGCCTCTTGAAATTGCAGAGATAAATGACTTACAAGCTATCTAACTAGGTGAGTATAATTGAACTACCCCAACTTTAGAAGTTGGGGATTCTTTACACGATAAAGTATCGTCTTGGAGCGTCCAAAAGCCCCTCTAATACCTCTCTCTTTTCAAAGAGATTGGCTTTACTTTTACGTCCAATGTTAGCAGAA
>NZ_JASJEB010000028.1 GCF_030064895.1 Crocosphaera sp. | reverse complement strand
CAGAGTGTAAGGCTGCCTGGAGGTTCGAGTTTGTTGGCTTGTCCCATAGACTCAGGGCTACAGAAAGCCCACGCTATAGCGACAGCTTAGCGTGGGAACCTTACACAAAATTAGGATTTTATTTGAAGGTGCAAGATGTCAGTTAAGCATTTTTTTGTTCTGCTATAGTTGCCAATGATTTGCTATGCTTGAGTTCAGGAGTGAACAACCATTGCTCTATCATAAAAACGAGTGGTTCTAAAACAAAGTTAATATGAATAAAATCAAAACCTTAGCAACCGGACTATCTAAACGGTTTATGGCTACTCTAGCCCTATCTGGATGTTTATTAAGCGGTGTGCAAACTTTGTCTCTGGCGAATGGTAACCCCGGACTGGTTATTTTTAGTGGTGTTGAAGAACGTAGTGACATCCTTAACTATAAATTAGATTTTAATGGACGACCCAGATTTTATGGGGAACGGATGAGACTGCGTATCTCCAAGAAGAAGTTAACTCAAGGGGTGAGTAAATTTTTTATTTCTTATCTCAAAGATCCCGAATTTGATGGTAAGTTTAACACTAATTCCGTAGAAGTACGGGTTGATGGTGAGTCTCTTCCTTTAAGAGAAGTTTTTTGGGATAAAGAGAGTCGTGTGGTGGAAATTGACTTAGAAGAACCTCTGGAAGCTGGAAATTCGGCTGAAATCGTCTTTTCTAACATCAAAAATCCCAGCGCGGGAACTTATTACTTAATTGGTGATGTTCTAACCTCCGGACAAATTCCTTTACGGGTTTATGTGGGTACTTGGATTATTTCTTTCTCTCGTACGTAGAAGGTTAGATTTCGTGGGGCTTAATATTATTAAGCCGCCACATTATATTAATACATTCGGTGTAGGGGTCAACGGTTGTTGACCCCTATAAAGATCAAAAATACTATTAAAATCGTTTCTCATAACGAACACGGAACTCATTGAAAGCATAATCATAAGACAGACGAACAAAACCTTTATCTTCCACTTCATAAATGGTTTCTAGGAAAGGAACGATTCGGAAATCTGTACTATTTATGGTCTCACTGACTGCGGTTTCTGCATCGTAGATGATGGTTTGAAATACCATCGGTAAAGCTAGTTGAACAATTCCAAATTGGATTAATTGTTCTGTACTTTGTCCTTGCAAAGCTTCTGCTAATACCAGAACTTGTTCACCCAGTAAACGGACTATTTGTCCTTGACTTCTGGGAGGACTACTGGTTAAGTTAATCAAGGAATTACTTAATAGTTGTTCGTCGGTATTTCCTTGGTTAGCTAGGGTTTGTAAACAGGTACTTACCTTATCTAAATCATCTTGGGATAAACGAGTTGTGGTTTGAATTGGTTTCAGTGGATCTTGTAGTTGACATATTTCGTATCCCTCTCTTCCTAAGTTGGGAAGCAGTTGAGAAAGAGGCCCATTCAGACCTAAGTTAATATCGACCCGTTGCACCTTATTAAGACTATCATCAGGAATTTCGGTTGTTTCTACTGCACGGAATTTTTTGCTACTATCAGGAACTTCTGAAACAATTGTTCTCATCGCTAGATTAAGGGTAGGATTTAATAAGCCTTGATCTGGAGTAAATGTTATAGTATTTGGGCTACGTCTTTCGATAAAAAAGCGAGTTTCTAAGAAGTTTATTAATCCTCTTGTTACGACAATTTCACCATCGGGTTGAAGGGCAGTTAAATCGTTTAAAGTACCGTTAACAGCAACATCTCCCCCAAAATCGAACCTAAAGAAAGGTAATACTTCTATATATAGGTTTTCTAAGCTAACGGCAAAGTTGTCTAGTTTTGGCATAAAAGGTATGGGTTCATTACTAGCAACTTGTCCACGATTTGCTGGTAAAACCCAGTCGTTAATTTCGCTAACAATTTCCTCTCTACTTTGTACTTTAACGGGAATAAATACTTGACCATTGGCTAATTTTACATCTCCTCCTACCACTGGCTGAATAGCAGAACCAGTGACTTTAATTGTACCATCGACTAAACCTCGATATAATCCTTCTAGGTTAATTTTACCTCTTTCTATGGCAACGGTTAGGGGATTTTCTAAACTATTTTCTGGTTTAAATAAGGGTAAAATTCCAGCAATGTTGATGGTACTATCAGCAAAGTTTCCTTGTATTTGTTCGACATTGATAGCTTGATCGTTAATAGCAACGGTTCCAGTGACGGTTAACGGTTGTGGTAAGGCTGCACTTTGGAAAATTGTTTCATTTAAGGTTATTTTTCCTCCAGCATTTAAGTTAGAAACTACTAACCCTTCTGATAGGTCTAAATTTCCACTAACCTGACCATTAATTTCTCCTTCTCCACCGGTTAAGAAAATCTGTTCACCTGTGAAGACACTGACTAATTGTAAGGCTTCTGTATTTAGGTTAATATTGATATCAAAGTTATCATTTTCAGTGTAGATGGGAAAGGGAAGATCAACAGCAGCAGCAACTAGAGAATTTTCATTTGTGGCCAGTTGAAAACGTTGCTCTTGATAACTAAATTGTCCGGCAAGATTGGCTGCAAAAGGTCTTCCTTGAAATGTGGTATCTATTAAAGCGAACTGTCCTTGTATTTGTGGTTCTAAGGGACTACCACTGATGCTTCCTGATGTGTTTAATGCACCGGTCGCATCTAAAGGAACTTTGACAAAGTTATTAATAGTTGCCAGTGATAAATAGTCAACTTGCCAATTCAGGGCAATTTCTTCTAAAGAAGCGTTTCCTTCTAATGCCATTCGAGTTCTATTAATTTGTAGTGCAGCCTTATCTATGGTCAAAGTATTATTATTTACAGCAGCATTCAAGGTAACTTCATTAATAGGAATGAAAGACACATCTCTGATTACTAAACCCACGGGTTCTATGATATCGGCGTATGGTTTTTGGGGATGCCATTCCCAATTTTTCCCACTTAAAGCAACACTAATATTGGGTTTATAAATAGTACCGCCTAAAATAACTTCTGTGTCAAAACTACCTCTTAGGTCAAGTTCCGTCGGTAATCCTCCTTGTTCCCGTTCTTTGGCTAATTTTCGGATTTCTTGGTCAATAACAGCTAATAAATTAACTTGATCGGCAATGTTTCCGTTGGCATCTCCTACGGACTGAGGGGGTATAGAGGCAGCGTTTTGGTAGTCGATGGGTTTAATCTTCAATAAGTCTAGTAACCGTTCTATATTGGACAGTTTCAGGGCAATGAAGAGATCCTGTAAGCGACCTTCTTCGATGTTTAATCGTCCGGTCACTTCCCCAGAGTCTAGGTTGAGTGATCCTTGCACTGCATATAAGCTTTGTCCTAAGCTGAGGGTGGCGTTTTCTAATCTGGCAATATTGTCTCGATAAAGGACATCGGCGGTTAATTGGGTAGCTTCCACAAAACCAATACTGGGTTTATCTATGACCAGTCTTCCTCTTCCTTCTAGGGTGAAGGGGTTGATAACTACTTCGGTTTGTACGTCCCCTGACAAAAAGCCAGGAATACCAAAGTTGCCTCCTGGGGCAATTTTGAGGATATCTAAGGGGATTTGCTCGATTTTAGCGACTAATTCTTCTCCTTTTAGGCTACCACTGATAGCAATGGGGGGCTGATCTCCTGCTTGTTGTCGCAACTCAAAGGCCACGGGTAGATACGGGGCCAGACAGTCTGGACGGGTACAGGGTTGCAAGGATGCAGCAATGACATCTTGTTTACCTCGTAAGTCTATGGCTATGGTTTCTCCTAATGTGGCGTTAACTTTGCCGGTTAATAGGGGTTCAAAGGTGCGATCGTTAAAGGCGAAGTTACGTAGGGTTAAGTCTCCTAGTAGTTTGATATTGCCTGGAAGAGTGGGGTTAGTCAGCAGGTTTTGTCCGATCACTGTTCCGATGAAGGTTCCTACTCCTTGTAGTTTTAGTTCTTCGGGGAGAAGGTCTCGTTGTAGAGGTACTAGGGTAATGAGTTGGGTTAGGGGTAAGTCATCTAGGGTAGACGTTGCTTCAACTGATAGGTTAACTTCGGCATCGGGGAGGGTGAGGGGGTTGGAAACAATAATATTGCCTTTGGCTTTTAGGCTTTGTCCATCGGCCTCAACTGTGATATTATTGGCATTGATAGGTAGAATGGCATTCTCGTCGAAAAGGCTGGATATAGTACCTGAAAGAGAAATTTCGGCGTTTATGTCATCGATCTCTATTTTCGGCACTTCTGGAGCGATTTGGGCGAGAATCAGATTAGGTTTGAGGTTGGATGCAGTGACTTCGGTTGTCCATTGATTATTTTGCAGACGGGTTTGGGTGTCGATGGTGCCATCTGCTGTTGCTAGTTGCAGGTTAACGGTTGCTTTTGCGGTACTGAGATCGGGTTTGGGGGAAAGTAGGGGCAGTACATCACTGGAGACGATGGCTTGTCCATCGACTAATTGGGCGTTAATGGGCAAGTTTGGCACTATCTTGTCTAAGGATAGGGTGGATAGGTCTACTACACCGCGAACTTGACCACTGCCTAAGTCGCCGACTACTCTCACGGGACTGTCATCTACACTCAATTTTACATCAGCGTTGCCCCGAAAGCTACTAATATCCGGGGTGTTTCCTAAGGAGGAGATAAGGGAGTTGAGGTTTCCTGTTAAAACTAGATCGCTACTAACTAAGGTAGATTGTACGGGTAGGTTAGGAATGATAGGGTTAAGGGCAATGGTTCCTACTTGGGCTATGGTGGTTAGGATACCGTTACCCACTTCTATGTTGGCGTTGATGGGACTACCATTAACGATTAATTGTGCATTACCATTGACGTTGAGACGATTAATATTTAACTGTCCCCCTTGAAAAATATTGTTGAGGGAACCGGAGAGATTGATATTGCTTCTACTGAGTTGAACTGGAACTGCTAGGTTAGGTATGTAGGGATCGAGGGGTAAACCAGATACTCCGGCCGTTGCTGTAATATTGCCTCGAGATAAGGCTGTTTCTAGAGCGATCGCACCTTGTCCTATTTGCAGTTGTAGGTTACTTTGACTTTGAATGCTATCTAGGGCAAAGTCATCTAGTTTTCCACTAACACGAATGTTGCCACCTCTGAGGGTAACAGCTTGGCTAAATATTTCCTGGGGACAAGTTGTTAAGGAACAGGCTAAGTTAACAAAGGGATCGAGAGAAAACTGGTTAGCTGTGATTAGGGTTTGCCATTGTTTCTTTTCGATATTACCTAATCCTTGAATAGTAATATTACCTTCAGTGGAGGTTAAAATAGTGTCTTGAATTAAGATATTTTTGCCACCGACAAGAATTGTACCTTTACCTGAAATATCTTCTCCGGAAACGCTTATAATACCTGGGGCAGACCATTCTATTTTTCCTCTGGGATCTGCTAATTTTCCGCCTATTTTTCCTTGTGCTGTTATGGTTCCGATACTAACATTTTGCGGAGATCGATAATAGGGTTGAGCTAATTTCTCTCCTGGCAAGTTGGCCGCAAATTCTAAATTAACTGGCATTTCTTGCCAGTCTATTGTTTTGTTTTCTTTTAAGGCTTTTAAGATACCTAATTCAACTTTTCCTGTAGCAGTAATATTGCCTCCTGCTATTGGTTTAAGCTGAAATTCTTTGAGTTCAATCTTATCTAAGTCTGCTTGAAAAACTGTTTTTAATTCTTGGATTCTTGTTTTGTCAATTAATAATGGCCTACTGTTGTTAATAGTCCCAGTTACAACAGGATTTATTATGTCTCCTGTTAACCTAATTTTCCCTTCTATTTCCCCTGCTAAATTAATGGGTATTTTAACCGCTAAAATCTTAGATATATCCCTCAGTAAAAAAGGATTAATATTAACATCAACATTATAGCCATCTTGCCAATTAATCGAACCCTCAACATCAGTTGAAAACTCACCTAAACTTAAACGAGTATTTTGAAAGTTTAAACTTTGACCTGCAAAATTAAGACCTACATCAAGCTTAATTGGAACTTGCAAAGGTTTTAAACCTGCTTCGATATTTGAGATTTGAAATTCTCCGTTTCCTTCCGTTCCTTCTATATCCTCTAATGAAGGGAAATTAATGTTTAAATCACTCTCAATTAAACCACTCTTTAAAGTGACAGGTAAATTAGGAATTAATCCAGCTAACTCAGGTAAAGCTAATTGAGATATCATAAATTGTGCTTCAGTTTGGAAAGATTTTATATCAGTTTTCCCTTCAACTGTAATCTCACTGTTTAATAAAGCAACATCTAAATCATAATTAACCTCTTGCTCATCATTAGACTTATAACTATACCCTGCTGTTCCTCCTGCTTCTACTTTTATCAGTTCCTTAAACCCATTAGGTAATACAGAAACTTGAGCATTATTTAAGTTAATTTTGGCCTTAATATCAATAGGCAAATTTAACTCTCCTCCTTCTTCAAACTTCGGTAATGTTACCCACTCACCCGACGTATCTTGTTCAATATATAAATCAGGATCATCGATAGTTACATTAACGTCCAACGGTTGACCAATCAATACAGGTAAAACATTAAACTCAACCTTTATCTCCTCAACATCAACCCGATCACTATCCGTTTCTGTCGTAGGAATA
This sequence comes from Crocosphaera sp., assembly GCF_030064895.1. Classification (GTDB taxonomy): domain Bacteria; phylum Cyanobacteriota; class Cyanobacteriia; order Cyanobacteriales; family Microcystaceae; genus Crocosphaera. The sequence continues at coordinate 46,118 of NZ_JASJEB010000028.1, read as the reverse complement.
GAAGATGTACCAATAACAATATGATTAAAAGAAAAACTTTCAACCTCCCCAACCCTAACCTCTCTTTCTAACGCTTTACTCAACTCTCTCGACAACAAAGGAGATAACCTTTCATAGACAAAATAATTAACTCCTACATAACTTCCTATCCCTAAAGATACTAATACTCCACCTGCGATCAAAGTCGAGGGTTTCTTGAGAAAGTTAACTAATTTTGTCAATACGGAAGAACTACCAGGCGAGGGGCCTGGAGGTGGGTTAGGAGGTAGACTCGTCATAATTCCCTCTAAATATACATATTAACTTAATTAGTGTGTGAGTAAGTAGTTGCGTACTAATTGAAGATCCTTAACTACGATGGTAAACGATCCAAGATAAATTCTTCAACGTATGAAAGTTTCTGTCTTCTTTAACGCCAAAATTAAGTTATTTATGCCCTATTTTTCGTTTAAAATGACTTTTTTATAGACTAAAATGAATTTTAGTCCACATAAATTAAACATTTATCAAAAATACTCCCTGTGTCCCCCTCTCCCCGTCTCCCCCTCTCACCAAACTTCCCACAATCAATTGAAAATTGCTGTAATCCCGTCTATGCTTGAGAAGATAATATGAATAGGGGGTTTTTCTCTTGGATAACAGAGAAAAGTTTTGGTCTGAAGTTTTAGCCTTCTGTCAAAATACAACCAAGGCGATCGCAGAGACTTTAATGGAAAAAGCAGGGAATGTTTCCCCCACCAGCAAAGAAGACGGATCTCTAGTAACAGAGTCCGATCGCTGGGCCGATCAAACCATCCGAGAAGCGATCGCCGCACAATTTCCGGAGCATGGTATTCTAACAGAAGAAACCAGTCACGTTTTTCCCGAACAAGACTGGTGTTGGATCGTCGATCCCATCGATGGAACCACCAACTTTACCCGAGGAGTTCCGATCTGGGCCATTTCTCTGGGTTTAACCTATGGAGGAACCCCCGTCTTTGGTTTTGTTTATCTCCCCCCCCTAAAACAGTCTTTCTACGGTTATTGGTACGGGGAAACGGGACTAAGCGGACCCACTGGGGCCTATCGCGATGGTCAACCCATTACCACCTCCGATCATACCCCTAGCAAAAGTCATTTATTCAATCTTTGCGCCCGTAGTATAAAAATATTACAAAGACCCTTTCCCTGTAAAATTCGCATGATCGGCGTAGCCAGTTATAATTTATTGTTAGTAGCTTCTGGTGTTGCCGTGGGCGGAGTCGAAGCAACCCCGAAAGTGTGGGACATTGCCGCAGTTTGGGTCATTGTTCAAGCGGCTGGAGGAACGTTTATTTTCTTAAAAGATCCTCAACTTTTTCCCTTGACAATTGGCACAAATTATGGTAAAAAATCCATTCCTTCTTTAGTAGTTAATCAGGAAAAATTTGTCCTATTATTGAAACCCTTAGTTGAATGTATTTTGTAGATGCTTGAACGAAAAAGTATTAAATTATCAACAGTAGAATTGTCCTATTTAGAATGGAATCAAGGCACAGAACCTTTATTGTTATTACATGGGTTGGTTGATCATGCTCTTGTTTGGTCAAATTTAGGGGATTATTTAGCCCAAGATTATCATATTATTGCCCCGGATCTACGAGGACATGGAGACAGTAGTAAACCAGAAAACGGTTATAAATTCACAGATTATATCACTGATTTAAACGAATTTATGGATCACTTGGGCTGGAAATCTGCTCATATTGTATCCCACTCTTGGTCAGCAAAACTAGCAGCTATTTGGGCAACGCAGCAACCAGAAAGATTCAAAGATTTAGTATTAATTGATCCATTTTTTATCGATAAAATGCCAGGATGGTTTAAACTAACTTTTCCCATTCTCTACAAAACCTTACCTTTTTTAAAAGTAATTGGACCATTTAATAGCTACGAAGAAGCAGAAAACTTAGCCCGTGGGTTGAAACAATATCAAGGATGGAGTTCCTTACAAGAACAAGTATTTAAGTTAGGGATGGAAGAAAAAGAAGACGGAAAATGGGGCAGTAAATTTATTAAACAAGCGAGGGATGAAATTTTTGAAGAAGTAATGAAATATGCAGGACTCACCCAAGATATTAATATTCCCACCTTATTCGTTAAACCAGAAAAAGGACTGAATCGAACCGCTTGGCAACTTAAACCCTATAAAACCTATTTAAGACAGTTAGAAATTGCCGAAGTACCTGGAAATCATTGGGCTTTTTTAGTCGAACCAAACCCTTTTAATGAAAAAATTAAAGGTTTTTTAGCAATGAATGATGGATAATTAATTAATATTGTTATGTTTGGGAACTAATCAGGGTAAAATAGGTATGAAAATGAGAGTTTTTCGTAACTAATAATAATAACAAGAGGTTAAATAAATACCTATGGCAACAGTTTTGATTGTAGAAGATGATCCCATTAATCTCCGTGTCTTCTCGAAAATTCTTACTAAACGAGGGGGTTTAACCGTCAAAGGGACAGAAGACGTAGACGAAGTCATGAAAATTGCTCAACAGGGAGAAGTTGATATTATTCTCATGGATGTTTCTCTCTCCCATAGTGTATATCAAGGAGAAGCGGTTGATGGCATCAAAATAACTCAATTCCTCAAAAATGACCCAAAAACGGCTAATTTACCCGTTATTTTAGTCACGGCCCACGCTATGGAAGGTGATCGCGAACACTTCCTAGAAAAAAGTGGAGCTGATGGTTACATTTCTAAACCAGTTGTAGATCATGAAAAATTTGTTAATCAGGTTTTAACTACTATCAGTAACCATCAGAAAAATTAAAGTTAATTATCTCTTGTTTGTTGCTGATCTTCTGCCATACTAGAAGAGTCTATTTCTAGTTTAGTAAGAACAGCTTGCATTTGAGGGGTAGCAAAGAAAGTCTGTGTATCTTTGACTAACTTTTCTCCCCAAAGATTGTCTATAAGGTGTTGTATTTCTCCATAACTACTATCTAATTGCAGGGCTGTTTCTCCTAGTTTAATACCCTCTTCTTTTTTTCCTTGAACATATAAAGCAACCCCTAAAGCAAGTATAGGTTCTGCTTGTTCTTCATCAATTTCTAGGGCTTTTTGCCAATGCTCGATCGCTGAGGAAATATTGCCTTGTTCATATTTAATTAAACCAATATTATTCACCGCCGGCCAAAACTCTGCTTGTTGATCAATAGCTTTTTGATAAACAGCGATAGCTTCTGCCATACGTTCTAATTTAAAATAAGCATTTCCTAAGTCAAACTTAGCAGAAGGAACATCGGGTTTAATTTCTAATCCTTCTTCTAATTCCTTAGCTGCTTGTTGATACTTTCCTTGTTGAAAATAGGCATTACCCAAGGTAAATTTAATACCGACTTCTTCTGGTTCTAGAATCAACGCTTTTTCCAAAGCCTCAACCCCAGGTTCTAACTCCTGTTTAATGATATATAAAGTTCCTAAAATAAACCAAGGTTGATATTGATTAGGAGCTAACTGAGCAGCTAGTTTTGCCCGTGATAAAGCTAAATCATGTTGTTGAAAGCGAATAAGTTGGGCTGCTTCTTGAGCCACTTCTAAGCCTTGTTGTTCCAGTTGTTCGCTATTGAGTTGAGGGCTATAAGGTAGAAGCATTTGTGCCATCACAGGAACACTAAACTGCCAAACTCCCACACTCACCAATAAAGAAAGTAACCAATTACCTTTAAACACAGTTTGTTCTCTAAATTTGTTTAATATTATCCATCTTTCCTAGTGTAGTGGAAAAAGATACCTTTCGTGGTAGTTATCAGTTATCAGTTATCGGTTTTTTAATCTCCCCAAACTCCCCCATCTCCCCACACTCCCAGTCTCCCAGTCTCCCAGTCTCCCCACACTACCGAAGGGATGTTATATTTTTCTTAACTTAAGGACTAACCACTCTTTGCTACAGTTAATTAAATGTCGCGAGAAGTCTAACCTAGCAGTTAACGCCGAGGTGTTATGAATTATGAGTGAATTAATTGCGATCGCTTACGACGATGAATTTAAAGCCGAAGAAGTGCGTCTTACCTTAGCTAAAATGCAAAAACAGCATCTCATTGAACTCGAAGATGCTGCCATTGTTATCAAAAATGCTGAGGGTAAAGTTAAACTCAACCAAGCTATTAATTTAACTGCTGCTGGTGCTGCTAGTGGTAGTTTTTGGGGACTTTTAATCGGGACTTTATTTCTTTGCCCTATCGCCGGTGTTGCTGTGGGGGCAGCTAGTGGTGCTTTAAGTGGTGCTATTAGTGATATTGGGGTTGATGATGATTTTATGAAAGAGTTGGGAGAAACCCTAACTCCGGGTACTTCTGCTTTGTTTGTTTTAATTAGAAAAGTAACTCCAGATAAAGTTCTTCAAGAAATTGCACCTTTTGGGGGCAAAGTGTTAAGAACTTCACTGAGTAAAGATGATGAAAATCAATTACAAGAGGTTCTCGATAATAGAGGAATTAAACCAGAAGAAATTACTGCTTAGTATTTGAGTTAATTTCTAATTTAAACCCCGTCTTTAAGGACGGGGTCTTATTTAAAATTTACAAATTGAATCGGGTTCAACGGGACAATTTAAGTTATTAAGTGGATTATTGGCAATATTGAGATGGGTTACTTGGGTTAACAAATGGAGTGAGGAAGGATCTTTTATTTGGTTATCCCTGAGTTGAATATAGGATAATTTAGGGAGAAAAGATAAAGGAGTAATATCGACAATATTATTATGAGATAAATAAATTTTCTCTAAATCAAAAAGGTTAGATAAGGGACTAATATCCTCGAGTAAATTATTGTCGAGAATTAATAAATTTAATTTTGATAATTTGTGTAAAGGACTTAGATCGTTAATGCGATTATCAGCAGCAAGAAAAGTTTTCAAGTTTTGTAGATTTTCTAAGCTACTGATATCTTCAACTTTATTTTTTATTAGAGATATACCTATTAACTTATTTAGACGAGATAAAGGAGAAATATCAGAAATTCTATTATTATCAAATATAATAACTTCTAGGTTTTTTGAGAAAGCAATGGGACGAAGATTAACAATATTATTATTAGGAAGATAAAGATGGGTAATATTATTTAATTTGGCTAGAGGTTTCAGACTACTTACTTGATTATTCCACATCCAGAATGTTTCTAATTTTTTCATATTAGCTAGAGGACTAAGATCACTAATACTATTATTAGATAATTCTAATTTTTCAATTCTTTTTAATGATGAAAGGGGAGTAATATCTACTATTTGATTATCAGCTATGTATAGTTCAGAGAGGTTTTGAAATGAAGATAATGGGGTTAAGTCTTTAATTTGTGTAGCTGATAAATCTAATTGATCTAATTGTGATAGATTACGGCCTGCTATTTCACAGTCAGTATTTTTAACTTTTTCTAATAAAATTGATACTGTGTATTGCACTTCTTCTGACAGTCTTTCTTGATTTAAACATAATTCTGTAAAGGTTGTGGTTGCATTTAAAGATGTATGATTTAACCAAGTTTCGCTTAATAAAACAAATAATAATAAACCGAATAAAAATTGAACAACACGAGAAGAAAGAATAATTTTTTTAAAACCTAACATGATATAAATATCCTTAAGTACCAGCAAAAATAGCAAATAGCAACCGTACAATCCCTACTATAACACAGGGGTTATATCAGCAAATAATTTATATTATGCAGTGATCTAGGTACTCAATTTTGTTGTTCTTGATCACAATTTTGCGATATTAATTTCTTGATGATTGTTATTTTCAAGACCATTAATAATATGTAAATCTCTTTGAGGATAAGGAATTTCAATACTATTCTTTTTAAATGCTTTCCAGATATCGCAAATTAAACTACTGGTTACTCGTTTACCAATTAATGGATTATCCAACCAATATTTTAGTTCAAAATCAATACTAGAATCGCCAAAATTAAGGGCAAAAGCAACAGGTCTAGGATAGTCTAAAATATTGGGATTGTTATCAGCAACCTCTAGTAACACTTTGATAACTTCTTGTGGATCACAATCATAGTTTGCCCCGACAACAACAGAACGATAGACTAATGGATCACTCCCCGTAAAAGTGGTTACTTCTTGTGTAAAAAAGGTCTGGTTAGGAATAATTTTTTCGGAATTATCTCTAATTACTTGTACAGTTGTTGCCCGAATACCAAATTTTTTAACCTGACTCATCTCGTTATTAATACTAATGACATCATCGGGTTTTAATGCACCTTCAAATAATAAAAATAAACCACTAATAAAGTTACTAATAACTTCTTTTAAACCGAAACCAATACCCACAGATAAACCTCCTGTAATGGCAGCTAAGGCAGTGGGACTAATACCAACGTAACCAAAAATTAGGGTAATTCCTAAGCCAATTAAAAAGTAACGAAGAATCAGAGAAATTGATTGCACAGCCCTTTGATCTGTTCGTATCTCTTTAGAAAAAAGATAAATTAATACCTTTTCAAAGAGAGAGCATCCTGTGATCCAAAAATACAGTCCACCCACGGTGACAACAATATCTCCCAAGGTTACAGACTGATCAAATAATTGGAAAAAGGAAACACGAAATATGGTATCAAAATCAGTAAAAATATTGATAATGTGTAAAACAATAAAGGTAGAAAACAAGGGAGCAAAAAAGCGATAATGATAGTGTTCAACTCTTTTATGGCTCAACGAAGCATAAAGGCAAACTAAAAATACACGATAAAAAATATAGAGCCATAAAAGATTAATTGTATCAGTTAAATAACCAGCAAATAAGCCTTGCTGTAAGAATATTAATCGTAGTAAACCAATAGTAATTAAACTTAAAATTGGAAATGTAAGATAGCAAAATAAAGCCGCACAGCACTGCTGATAATATCGTTCTTCATTTTTTTCTTCAAATTGACTGATATCAGGAAATCGCTGTTTAAATTTACCCCATATCCATTGTGAAATGAGAAACATAACAATAAGAGATACAGCAATCGTAAACAGTTGAAGTTGAACAGCAGGACGTTGTAAAATAATCATAGTTTTTAACCATTCTTCCCAAAAAACACTGGGAGCAAGTACAATTTTTTGATTCATCAATACTCCTCACAATTTTTAATTAAATTGATTATTAACCGCTTGTTTTATTTTTGAAGCAGCTTTTTCTGGTGTCATTTCTCCAGCCATAACTTCGTGATAAAGAAGATCACCATATTCAAAGATAGCTTTATTTTTCTCCAGTTGATCTAAAGAGACAATAATCCCATTTTTAGATTGTTCAAATAATACCGCTTGCTTGGGAAATAAACTAGCATCAACCTTAGAATTTTTATTGACAGGAATGAGAAAGGCTGCTTTAACCTGTAATTGCTGTTGATATTGAGCATTGGTAGAAAACTGGGCAAATTTTAAGGATAATTGATGTTGATTTTCACTAGAAGCACGATTAAAAATAAAACCAACTGTCCATAAAGGAGGAGTAGCCGGTTGATTTTTTCGACCAGGTAATAAAGCAACCCCTAAATTCTTGCTTCCTAATGCTTCGCTGAGCAAAGGTATCCAACCGGATGAACAAGGCATATAGGTTAACCGACCTTGGATAAACGCTTCTTGTAGGGTTTCCACATCCTCAATGAGATAAAAGTTAGGTTCATTCTGAGCATTTTTCAGCCATTTCATCCACTCTATCCAACCTTGATTATCCCCTAAAATAACGCGCCCCGACTGATCTAATAATTTTCCTCCAAAAGCCCCAGTTCCCCAAATGGTAGCACGAAAATTAGATTGCATTCCCACCGAATAACCCCGACGCGCTTGTAGAATTAACTCATCTAACGTTTTGGGTTTGGGGGTTTGTTTGACCTTCTTTTTGTTGTAACAAAGCACTTGGGTTGCTAAACGGACAGGAATGGCATACAGTTTATCGTTATAGCGAACTTGTTCCAGGGTTTCTGGTCGAAACTGGGATAAGTCAACATCGTCTTCATTGATACTGTCTAAGTACCCTAAACGAATCAGTGAGGCAATTTTATTGTTGGTTAAAGAAACGGCAAAAACATCTGGACCGGCACCTCTGGCAATCTCTCGGCTAAAGTTTGATAAATTTTCATCAGGTAAAACAAATTTCAGGGATAGTGTCACATCAGGATTGAGTTTATCAAACTGGATTGTGGCATCATTAACAATTTCTTGATAATAAGCACTTTGTTTTTCTGTTAGTCCTATAGGAACTTCTGCCCAAACTAAAATTTCTCCTTTTAGAGGTGTTTTTGTAGTCTGAAAAGTTTCGATTTCATTACTAGCACAACCGTTGATTAGTAATAGACTGATTAAGAGGATATTTAAGAACCAATTTTTAATCTTCATTGTTAATGATTTCAGTGGATAAGAACTCAGCCTTATGGGCTATAAAAATTATAGTAATAAGTTATGATATCTGAGAATTAACAAACTATAATTACATAATATATAGATTAGCAAAATTTAGAACTATAGCAATTAGTAATGATATGTGAGAAGCGAGAATATATAAGGACATAATACTATTATGTACCTAGGAATGCTTACTTGTAGGGGTTTAACACTTTGTTGTACCCAGAAAGCTGATGTTCTCACAACTGAAAGCTGATTGCTATAGATTCAGTTGGCTTTTTTCTCAGCTACTTTAAAAATATATAGCTCAAACCATTTATCAGGTAGAGGATGTAAATATTCTAGTATCTTAATCATCCATTGCAAATCAGATGAGTAAGGATCGTAATGATATATTAGTTGATAATTATCTTTAAACTGTTGAATATCTTCTGATAATAATCCATTTGGTAGTTGAGGTAAAATAACAATGCGATCGTTTATCTGTAAGGAAGGGCTATAGTAACACTTTAAATAAGATATATAAGGAACACAATTGTCTTTTGGATTCTTTTGTTGTATTTTTATCATTGCAATTGAGCTAGACATAGAAGATTGAGAAGGATACTTTTTGTGAGGAAATAAAGGGATATTTTTATAATTCATAAAAGCAGAAAATTCCATCACATCATAATTACGATTACCAGGAAAAACTAAGTTAGTATAATCGAGATATTTTTCTGCTTTTAATTCCTTTTGAATAAATTCAACTGCTTTAATTCTTCCATCTGCAAATAGTTTTTTTGTAACTATTATATAGGAGCTATTATATATTTGGTAAGAACTTAAAAGGGTTATTAAAAATAATAAAATCAGAGAATTATACTTATTGATATTCAAAAATTTATCAGCTATTATAGAACAATATAAAATAGCGATAAAATCCACTGGTGCTAGATAATACGTGGCGTAAAGGTTAAGCACAATATAAGCTAAAAAGTAAAATAATGCTCCTATTGCTAAGGAATCCCATAATAAATCAAATTTGATCTTTGATTGAGATACTAAAATTATTCTTGAACTTATAGTTAATAAGAAAATGCTTAGTAATGGGCTAAAAGATAAGTATTTTGTTAAAACCATTAATCTTGTTAGTTCATTTCTCTGTTCTACATAGGATGAAGTTATATTGGGTAAAATAGTTATTATATAAAGAAGCACAAATAAAGCGGATAAGAGTAATAATGATATTTCTAACCAATTCTGATGAATAAAATTTATAATATTTTTTATTGATTTTACAGTTTGTTGCCTCTCGATAAACTTAATTAGCAAACGACTGAGAGCAAATCCACTGATGAATAAAAATGAAGGTTCTTTATAGTAGATAATAAATTGAGATATAGTAACTATGAAAATAAAATTATAAAGAGATTTTTTAGAGTCAAATCTTTGTATAAATAATATAAAAAGTGTTAGCCAGAAAATAAGGTTTCTTTCAGGAATAATTAAAGAAAAATAAGATTGAACAAAGCTGGGAGTCATCAAGATCAGGATAATAACTAATACTTTATTATTTATTTTTTCTTTTGTAAATATGTAAAAAACACTAAAAACAACAACTATAATTTGAAAAATTGGGAATAAATGATAACCAAAAGAAGTTTTTGTGAATAAACTAATTAAGTTAAATTCTTGATGACCTAACGGAAAAAATCGACCTTCATGGGACCAAATTGGGAGACCAAACAATCTACCTCTCAAAGAAAATAAGGTAATTTGAGAATAGTCATTACCAACAAAATCTTCTTTGTAAAGAATCAGTAAACTATATGAGAAAATCAGCAATAAAAGAAATATTATCTGAAAAATAATAAGGTTTTTATTATTCAAATTACCTTTATTTTGATCCAGCTTTATCGGGGAAGATGATGGATAAAGTTGATTAGAAATTGAATTGAAATTAATTAATTTTATCCCATAGATAATTAAAAAACACGGTGCTAAGACCCAAATAAGCCAAAAATCCCAATAACTGTTAACGTAAGTTGACCATGTCATGTTAAAAGTTTCCTATTGATAGTAATATCAAAAATAATGTTATCAATAATTATAACTGGGTTCTGTAAAATAGTAGAACATTTATCTGTTACTTCTTACCTGAGTTTGCTCTACAATATCTATGTTACAGTTAATGAGTATAATTGGTATTTGTAACAATGAAACCTCACTATTTATTCTTACCTATAGGTATTATAGCGATCGCTTGGTTTGCTTTTGGTATTTATCAGGCCAATAGTGCGCCTTTACCTGTTGGTTTTCCTGCTCCCACAGCCCCTGATAAAATCGAAATTAAGCAATATCCTGCCTATCGTGCTGCTACTTATAATTATTCGGGAAATCTCTCTGAAGCTGGCAATCAGGCATTTTCTTCCTTATTCCAACATATTAGCAGCAATAACATTTCTATGACAGCACCGGTAGAAACTCGTTATCCCTTGAGTACCCTAGAAAGTAATGAAAAAACAGGATCAGCAACGGTGTCTTTTCTTTATCGGAATACGGATATTTATCCCCAAGAAATAGCTAATAATATTACGGTTGAGGACATTCCTGCTATGACAGTGATAAGCTTAGGATTACAGGGTGGTTATTCCTACGAAAGTTATCAACAAGGGTTAGAAAAACTGAAAAATTGGCTATCAAAAAATCCTGGTTATCAAATGGTAGGTAAACCTCGTCGTTTGTTCTACGATGGCCCTTATAAACCTGATGCTGCTAAACGTAGTGAAATTCAAATCCCCGTCACACAATAAAGGTTAATTACAGATGAAAACTTTAACATTAAATAACGGAAACACGATTCCTCAGTTTGGATTAGGAACCTGGAAGTCTGAACCAGGACAAGTTAAAAATGCAGTTAAATCTGCTTTAATTCTAGATTATAAACATATTGATTGTGCGTCGATATATGGTAATGAAAAAGAAGTTGGAGAAGGTTTAATCGAGTCTTTTACTAACAATGTTGTGAAACGCAAAGATATTTTTATAACATCTAAACTCTGGAATAATCGACATTACAAAAATGACGTTGTTCCAGCTTTAAAACAAACTTTAAAAGACTTACAAATAGATTATCTTGATTTATATCTTATTCACTGGCCAGTTGCTTTTAAACCAGAGATAAATTTTCCTGAAGATGCTTCTGGTTTATTATCTTTATCCGAAGTTCCTTTAATAGAAACATGGCAAGGAATGGAACAAGCAGTTAATGAAGGATTAGTTAAAAATATTGGTGTTTCTAACTTCAGTATCAAAAAAATTGATAATATTTTGTCCAGTTGTAGCATAAAACCTGCCATGAATCAAGTAGAATGTCATCCTTATTTACAACAAGATGAATTACTTGCTTACTGTCAAAAAAATGACATAGCATTAACAGCATATTCTCCCTTGGGTTCCAAAGATCGTCCTGATTTTCTTAAACAAAAAAATGAACCTATATTGTTAGAAAATGAAGTCATTAAGAACATAGCGAAAAAGTATCAAGTTACCACAGCACAAATTTTAATTCAATGGGCGATCGAAAGGGGAACTGTAGTTATTCCTAAGTCCGTTTCTCCTGAAAGAATTAAGCAAAATTTTGCGGCACAAAACATTAATTTAGACGCAGAGGATATGGAACAAATTAAAACCCTTAATTGCAATTATCGTTATGTTGATGGGTCATTTTTTGCCATTCCTAATAGTAGTTATACCGTAGAAAGTATCTGGGGGTGATGGGGAGACGGGGAGTGTGGGGAGACGGGGTGAGGGGGAGTGTGGGAGAGTTGGATGTCTCGTTCAAAAAATCATAACTCCGAACTCCGAACTCCGAACTCCGAACTCCTAAAACTAGAAAATACCGTACCTCACAAGTATGAGTTAATAATTATTAGTTATCCATTGATAAATCTGAACTGTTTTCTATTGATTTATCTTTCATTGCAAAGGTTCCTAAATCATAGCTAGAGGGACTTTGAAACACTCTTAAATCAAATTGAGGAACCATACAAAGAAGATGATCAAAAATGCCTGACTGTACTTCTTCGTAATGGGACCAAGCCGTGTCATTACTATAAACATAAATTTCCAGTGGTAAACCCTGTGCAGTAGGATGTAATTGACGGACTAAAAAATAAGGGCCTGGACTAACTTTAGGATGTGCGTGTAAATAGGCCATTACATAAGCACGAAATACCCCAATATTGGTTAAAAACTTATCATCAATAGGTTCTAAATTATTACTACTCAAATGTTGTTTAATATCTTCTCCAATATATTTCATTTTAGAAAATTTTTCTAACATTTCTTGATCACAAAATTTAATCGAAGTCATATCAATATAAATCGCACGTTGAATTTTTCTACCCCCAGATTCAAACATAATACGCCAATTTTTAAAAGAATTGGATATTAAAGCATAGGTAGGAATAGAGGTAATTGTATTATCCCAGTTTAACACTTTTACCGTGAATAAATTGATTTCATTAACAAAGCCATCAACACCATAACTAGGCATTTCAATCCAATCTCCTAAGGCCACCATCCCATTAGCGGCTAACTGTAAACCTGCGGTAAAACCCATAATAGAATCTTTAAAAATAAGCATTAAAATAGCACTACCAGCACCTACTGTGGCTAAAATATTAGTGAGGGGTTGATTAATAGAATTAGCAACAATAATTAAGATAAATAAACTAGCTAATAAAATATAAAAAAGTTGTACAAAAACTCGAATTGGAACTGCTTTTAATCTTTCTTGGGACTCTCCAAATCTAACAATAAGATCGAGAATTCGACTTATTAGTAGAAAAGAAATAATTGCTATAGAAATAGTAAAAGTATTATCTAATAACCAACGACCAATTTCATAAGAATCAGGAAAACCTTTCAAAATAAAACCCATACCAGGGAACCAAATAATTGCGTGTCCTATTAACAGTAATTTTCGATTCCAAAACATAGATATTTTGGAGTTTTTGCGTGGAACTAAATATTTTTGTGAGGCTAATAATAACCAACTAGCTATGATCATTAAAAGAAAAATAGCAAAAGAAATAACCCCTTTTTGTAAAAGGGAATGGGGTTGACGAGATTGCCATGCTACCTCTAAAGCTTCATGAACTATGTGAGAACTAATTGTAGCCAAGACAGGAATGGGAATACCATAAAGTCGAGAATCTGCTGCTGTAATGGTCATTAATAACCATGTTTGTTTGATCCCAGTATCAGATATTCCTAATTGATTTTTAGGAGAAATAACTATTACTGTTTCCTGATTAAGAATAGAAGGATAAACAATAATTTCATTAGGGTTGATATTTCTTTTTACAATTTCATCAAGGGTATTTTCAATAGTTTTAACACGAAGTTTTAATATATTTTTATCCTCTTCAATATTAACAGCAACCGGCATCACAATACGTCCATCCAGTTTAACAGCTTGATATTGAAGATTACCTAATTGTCCTGATGATAAACTAAATAAACCAAGACTATCTAATTCTTTCTTTTTATCTTTAAGTTTAATAGCTTCTTCTACTCCAATATTAAAGCGTTCCATTAATTCTTTAATTTCGGGATCTGTTTCAGCTTCTTTTAAGCGAGAATTAACAGGAGGAATACTATTACTCGGTTCAACTTCTTGGGGTTCCTCAAGATTAGGACTAGGAGAAATAACAGGGGTTTGTGCTAGGGTTAAAGACGATAAACTAACTGATAAAAAACAAGTAGTTAAACTAATAATGATACACAATATTAAAGAGGAAATAGAAGATAATTGCAGCGTAACTATTTTTCTTAATCGGTACATCATCGAATTAATTAGGTAAAAAATTAATAAGTTTACAATGTTAACACCATCTTCACTAGCTTGTTGTTTATTTTTGTTCAACCAACTATAATCACTCATAGTGTTTACATTTGAGCCTTAAATAGTCTAACACAAGCATACTTCGACACGCTCAGCATAATTCTTCCTGCTTACAGCCTAGAAGTCCATGTTACTGCTTGCAGATTCAATGTAAATTCTATAAATTAAAGTATTCTTAAAATGGTGAAAAATGAGGAGATGAATCAAAAAAAATTAAAGCTATCTAACCTGATTAAACAAACCTTTGCTTCTCTGTCAGCTATTAGTATTAACTTCCTTCCTGCTGCAAGTGTGGCCCAAACTTTACGCCTCACAGAAACAACACTGACAGAAGTTAACCAAGCCTTAGAAAAAGGTGCTGTGACTTCCGAACAATTGGTTAAACTTTATCTCAAACGCATTGAAACCTACGAAGATCAAGGACCGAAAATTAATGCGATTATCTCCGTTAACCCCAATGCTGTTGCAGAAGCAATCGCTTTAGACAAAGAACGTCAAGAGAGCGGTCCACGGGGTCCCCTACACGGCATCCCTATTATCGTTAAAGATAACTATAATACAAAAGATATCCCCACCACAGCAGGTTCTATCCTCTTAGATAACTCTTTACCCCCTGATGATGCCTTTACCATCAAAAAACTGCGCGATGCAGGGGCAATTATCATCGCTAAAGCCAATATGAGTGAGTTTGCTGAGTCCTATGGTTGGCTAGGCTATAGTTCTCTGGGAGGCTTAACCCTCAACCCCTATAAATTGACCCGTGACCCCTCCGGTTCAAGTGGAGGCAGTGGGGCAGCGATCGCAGCGAGTTTTGCCCTTTTAGCCACAGGTACAGATACGTCCGGTTCTATCCGTGGACCTGCTTCCGTAGCTGGTATCGTCGGTATTAAACCTACTCAAGGGTTAGTCAGTCGGGATGGTATTGTTCCTCTGACCCTCTCCTTTGATTCCGCAGGGCCTATGACCAACACAGTCAGAGATGGAGCGATCGCTTTAGGGATTATGGCTGGAATCGATCGCAACGATCCTCGCACTTTAGATAGTCAAGGAAAATCCTATCAAGATTATACTCAATTCCTCGATAAAGACGCTCTGAAAGGGGCTAAAATTGGCGTTGTCATCGATTTCAACGGAGGTAATGAGGAGGTTGACGCTTTAACCCAACAAGCCGTTGCCAAGCTCAAAGAATTGGGGGCAGAGATGGTGATAGTGGACTTACCGACACAATTAGAAAATCTCTGGCCTTTGATGGAAGAAGTCACAGAGGCTGAGTTTGAACCCCAACTGGAAAATTACCTACAGACTTTAACTGCTTCTGTCCCGAAAAGTCTGGAACGGTTGATTAACTTAGCTTTATCTAATAATATTGCTCAATCTTCAAATGCGTTAAATCCTGGGCGTATTCGAGGGGCGCAAGCTTCTGTTGAGCATAAAGGACTGGCAGACCCTCGTTATCTCTATATTACTCAATACGAGTTTCCGAGAGTGCGTCAAGTTCTGACTTCTATTATGGAGTCTCAGGAGCTTGATGCCATGATTTTTCCTACTATGAGGTGTCCTGCTGGCCCCCTTTATACCATCGAAAACGATCGCACTTATGAATGCAACATCGATGATCCTTATACTCCAGGATACTTGGCCAATGTTTCTGGTTTTCCAGGAATTTCCGTTCCTATGGGTTTTACTAAGCAAGGATTACCGGTTGGTTTAACTTTCTTCGGTTTGGCTTACAGTGAACCTACTTTATTAGGCTTTGCTTACGCTTACGAACAAGCGACCCAATTTCGGCGATCGCCTGCTTCTACTCCTCCCTTACCAGGAGAAACTATTAATTATTGATGCCAACTGTCGAGGACAAAATTAGTTAATAATAACTAAAAAAGTTTCTGCAACATAATCAACAAAGTCCTTGGGCAGAATTTCTCCTGTGGTTTTCCACCAACGAGTATTCAAATCAACTGTTCTAATTTGTTCTGCAATAACTGAACCGTTGATTTTGAATCCATCGGGAATCTCAATCATCATTTTAACTTCTGGTTTGATGGTACTTGTAATGGGAGTTACCACTACTATTCCTTGACGAGCTAAATTGTATTCAGTATGACTGAGAACTAAACAAGGACGTGCATTTCCTGATTGTTCTCTTCCTTGGGTTGGGTTGAGATTAATTCTAATAATTTCTCCTCTGGAAATATTTAGCATTTTTCTAAATTAATTCCCTTCCTTCAGTTTCACTTTCAACAAAGTCAAGAACATCATCAGGGTAGGCAAAATTAGGGGGAATACTAGCTAATAATTCGTCAAGATTACTCACTTTTCTTTTCTTGGTAATTATCAGAGCATTGTCTGATTCGGTTAACTCAATGACAGAGTTTTCTTCAACGCCAAAACTTTCAGCCACTTTATAGGGTATTCTTAAGCCTAGACTATTTCCCCATTTTTTCAGTTCTATTTCCATCGTTTAACACTCTTTATTACAAGATATTATACATTGTATAACTTTTGACCCGTCATTAGTAGGGTGGGTTATACAGCAAAAATCTAGGTAATTATTAAAATCTTATTATCCGTCTTAACAAACCATTTTCGTGTATTAATTAGTTTAATTTTTTTAAAATATCTATTTTGCTAACATTAACTTCAATTTTCCCCTTAATTAATCATAAATCACTGTGACTATATAGTTTGTGTCAAGTTTTCCTGACATTTACTAAAAAAGAGCAAAAATCTTAATGTTTTCTTTATGTGTACGCCTTTTTGGTCCACAAAACCCAGTGGGGTATACCCTCGAAAAAAAATACAAAAATGTGTTATTATAAATTTGGAGAGTAAAATAGAGATAGAGTGCGCATATATAGAGTCACATAGATCCAAGTCTATGGACAACATAGAAACAGTAGTCTTAACACAACTTATAGACAGTACATCTTAACTCAAATCGTAGGGTGGGTTAGACGGCTAAAATATAGTCAATTATTCCAATCCTATTATCCGTCGTAACCCACCAGAATAAATATTTTATTGAATTAACAAGGAGACAATCAGTCATGCAATTAGAAGATTATTTTATCTTCATTTCTGAAGATGATATCAGAATTAAAGGTCATCGAATTGGAATAGATAACGTATTATTCTATTTCTTGGAAGGATATAGCCCAGAAGAAATTAAAGCAAATTATCCTGATTTAAGTTTAGAGAAAATTTACGCTACAATTACCTATTATCTCCAAAATAAAAAGGAAATTGATGCTTATCTCTTACGGATAAAACAGTGGAAAGAATCTCATTATCAAGAATCTCTTGAAAACCCATCTCCTCAAAGACAAAAAATGCAACGAATCAAACAGCAAAGACAAAATTCATTAACGGTATGAAAATTAAATTCTTACTAGATGAAAACTTGTCTCCACGTTTAAAAAATGCTGTGATAAGATTAAATCCAGACATAGATATTTTACGCATTGGAGATACCAATACTCCCCCGTTGGGAACTCTTGATCCCGATGTTTTGCAATATTTAGGTTCATCTCAACGATTATTAGTTACTGATAATCGTACCAGTATGCCTGACCATTTAGAAGAGTATTGGCAGAATAATCAACAAATGTGGGGTTTATTTTGGGTACGTCCCCTAACAACGATGGGAGAATTAGCTAAAGAATTAATTATGATTTGGGAAACAAGCGAAGCAGAAGAATGGATTAATGTTGTTGATTGGATTGCGTTTTAAGATATCGTAGGGTGGGTTAGACTGCTAAAATTTAGGTAATTATTAGAATCTAATTATCCGTCGTAACCCACCATTTTAGTGAAATAGTACACTTAGAAAGGTTTTTAAAAACGAATGAATGACAAGGTTTTGAGGTTGGATATTAGTATCTAGAAAATAGTCCATCGGTTCGTCATACATAGTATCTATGTGTAAAGCTTTGTCTGTTTTCATTGTTTATACTCCTTTAATATAACATACAGTAAAGTTTTTTATTTACAGTTACCGTTGTCATCTATAGCACTTATAACAATTGTAATAGTTTGTACCCATTCACCTGTCTTCGGATCTTTGAAAGGTTTGTTATCAGGTTGAAACTCAAGTTTCAGTCCAGGTTTAGTTACCTTGTTTGTTAATAGCTCTTGTAGTTTCTCGGCTGCGCTTGTTTCATCAAAAGGTGCTTTTTGATAGACAATTAGGTTACTTTTTTTCTTCAATAAAGACTGTAGCTCTTGACTTTTTTGTATTCTTTTCTCTCTGTAGAGTACAATATTATAAGGAATAGAAGTTTCTTTTTTTAACTCTTCTTTTAAATAATCTTTAATATCTTGTGCTTTATTTGAACAGCTATTACTATAAGCAATATCTATTTTAAATCGTGACCAAGGTATCTTCTGGAATAGCGTAATTTTACAATCTAGTAGATTGCAGATAATTTGAACAGTTGTTATACAACCGAATATGATTGTAAAGATAACCCCTATAGCCTCCCAATTAATTTTTCTTTTTCGTGATTGACTATTTGATTGTTGATTATTAGGATTTTGATTAGAAGAAGTCATGATCTTATCTCCTTTTAATATTTAACCCTTGACAACTGATTACCACTGTCATTGATCATCTTGACAGGAATTTGTTGATGTTATAGTCCCTGAAAATATGTACTCTATAATCAATTTAGCGTATCTAAAAATATTTTGTTGTCGTTGCTTAACAAAACTAAACTGTCACTAAATAATTTTCAGCAATGATCCTATACAAAAGTTTAACTTGATTGAAGAATTATCAAAGCTTGACGTGCGGTAATGATAGGAATATTCTCAACCCTATTGAGTTTGAGTAAATCAGATTTATCCCTACTAACATTTTCCTTGCTTCTTCAGGGGTAAAGTAACGCTTTAGCTTAGGATAAGACATAACTCTCTGTAATTCTTCGAGTTGTTTATCCGAAGTAACTAGATCAAATTGACCCTCACGCCATTGTTGATAAAGTAAATACGGGGGTGTATTTTTTCGTAACAATGCTGAAATAAGAATATTAGTATCAAGAACGAGACGGATCACGAGTTTTTCTAATAGCCTCCTCTATATCTGTTTCAATTTCTTCTTGAGAGTAACGTAAATTACGTTCTTGAACATAATCAACAGTTTCCTCAAAATCTAATCTTTGTTTAACTGCTTCTTCAACATATCGAGATAAGTTATCTTCAGCGATTCCTTTTTGTTCTAAAAAAGCTCTTAACCGTTGATCAATTTCTGAAGATACACTTAATGACCAATTTGCCATAATATGACTACCCTTAGTATTTCAAATGTTATGTACTAATTTATCTTATCAAAGATAAGTAGTTTTCATTTTTAGACTAAACCGAGAACAATCAATTAAACTATACTAAAATAAAAGTATTCAAACTAAACAAACACGGAATCTCCTGAGATTGTGGTGGAAAATGGACAAAAATACACAAAAAACCTGTGATGGGTTACGGCGCAAATCAAAAGTTATAAGGTTTCCCGAAAAATCATCCCTGCGCCTAACCCATCCTACGAATCTAAAATAAAAGTATTCAAACGAAACAAAAACGAAACTAAAACCTAATTAATGACAGAATCAACCGCAAAAGTTCAAGTAATTGGTGGAGGGTTAGCTGGAACCGAAGCAGCCTGGCAAGTAGCACAAGCAGGTATTCCCGTGATACTGCACGAAATGCGCCCTATTCGTACCAGTCCCGCCCATCATAGCCAAGAATTAGCCGAATTAGTCTGTAGTAACTCCTTCGGGGCCATGTCAAGCGATCGCGCAGCCGGCCTACTCCATGAAGAATTACGTCGCCTCAACTCGATAATCATCCAAACCGCCGATAAACACTCTGTACCAGCCGGTGGTGCTTTAGCGGTGGATAGAGGTGTGTTCAGCCAACAATTAACCCAAACTTTAGCAACACATCCTTTAATCGAATTAAGACGCTCAGAAGTCCAGGAAATACCCTCAGAAGGTATGGTTATTTTAGCCACTGGCCCCCTTACCTCCCCCATTTTGGCCGAAAAGTTACAACAGTTCACCGGCATGGCTTATATGAGCTTTTTTGACGCAGCCAGCCCTATTATTGTTGGGGACTCCATCAACCGAGACATCGCCTTTTTAGCCTCCCGATACGACAAAGGAGAAGCAGCTTATCTCAACTGTCCCTTTACTAAAGCGCAATACTTACAGTTTCGTGAGGAACTTTGTGCAGCACAACAAGCGGAATTAAAAGATTTTGAGAGAGAAACAGCCAAATTTTTCGAGGGATGTTTACCTATCGAAGAATTAGGCCAACGGGGAGAAGATACCATGCGTTATGGTCCCCTGAAACCTGTGGGGTTATTTGATGCAAGGTTAGGAGACTTTCGTGATCCTGAAAACAAAGAAAAACGTCCCTACGCTGTTGTCCAACTGCGACAAGAAGATAAACAGGGTAAACTCTGGAATATGGTTGGTTTTCAAACTAATTTAAAATGGGGTGAACAAAAACGGGTATTTCGTCTCATTCCTGGTTTAGAAAATGCCGAGTTTGTGCGCATGGGTGTTATGCACCGCAACACTTTTATTAACTCTCCCCAGTTACTCAACCCGACTTTACAGTTCAAAAGCCGTCCCAATGTGTTGGCCGCAGGACAATTAATCGGCACAGAAGGTTATACCGCAGCAGCAGCCGGAGGATGGTTAGCAGGAACCAACTCTGCACGCATAGCACTAGGGTTAGACCCCATTACTCTGCCTTCTACCATGATGATGGGTGCATTATTTGATTTCATAAGTAGTGCTTCCCCGAAACATTTTCAACCCATGCCACCGAACTTTGGTATTTTACCCGATTTACCCGTCAGAATTCGTAATAAACGGGAAAGATACGGAAAATATCGCGATCGCGCTTTAGAAGCATTAGATTCAATTGTTTCAGTTACCAGCGATCGGTTATCAGTTGTTAGTTAATACATGAGGTTTAAATATGGTTGCTGCAAAAGAAAATTTCGATATGACTCCCGAAGAATATCTCGAATGGGAAGACAAACAACCCCTGAAATATGAATATATGGATGGGGAAGTTTATGTTATTTCTGATAATACACTCCCCCATAATACTCTTGCTTTAAATTTAGCTTGTATGCTTAAAAATCATCTAAAAATGAAGCAGGGAAAAGTATTAATATGTGGTGCTAAAGTACAGGTATTAGAAACAGGGCCTTATCATTATCCTGATGTGGTTGTCAGTTGTGACGAAAGGGATCAAAAAGCATTCAAGTTTCTGCAATATCCTTGTTTAATTATTGAAGTGCTTTCTCCCAGTACAGAAGGATTTGATCGAGGTAAAAAATTCAGAAATTATCGACAGATTGAAACACTAAAAGAATATGTTTTAGTTAGTGCAGATCAAAAATTAGTTGAATGTTTTCGTCTTAATGATCAACAAGTTTGGGAGTTACACAGTTTTAGCGAAAATGAACAATCAAAATTAGAATCACTCCATTTTAATTTTCCTGTAGAATTGATTTATGAAGATGTTATATTAACCGACGAAAACGAATAGTATTATAATGTCAGATTAATCTTTAAATTAAGGAGATAATTTATGCCTTCCCCCTTTCCTGGAATGAACCCCTATTTAGAACTTCCTCAATTTTGGTCACAAGTTCATAACCGTTTAATTGTTGAAATAGCTGACGTAATGAATCCTATCTTGCGTCCTAAATATCGTATGGAACTTGAACAAAGAGTTTATACTCAAAATGATAATGATGATAGTTTAGGATTAGTAGGTATTCCCGATAATGTTGTTTTTTCTCCTAGTTCAAACCCTAGTGAAACTTCATCTAATGTTGCTATTGCACCCCCAAAAGTTGAACCCTTAACTGTCTCCATTCCCCAACCGAAAACCGTTAAAGAATGGTATTTACAAGTAAAAAATGTAGAAACCAAAGAAGTAGTAACAGTGATTGAAATTTTATCACCTAAAAATAAAAAAGTAGGAGAAGGAAGAAACAAATATCTAAAAAAAAGAGAACAGGTATTAATGAGTTTAACCCATTTAATAGAAATAGATTTATTAAGAAAAGGTGAGATAATGCCGATGAATATTGATCAAAAAATACAATCAGATTATCGTATTATAATTAGTCGTAGCGATCGCCGTCCACAAGCAGAATTATATGCTTTTAATTTAGTACAAGAAATTCCCTCTATTCCTTTACCATTAAAACCAGAAGATCAACAACCTTTAATCCCATTACAAGACTTATTACACAGTATTTATGAAAAAGGAAGCTATGATCTAGCTATTAATTATCAAAAACAAACCTTAGAAGATTTATCCGAAAATGAACAACTTTGGATTAATAATTTATTACAAGAACAAGAGTTAATCTAAATTCAATCTAGTTTTATTTTTCTACTATTTCATTAGTAATAAATTGACGGGAATAAGGGATTAAGTGACGATATCTCTTTTCTAACTGTTTACGACGCTTTATATAATCAAAACACTTTGAGATATCAATCCTGAGATCCTCATCATACTTATTTAAGTTTTTAGTTACCAATAAGCTTTCATTCTCTGTAAATTGTTTGTATTTTATATAATCATTATCAATAGTATCCATCATAATTTTCTCCCATTTCTCTAAATTTAATTTTAATACTTTTCGTATTTCTTCATGGATTTTACCAATTGACTCAAGATATTTTCTTATGAGAAACATTAAGTCAATCTTTTCCGAAAAAGTGTTTTTAATATCATTTAATAGTTCTTTTGAAACGTTTCTATTGTTTTCTAGAGAAGCAACTGTAATACAAAATTGGAGGTTATATTTATATTTTTTACCATCATTAGTTTCAACTGATTTATAATTGAATTTTGTTATCTCAATTGGTAAATCATAATGCTGAGTATGATTTCTAATAATAGATATAGTACGATAAAATAAATCAGGATTATTATATTCTGATGAAAATTTATTTTCAATAATTTTATATTCACCAGAATGCCTTCCGTAAATTGATTTTAATGTCGATTTTACCGTATCTTCATAAAATTTATGAATTGATAGAAACTGAAAAACTTTCAACTTTAAACTATTACTGACATGAAGATATTCATACCCTTTATTATGTGTCATCATATAATCTAAAGTTAAACTAAAAGCTTCTTTTTCTACCTCTGCATAATTCATTAAAAGGAATTCTAATTTTTCTTCTAAAACAAAAGCAAGAACTAACTTATTTTTTGCTTCTTGTAATTGTTGAAATTCATCTTCATTAATTTCTTTACAGTAATTTTTTTTAAAATTATGAATAAAATATTGATCCATAGTTAAACCGCTTTAATTTCCCCAAAACTTAGTTAATAAAATATCTTCAATAGTTTGACTATAAGGCCAAACTTCAGGGAAACTAACCTCAGTGTATTCTAAAGAAACCAACTCAAAAGCATCCTGATAAACTTCAGAAAAAACAGAAATAAAGTAATTATGTAAACTAGGAGATTGTTTAAGTAAACGTTGTAAACGGTTACGTTGTTCTTTAATTGTTAATTCCCATCCTCGATAATCATTAGGACTTGGCACAAATAAACGCTTAAGAATGTGAGATAACAAAACTTCTAAACGACTTTCTAACTCTCTTCTATCCCTTCCAGCCAAACCTTCCAACTCCTCAATTAAATGTTCAATATCCAATTGCTTTAAATCACCTTGTTTCAATTGTTCAATGGTGTTGAGTAACCATAAATTCAAGTCTTGTTCATACAAAAGTTTTGAGGTAATTATTGAAGCCATAATCTGTTACCTTCTAACAAGTATCCCTGCCATTATAACCATAATTATCAATTATTCATTATCTTTAGAAAAATTTTACAGCTAGAATCTAATTTTTCATGTATAAGATAGAGAGCAGTCAAAAAAAACAATTAATATCTTTATATGAAAAAAACCGTTGCTTGGGTTATCAGTAGTTTAACAACCATCACAGGCATTATCACCCCTAGCCTAGCCCTAAATACCTCCACAGGAGAAACAGGCATTTATGCAAATCGCTTACATCAACAACCCCTCAATTTAACAGGGCGAAAAATAGCCATTGGACAAGTAGAAATTGGTCGGCCCGGGGTCTTTGGTTTTGATAAAATAGCAGCATGGAGTCCCACCTTTAAACTAGCAGGAGTCTACTATCAAAATCGGGCCGTCAAATCCAACGGCAACCTGGATAACCATGCAGCTATGGTAGCAAGCGTCATGGTTAGCAAAGATAAAAGATTGCCAGGAGTTGCCCCAGACGCAAGATTATACGCTTCTGCCATCGGTGCTATCAAAGGCGGTGGCCAACCCCAAGAATGTCTGGCCAGTCAACATATTGCCCAACAAAATAGCGGAGATGTCAGAGCGATTAACTTTAGTTTTGGAGAATCCCTCTCCCAAGATCGTCGCATGGATGCAACGCTAGACGGTAACGCACATTTAACCCGATGTATTGATTGGTCATCACGGGTTCACAATACCTTATATGTCATTGCCGGGAACCAAGGAAGAGGAGGTATTCCCATCCCCACAGACCACTATAACGGCATTACAACAGCCTACAGCACCAAACAGGAAGGAATTTATAGTAAAGTGGACTTTGCCAACCTTAGCGCGCGTCCTGTGGGCATTGGCCGCAGTTTAATTAAACGAGAAATCAACGTTGGACCCAGACGGGCCATTACTTTAGTGGCCCCAGGTAGTAAAGTAGCGGTTTATGACTTAGCCGGAACCATGCAAAAAGTCAGTGGCACCAGCTTTGCTGCCCCCCACATTACCGCATCTGTAGCCCTACTCCAAGAATTCGGCGATCGCCAACTGCGTAACCAAGAACCCAACTGGAGTCTAGACTCTCGCCGTCATCAAGTCAATAAAGCTGTTCTGCTCAATTCTGCTGATAAAATGGAAGATCGGGGCAACGGTTTATTACTGGGGATGATGCGCACTATTTTTAGTAAGTCCCATTATACATGGTTCGATTCTGAGGCTTATCGTAACCCCGAGATCCCTGTAGACATAGAAATGGGGGCCGGCCATCTCAATGTCCTGCGAGCTTATCAACAGTTTAGCGCGGGTCAGTGGAAACCTGGAAACCCAGTTCCGGAGATGGGTTGGGACTATGAAACCGTGAGCAAAGATAATTATAAAGAGTATGTTCTTGCCGAACCTTTAAAGGCCAACAGTTTTGTGGCTATCACCTTAGTTTGGGATAGATTGGTAGAACTGAATGATAACAATAAGAATGAACAATACGACGTGGGGGAAACTTTTGAGGATAAGGGTCTCAATAACCTTGATCTTTATTTAATGTCCACCGATACCAATAACACCTCAGAAAGTACCTGTCGTTCTATTAGTAAGGTGGATAATACAGAACATATTTTTTGTCCTGTTCGGGCCACTGGTAACTATAAAATACGGGTGCAATATCAACAACAAATCAATGAGGAGACTCAACCTTATGGGTTAGCTTGGTGGACTGCTAGTGGAACTTCTAATCAACCCTAGTGCCGCTACGCAAAAGTCAAAAGGCAAACTTATAAGTAATTATATTTAAAAACAGAAAGATTTGCTTCTTTCTGTTTATTTATGTTTATTTAAAGGATAAAAAAATTTAATTTTATAAGTTAAGGATGGCTTGATTATCAATTTTAGACACTGTACCGTCAGCTTTGACGGCACTAAATCTCTGAAAATAATCACGAATTTCTACAGGGAAATCAGGAAAATAAAAAATACCATCTCCTGCGGCAACATCTGACCAAAAATATCGTAAAGATGGAGCCAATTTTTCTGCTTCAGCTAAGGATAATTTTAGGGGTGATGCTGTTAATAATTTCACCATAAAAGGAAAAGATCGCTCGGCTAACCATTGACGAGAAATGTCCTCTAAATCATCCCATCCTGGTACATTTTTAACCCGATGAGAGGTTATATTGAGGCTCAATGAACCGTTAACTGGTCGTTGCACTTCAATAATACGATAAGGATGAGGATAACTAACTAATGAACCCGTTGTAATTTCATAAATTCCTTGCTGTTCGGCAATATCCTGTACATGAAGATGTCCAGTAAAAATTAATTTACAGTTAGCAGAACTCAACATTTTCAGTAACAGAGAAGCATTATCCAACATATATCTTTTCCCTAATTCATGGTTACTTTGGTTGGGTAAATGTTCGATTACATTATGATGAATCATTACTAACAGTAGTTGATCTTTCACTTGGGGTAATAAGTTTTCTAACCAAGTTAATTGTTCATTATCTAAACAACCTAACTGTCTTCCTTCTTCATTAAATTGAGTGGAATTTAAACCAATAATTCTCACCCCTGGTAAAATTTCTTGAGTATAATACAATTGTTGACTGTTGTAACCACAATGACCGTAATAACTCGGAAATTGATGCAGGCCAATCTTAGTTGTTGTGGGGTTAATACTGGTAAGATCATGATTACCCGGAACCACAAAAACGGGGAAAGGTAGCGATCGCAAGCGTTTCCCTAACCAATCATGGTTATCTGTTTCTCCATCTTGGGTTAAATCCCCTGGCAAAAGAAGAAAATCTAAGTTAAGCTGTTGTAAGTGGTTTAATACTTTTTCTAGGGCAAGAATACTGACTTCAACTAAATGGAAACGGTTAGTATGATCGGGAAGGGTCTGAGGAACCGCTACATGGGGATCACTAATAATAGCAAAGCGAAAATTCATCATAAAAAATTCTTTAACTCAAGCACATCTTTATCATTGAGCATAGATAGGAGAGAGTCATTTTGGCAAGAGTCCGTGTCCGTCAACACGTTAACCCTTTAAGTAGAAAATACCGTCAACCTTTGATTTTACCTGAGTGGGACACTGTTTATTCTCATCTCGATAGACCCCTTCATTTAGACATTGGTTGTGGTAGGGGCAAATTTTTGTTGAAGATGGCTCCATTATATCCTGAAATTAATTTTTTGGGCATAGAAATTAGAGAACCTTTGGTGATTGAAGCGAATGAACAACGGGATAATTTACAGTTATCTAACCTCCATTTTCTTTTTTGTAATATTAATCTCTATATTGATTCAATATTAGAGTCTTTTCCCCCTCAAGTTTTAGATTGTGTTACCATTCAATTTCCTGATCCTTGGTTCAAACGGAGTCACCAAAAAAGACGAGTTGTCCAACCGGGTTTAGTTAATGCGATCGCTACTTATTTAGTGAGGGATGGATCGGTTTTTTTACAATCAGATATTAAAGAAGTTGCTGAAGAAATGGCAGATAATTTTTTGGCTAATACTTGTTTTCAAAAGCAACATTCAGAAACTTGGTTAAAGGAAAATACTTTTCCTATTCCTACAGAAAGAGAAATTGCTACGTTGAATAAAAATCAACCTGTTTATCGGGTTTCTCTTCAACTTACTGCTGTTAGTTAAAGTTACACATTATCGTAGGGGTCAACGGCCGTTGACCCCTACAGCGTTAAAATTTCTAGTCTCCGTTGATGAAAGTAGTATAATTCTAAAAATAGCAAGCAAGATGCTTGCACTACTTATACTTCATCAAATCTAATATAACCCCAAAATCCAAAATTATCCATTGTCCATTATCCATTGTCCATTATCCATTGTTTAGGTTATAATAATGCACCAAAGTTTATAAAATTTATATTTAAAAATTGTGTCCGATTCTTCTTACTTTTCAAAAGTTTCTACTTTTATCGAAAAAGAGTTTCATCCTCTACGTTTTTTTTCTAGTTTTACTGCTAGTTTAATAGGGGCAACTCTTTCTATTATTTGGGCAGTTTCTTGTAGTAATTTAATTTTCTCTGGTTCTTTGTCTCCTTATATTTCTATTGGTATTGCTTTAATTTTAATTAGTAATATTGTTACAGGATTATTTATTGCTTCTAGAACCTCATTACCTGGTATTATTCCTTCTATTCAAGAACCTCCTGTAGCTATTTTAAGTGTTATTGCTAGTACCATTGTTGCCCCATCCTCTCTTGATAATATCGAGACGACTTTATTAACTCTTATTGTTATCATTATTCTTACGGGAATTCTCAGCGGAATTGTTTTTTTTACTCTCGGTTTTTTTCGTTTAGGTAGTTTAGTTCGCTATGTTCCTTATCCAGTTATTGGGGGATTTTTAGCGGGAACAGGTTGGTTATTAGTATCAGGTATTATTAGAAATTATGCAGGAATTGAACTTAGTTTAAATGATTTTAGTCAATTATTTTCTTGGGAGATTTTATCCCATTGGTTGCCTGAGTTTATATTTGCTTTTCTATTATTGATAACCTTACGTTTTGTTAGACATTGTTTAGTGTTACCAGCTATTATGTTTCTGACAGTAGTTGCTTTCTATTTATTCTTAGGAATAACAGGAATTTCTATCGATGAAGCGAGAGTGATGGGATTACTAATGCAACCAATACA
The DNA here is from genome assembly GCF_030064895.1 of Crocosphaera sp. Classification (GTDB taxonomy): domain Bacteria; phylum Cyanobacteriota; class Cyanobacteriia; order Cyanobacteriales; family Microcystaceae; genus Crocosphaera. The sequence continues at coordinate 17,398 of NZ_JASJEB010000028.1, read as the reverse complement.
ACAAAATACTTCTTTACCAGCCTTAACATTTGATACTTTAAAAAATGCTGATTTATCTCTTATTGTTCATCACCTACCCAAAATGTTTTCTATTATTCTTTTGGGGGTGATAGGACTGCTTTTAAATATTAGTGGTATCGAGGTGGCTTTACAAAAAGATATCGCCCTCAATCATGAGTTAAAAATAACAGGAATTGCTAATATTTTATCTGGCTTAATGGGTGGAGGTTTAACCAGTTATGTATCATTAAGTCGTTCTGTTCTTAATCATCGTTTAGGAGCTTCTAGTCGTATTGTTGGGTGGTTATTGAGTGGATTTTGTGCTTTAGCTTTGTTTGGAGGAATGTCAATTTTATCTTTATTACCTGAAGTTTTAATCGGAGGATTGACTTTATTTTTAGGCTTAAATTTTTTAGTAGAATGGCTTTATGATGGTTGGTGGAATTTGTCAAAACCTGATTATTTTTTAGTTTTATTGATTGTAGTTTGTATCGGTTTTTGGGGATTATTACAGGGACTTATTGTAGGAGCAATTGTGGCAATGATTCTCTTTGTTTTTAAATCTAGTCGTCTTAGTATTATCAAAAATAGTGCGTCTTTATTTCACTCGCTTTCCCATGTACAACGTTCATCTTTAGAAACTAAAATTATCAAAAAATATGGTAAAAATGTTTATATTTTAGACTTACAAGGTTGGTTGTTTTTTGGAACTGCTAATCAATTATTTAATACGATTCGCAACCGTTTATATGATGGGAATAAAACTTCTATTAACTTTGTATTATTAGATTTTCGTGTGGTTAATGGTTTAGATTCTTCTGCCTTGATTAACTTTATTAAAATCAAACAATTACTGCAAAAGTACTCCGTTAATTTAATCCTCACTAACTTAACTAAAAAAGCTCAAGAAAAGTTAGAAAAACAAGTTGGTTTAGAAGATAATTTTATTCATGTTTTTGAAGAAAAAAATATTGGTTTAGCTTGGTGTGAAGAACAATTACTTGAACAATATTATCCTAGTCATAAAAGTTGTCAATTATTGGAAACACAGTTAAGTAACTATTTTCCTCCTTCTGTAGATATTACTAAACTGATTAGTTATCTTAAACCGTTTAAATTATTACCAGGAGAAGTTTTATTTAGTCAGGGACAATTAAATTTAGGAATGTATTTTTTAGAGTCAGGACAACTACGTGTTATCAAAGAAATAACCCCCGATCAAACTAAATGTTTGCGAACCTATAAAAGCGAGACAATTATCGGAGAAATGGGGTTTTATAGTCAGTCTAATCACTCTGCTTCTGTTATAGCTGATGAACATAGTTCTGTCTATTTTTTCTCAAGTCATGCTTTTAAACGCATGGAAAGAGAAGAACCTAAACTAGCATCAGCGTTCCACAAATTTATTGTTAAACTATTAATAGAAAGATTGCACTATCGAGAACAAGATATGCAAAATATTCTTTCTTAACCTGCTTTTTAGTTCTGAAAAAATTACTACAAAATTATTCATTTGAATTACCTCCCATTAACGATTTAAGAGTTTCCTCAATCTCTAAATATTTCTTCCAAATAGCTTCATTTTTATCCTCTTCCTTTTGTTTACATCTTTTTATAGCTTCATAAAGACGCTTAATTTCTTTTTAGCTAATATCAACTCTTGAACCTCTTCTTAGAATGGAATTTGCGGTCCGGAAAAGTTCTATATTTCCAATATTCAACTTTGAAACAGTGCTAAATATTATACAAATTGTTACAATTGAATATCTAAAAAACTCCAATTTAGACATAACCAAGATTCCATAGAAAAAGTTTATATTAGTCCTCTAGTTACCAACTAGAGGACTAACAAGCATTATGGCAAACAATAGCACACAATCCCAAAACCTATTAAAAATCAACCACAGGAGAACGATAAGTTGGACGTTGATAGTCTCCTAACTGATTATCAACATCTTGATAAGCTTCATTGAGATTTCTACGTTTAATTTCGTCAAGACTGATAGTAGGATCAGGTCTAAGAGGATAAGGTGTAAGACCAGGTATGGGTTCAATACTTGGTCCAAATGCCCATGGCCAATCTTCTATGCTTCTGGATTCAACTCTTCCTAAATCTTCGCTAGATGTGGTTGCTAATGTGTTAAAATCAGAAGAACGACGAACTTGACCAACGGCGTTAGGTGCAACCAAAAGAACACTAACAGTAATCAAAACCGAGGGTATAATTTTCATGGCATTCCTCAGAACTAGAATATGATTTCTCTCTCCTCATGCCACACTTTGCTAATTAATAACAAAGACATTAAGGGAACACTCCCTTGATAAATATTATAATTTGATTTTCAAGCCATTAGAAAAAAATAACATCTTATTTGATAATTATTTGGTTTTCGTTACACATTAGTAAACTTTTGTTGTTATTACGAAATATTTGTAGACATAGCATTCGCCAAAGCTATTAGGACATTTTTCTGTTCCCTTAAAATATAATTTATGTGTCCTAATTAGCCTGTCTATTGCTATACTATTTCCTCTACAACCTTGTGAGAGTTCCCTTGACTATCCTCTATTTTATGCTCAATAATAGAAGGTTCTAAAATAGTAAGATGCAGGTTTTTTCGAGTTTGATGATTGAGAAATTTTCGCTGTAATTTTTCCCATTCTTGCCACTTCTTATAACGACTATCTTGTAAAATTTTGCAAAAAGTTGGCATATTACTGAGAATATTATCATCAAAAATCTGATCAAGATACTCTACTAAAACAAAGCTATCTTGAATATCTCCTAAGATACTTTGAATCTTTTTAATATCCTTGACATAACTTTGATAAGTATCGCCATAAAACTGGGTAAATAACTCCATATTATAACGAGTTCGTTTCGCTGCTTTCCTTAAATCGTGTAATATTAATCCTTGTTTATCTAATAAAAATTCTACTGATTTTTTAGATAAATTATCAGGAAAATTGATGATTCCTGATTTAAACTTAACCCCAATCACCCACCCTGGATGTAACATTAATTGACTAACTTCTGGTAAGAGAAGATCAGCCAAAATTATCTCAATAGAAACTTCTGCAATATCATGATATTTAGGATTTTTTAACCACTCATCAAAAGCTTGTTTCAAATTAAAATAGTTTTGACTATTTAAAGTCTCTTTTACTTTTTTAAATGCTTTTTTTCGTTCTTTTTCTAAACGAGATAATCCTTGTTTTAATTGTTTCTGTTCATCTTTAGGTAAATTAGGATAATATTGATTATTTAAGCTATCTTCCAAAACATCTAAATCTCGTAAATTTCCCAATGCTTTAGCAATTTTACCTACTTTTTTACCCTGTCCATTTTCAGGTAAATTTAAAGCAGAAGTAAAGCCATTAATTGCACTTCTTAAGCGTCGCATTCCCACACGCATTTGATGTAATTCTTCGGGATCTTTATCTTCTAATACAGCTAATTCATGAGATAAGAATTTTTTATAGTGTTTAGCAACAGCTAAATAAGCCCAATCTCCAAACGTTTTTGCTTCGTGATCTAATTTATATTTCATCTCATTATGTCCAACTAGATAGAACTATGTAAGAATAAACTTTATTCTAAACCTATTTTAATCAATAGAATTACTTACTTTAACAAAAGCTTAAGAATTATTAAAAAATTTCCCTGTAGGGTGGGCAATACCCACCTTACAAGGTTGTCTAATTATTAATATTTTCGTTCTTTCGGTTCAAACATATTAACCACCACATTCATATATTGAATATCCAAACCAGCAGAAGAATAATAAGCCAAAGTATGCTTCAAAAAGTTGGGATCATCCCGTTTTGTATAATCTTCCCGTGAATGGGCCCCACGACTTTCTTTACGGTTTAAAGCAGAGGTTAAAATCATTTCTCCCACTACCATAATATTACGTAATTCCATAGCTTCAATTAACTCTGTATTCCAACAACTTCCTTGATCATCGAGATAAATGTTGTCGTATTGAGCCTTAAATTCTTGGATTTTATCAATACCTTCCTGCATTAATTCTTCAGTCCGAAATACCCCACAATGTTCCGCCATAGAATCTTGAAACTGTTGACGTAATGCCCCAAGACGAATGCTTCCTTCTTTATTTAAAAGTCCAGAAATACGCTCTTTTGCCTCCTGTAAATAAGCTTCCCCATCCAACTGAGAAAACTTCCTATCTTGCACATAATAAGCAATATTTTCCCCTGTAATTTTGCCATAAACCACACATTCCAATAAAGAATTACTGCCCAAACGATTGGCTCCGTGTACAGACACACAAGCACATTCTCCAGCAGCAAAAAACCCTTCTGCGAGGCGATCGCTGCTTAACCGGACTCTACCTTGAGTATTAACCGGAATGCCACCCATGCAATAATGTGCTGTAGGACGCACCGGCATCGGTTCATAAACCGCATCAACTCCCACCAAACGGTGTGCTTCTTCCCAACAAAAAGGAACCCGACTCATGATCTTTTCTTTACCCATGTGACGCAGATCCAAATATATAAAAGGGCCTCCTGCGCTACCATTAGGATGTACACCCCGTCCGGCGCGTATTTCTAGGGTAATGGCGCGAGAAGTGATGTCACGGGGGGCTAGTTCCATGCGTGACGGGGCATAATCTTCCATAAACCGCCTTCCTTCGCTATTAATAAGGTATGCCCCTTCCCCTCTCACTGCTTCGGAAATTAAGACACCAACAGGATATAAACCGGTAGGGTGAAACTGGACAAACTCCATGTCTTCTAAGGGAACTCCAGCGATGGCAGACATGGCTAAACCGTCTCCTGTGGAAGCATAATCATTAGAAGTAGTGTTAAATACCCGGCCGTAACCTCCTGTTGCAAACATCACCACTTTACTTTGAATGATTTCCAGGGTGCCATCTTCGATATGATACATAACGATACCTTTGGCTTCCCCATCTTCGAAGATCAACTTCATCACATACCATTCATCATAAATTTTTACGCCGTTGCGTCGGAGGTTATTAACTAACTCATGGAGGATAGCGTGGCCGGTTTTATCCGCAGCGTAACAGGTGCGATCGTGGGTGTGGCCACCAAAGGCCCGTTGCGCAATTTTTCCATTGTCTAAACGGGAAAATAACACCCCTAAATGTTCGAGATCGATGATCACATCGGGGGCCTGTTTGGTGAGTAAAGCGACTGCATCTTGATCCGCTAAATAGTCCGACCCTTTGACTGTATCAAACGCATGAGACTCCCAACTGTCTTCAGAGTCAACATTTTTCAGACTGGCCGCGATCCCTCCTTGGGCCGCAACTGAGTGCGATCGAATGGGGTGAGTTTTGGCAACGACGGCCACATCAATACTTGGGTTGAGGCGTTTAATTTCTAGGGCAGCGCGAGATCCCGCTAAACCACCGCCCACAATGACTACATCGTGTTGTAACATACTTTTATCAGCTAGAGTTCTCCTCTTTTTGACTCTAACTTATCAAGGCACTAACACCCCTAAACAACCCTTAAAATTTTATAAACGATTTTATAATTCTTGATCTTTTGCGATCGCAGATAAATTAATATCCCACTGTGTCTCTGCTAATACGAGTAAACTCACCACCATGATCACTGCTGTGGCTAAAAATTGCCAACCCATGACATAAGGTAAAATAAAAATACCCAATAAATGGCCTAACCCTACTAATAATAAAGCACGGGAATTTAACCCCAACGCTGTGATAATATACCCTAAGCTACACAACCCTAACCAAAGATGAGATAGGTTAGCCAGAATAATACCCAATCCAAAAAAAATACCACAGTCAGTCAACGCGACACCACTAACCATCAAAATAACCCAAGCGTACAAGATCCAATTAAGTTGTCTTTGCTTTACCCAAAAATGAGTCAGAATCATCATGGACAAGGTTCCAGCCACTGTTAAAATTGACCAAGCGATGGCCTGAGTTGTCCAGCTAATGGGAGAAAATTGAGCCGTTAAAAAGATAAAGGCAACAATTAAGCCCCAAATAATGCAAACTTGATCTAAACAGCTATATAAACCAGAATATAGCGTTTTACCAGCAATTTTGAGATAAAGACTTACTAAAGATTGATATTCTTGACAATAGACATCCCTCTGCTTTCGTCTTAAAATGGGTTTCCTTTGATCTAATAAATTCATTGAAAATCGACTAATGCAAATATTAAATCTTAAATGTAACGTATTTTTAATAAACTTTACAAGGATCTATCTTTTTTTTCAAGGCTATGGTAACGTGAGTTCGGAGTTAGGAGTGAGGAGTTAGGAGTTATAATTTTTTTAACCAGAGAATGAAGGTTTGAGACTTCTGATTTGAGTCAGTTTTCTCGAAATTTCCTTATATCGAACTCAGGTATGGTAAGGAGTCAACTTCTCTACAATAATTAAGAAAAGATTATAAATATTAGTTATTAATGATTATTGTGGTAGTTAATCTAAATTAGAAATTGTCAAATAAATAATTGTCATTCCGAGGTACGAAGAATCTTGTTAAAGTCTTGATCAGAATTCTTACTACAATATTATGAATTGTTAACAAAAGAGGAAAAAATAAGATAAATTTTGAGAAAAAAATCAAACAATCTAACTAAGAAAAAAACAAGTACAAACTGTAATCATTTCCGTAAAAAATAACGAAATCTTAAGCCCATTTTCCTAGCAGATATATCTATGATTATTTGAGGGAGTGTCAAAAAATCCCCCCTGTGTTAAAAACTTGTGCAATAAGTCCTATGGATAAACAACAACTGTGGCAACGTTACCAAGATTGGCTTTATTATCATAAAGGATTGGGTGTTTATGTTGATATTAGCAGAATGCGCTTCGATGATAGCTTAGTTACACAACTAACCCCAAAATTTGACAAAGCCTTTGCAGATATGGAAACCCTAGAAAGTGGGGCGATCGCCAACCCGGATGAAGGACGCATGGTGGGACATTATTGGTTGCGGGACCCAGAGTTAGCCCCCAATGATGAAGTGAGAAAGGAAATAACCGAACCTTTGGCTAAAATTGGCGAATTTGTGCAAAAAGTACACGCAGGAACCATTAAACCCCCCACAGCAGACAAGTTTACCCATGTCCTTTCCGTAGGTATTGGTGGATCAGCTTTAGGACCACAATTTGTGGCCGAAGCATTATCGGATGTTTCCCCTCCCATGGCGATTCATTTTATTGATAATAATGATCCGGCTGGTATTGATCGGGTTATGGATCAAATTGGTGATCACCTCAAAAACACCCTAGTCCTCATCACCAGCAAGTCAGGAGGAACCCCAGAAACCCGTAACGGGATGTTGGAAGTAAAAAATGCTTACCGTAGCAAGGGATTAGCTTTTGAACCCCATGCGGTTGCTGTTACCATGCCAGGCAGTAAAATGGACAAAGTAGCAGTGGATGATAACTGGTTGGCTAGGTTTCCTATGCAAGACTGGGTTGGGGGCAGAACTTCTGAACTATCTGCCGTGGGTTTATTACCGGCTGCCCTACAAGGGATCAATATTGATGAAATGTTGGTTGGGGCCAAGGAAATGGATGAAGCAACACGGGTTAAGGATCTCAAAACCAACCCGGCTGCTTTATTGGCTTTGGCCTGGTATTATTCGGGGGATGGTAAGGGAGAAAAGGATATGGTAGTTCTTCCTTACAAAGATAGTTTACTGTTGTTTAGTCGTTATTTACAACAGTTAGTCATGGAATCTTTGGGTAAAGAAAAGGATCTTGATGGCAATACTGTTTATCAAGGAATTGCTGTTTATGGGAATAAAGGATCGACGGATCAACACGCTTATGTACAGCAACTAAGAGAGGGTGTTCCTAACTTTTTTGCTACCTTTATCGAAGTCTTAGAAGATGGCAGAGATACCATTTTTGAAATTGAACCTGGAGTGACTTCTGGGGACTTTTTATCGGGTTTTTTGCAGGGAACAAGACAAGCTTTATTTGAGAATAATCGTGACTCGATTACTATTACTATTCCTCAAGTTAATCCTCGTATTGTTGGTGCTTTAATTGCCTTGTATGAAAGGACTGTTAGTTTCTATGCTTCCTTGGTTAATATTAATGCTTATCATCAACCTGGAGTGGAAGCAGGGAAGAAAATGGCTGCCTCTATTTTGGATTTACAAGCTAAGGTACAAACGGTGATTAAAGAAACTTCTGAAGCGTTAGATATGGCAACTTTGGCAGAAAAAGCTGGTTCTCCTGATGAGGTGGAATCTGTTTATAAAATTGTCCGTCATCTCGCTGCAAATGGTCGCAGTGTAAGCTTAGAGGGTGAGTTAACTAATTTGAAAACCTTGAAAGTTTCTGCTAGTTAATTAATTGGGTGGGCAACGCCCACCTTAGTTAATCTTAAATTGTTAAACTAGAATTATGCGTATTTAAAAAATTGAGAAAAAAATTATGACCATTGCATCAGAAAAACAAATTTATACCCCAGAAGAATATTTACAATTAGAAGAAAAATCAACAGAAAAACATGAATATCGTAACGGAGAAATTGTTCTAATGACTGGAGGAACAACTAATCATAACCGTCTTGTTCTTGAGTTTTGTACTTACTTAAACTTTGCTTTAAGAGAACAAAATGCAGAAGTATTTGCAGGAGATGTTCGTTTGTGGATTCCTGATTATCGTGAGTATACTTATCCCGATATTATGGTAGTTCAAGGCCAACCTGTTTATCAATCCCCAGGCACAACTACTATTACTAATCCTACTATTATTGTGGAAGTTTTATCCAAGTCAACTCAAGCAAGAGATCGAGGGGATAAATTTCGTTTTTATCGGTCTGTCCCTGAGTTTAAAGAATATATTTTAATCGATCAATATACTGTCTTAGTTGAACATTTTGTCAAAACATCTGACCATCAATGGATGTTAACAGAATACGAAGCAAAAGAAGCTAATTTATCTTTAAATTCGGTGAATTTTGAGATTAGTTTAGAGGAGTTATATAAACGAGTTAATTTTGATGAGGAAGTTTAAAAGGTTATTATATAATCAAGTCGTTTTTTCACAAAAGTTATGCAGTATTTGTATCAATCTTTTCCTGCAAAAAAAACAATGGGGGCTTATAATATTAAGCCCCTACATATTATTAGCTCCAGTTCCCCTCCTGGGAGGGGTTAGGGGTGGGTTAACTTCCTTACCCTTGAGGGGTTAACCAACCTGCACTCAAAATGATAGTTAAGGAAATAAAAGTGATACTAAGACCCCAAGTAACTTGATTTAAGGTTTTCTCAGCACTTTTAGCAGAAGTAAATAACTGTGCTTGTCCTCCAATACCTCCTAAACCGTCTCCTTTGGGACTGTGTAAGAGGATGAGAACCACCAATAAAACCCCAGATATGGTCCAAATAATTTGCAGTAGTTGTGGTAGTGTCATCGTTTCTTTAACAATTGTTTATGTTTTCCCATCTTACCCTAACGACCGATACGAACAGGAGTACGATTGGCTCGAATTTCTACTTGTGTCGGTTCAATCAGCGATCGCCCGGTCATTTCTGAGGGTGTATCCAGTTGTAAAATTTGCAGGATAGTCGGGGCAATATCTGCCAGTTTGCCATCTTCTCTGAGTTCCACTAAACCCCCGTGGCCGGGAATTTTCCGTTGTTCTCCTTCTATTAAAATCAAAGGAACCGGGTTGGTGGTGTGTGCGGTCCAAGGGTTGCCACTGTCGTCTTTCATGGTTTCGGCGTTACCGTGATCAGCAGTGATGAGAACAGTTCCCCCCAGTTTACTAACACTAGAGAGTAACTTCCCTAAACAATTATCTACGGTTTCGATCGCCTGGATGGCCGCCTCTGTATTGCCAGTATGACCCACCATATCGGGGTTAGCATAGTTAATGACAATCAGGGAATAAACGGCTTTATCTATGGCTTTACAAGCAGCTTTTGTCACTGCTTCAGCAGACATAGCTGGAGACAGATCATAAGTCGCTACCATAGGACTTTGAATTAATTCGCGATCTTCCCCTTCTAAGGGTTCTTCTAAACCCCCGTTGAAAAAGTAGGTGACGTGGGGGTATTTTTCTGTTTCTGCTACACGAAACTGTTTTAACCCCTCACGGGCCACAACTTCCCCTAAAATATTGTTGAGATTTTGGGGTTCAAAGGCTACTTTAACAGGTAGTTTGGGGTCGTATTGGGTAAAGGTGACAAAACTCAGAGGAGTGATTAATTCGCGCTCAAAGCCGTCAAAATTAGGCACAGTCAGGGCAGAACAAAGCTGTCTGGCGCGATCTGGTCTAAAATTGAAGAAAATTACCCCATCTCCCGCTTCTATGGCACCTGGGGCGATACGAGTGGGGGGAATGAATTCGTCTGTTTTCTCTTGAGAATAAAAATCTTTTAGCACTTCAACGGTGGAACGTCCATCACCATCCCCGTCTTGGGTGATTAAATCGTAGGCTAGTTTAACCCGATCCCAACGGCGATCGCGATCCATGGCATAATAACGCCCACTGACGGTGGCAATGCGTCCGATACCCAGTTTTTCGATGTGATCCTCGATTCTGGCGATCGCTTTTATCCCGTCCGTTGTGTTGGTATCTCTGCCATCGGTGATTGCATGAATGCAAACATCCTGGAGATTTTGCTTTTGCGCTAGGTTCACAAGTCCTAACAAGTGGTCCAAATGGGAGTGAACGCCACCTTCAGAACATAAGCCAATCAAGTGCAGTTTCCCGTTGCGAGAAGCCACTTCTTGGCAGAGGTTAACCAGGGCTTGATTGTCGTAGATAGAACCATCTTCCACTGCATCGGATATTCTGACTAACTCTTGGGGAACAATGCGCCCGGCACCAAGGTTGAGATGTCCTACTTCTGAGTTGCCCATTTGGCCTTGAGGCAAACCAACTTCTTTACCCGATGTTTTAATTAGGGTTCTGGGATAGGTTGTCCATAGGCAATCCATTACTGGAGTGTTTGCCATGAAAACTGCGTTATCTTCTTCTATGGAACGATAACCCCAGCCGTCTAATATTACCAGCACCACTGGAGATACAGGTGCTTGTGCCATATTAATTTACCTACGTTGTATTTTCCATGCTGTTCAATTATAACATTTTTCCTGTACAATTATCTAGTTTTGTCTGTATTCTGGGTTACTTTTTTTCTATGGTCATCATACTTATCTTGTTTCTTTGATAATAGGGATATTTTTAGGTGATAAAGCAGCAAATAAACGTGTTTTTCTGGTTTAAGATTTCTCTGATCAACTTTTTGGGCTTTGTTCACTATTTTTTGCTAGACTTTAAGATAAGATTATGTTTCTAAAGTCATGAAATCATAAAAAATAGGCTTTTTGATTATGGTATCTCAGTTTAATTCGTTAGAAAATGCTCTCAAAGAATACTTTGGTTACGATCAATTTCGTCCAGGTCAAAAACAGATTATTACTGAGGCTTTAAATAATAAGGATTTATTAGTAATTATGCCCACAGGAGGAGGAAAGTCTTTATGTTTTCAACTTCCGGCATTACTCAAACCGGGGTTATGTATAGTGGTATCACCTCTTATTGCTTTAATGCAGGATCAAGTTGATTCTTTACTGGATAATGGTATAGGCGCAACTTTTTTAAATAGTACCTTAAGTAGAGAGCAGTTAAAGTCAAGAGAGAATGCTATTTTAAACGGTAAGATTAAGTTATTATATGTTGCACCTGAGAGGTTATTACATGACAGTTTTTTGAATTTTTTAGATTTTTTAAATCAAAAAGTAGGTTTATCTAGTTTTGCTATTGATGAAGCTCATTGTGTTTCTGCTTGGGGTCATGATTTTCGTCCAGAATATCGAAAATTAAAACAATTAAGATTTCGTTATCCTACTGTTCCCGTAGTGGCTTTAACTGCAACAGCAACTAAACGGGTTAGAGAGGATATTATTGAACAATTAGGATTAGAAAAGCCTTTCGTTCATCTGGCTAGTTTCGATCGTCCTAACTTATACTACGAAGTTCAACCAAAATCTAGAAGAAGTTATACTCAATTATTAAATTATATTCGCAGTCAAGAAGGTTCAGGAATTGTCTATTGTTTAAGTCGTAAAAATGTTGAAACAGTTGCTTTTAGACTACAAAAGGATGGAATTGATGCTTTACCCTATCATGCTGGAATGTACGATGATGAGAGAGCAATAAATCAAACCCGTTTTATTCGGGATGATGCGAGAATTATTGTAGCAACTGTTGCCTTTGGAATGGGTATTAATAAACCTGATGTTCGCTTTGTTGTTCATTATGATTTACCCAGAAATTTAGAGAGTTATTATCAAGAATCTGGTCGTGCAGGAAGGGATGGAGAACCAGCAAATTGTGCTTTATTTTTGAGCTTTGGTGATCTAAAAAAAATTGACTATTTAATCGATCAAAAAAGTAGTCCAAAAGAGCAAAAAATTGCTCGTCAGCAGTTACGACAAGTTGTAGATTATGCCGAAGCTAATGAATGTAGAAGAACGATTATTTTAAGATATTTTGGACAACAACATAAAGGAAAGTGTGATAACTGTGATAATTGTAAAAATCCTAAACCAATCGAAGATTGGACAATTGAAGCACAAAAATTCTTATCCTGTGTTGCCCGTTGCCAAGAAAAATTTGGCATGACTCATATTATCGATGTTTTAAGAGGATCTAAAAAGAAGAAAATTGAAAAATATGGACACCATTTACTCTCAACTTACGGCATAGGTAAAGAGAGAAGTACAGAAGAATGGAAGATGTTAGGACGTTCATTAATACATCAAGGTTTTGTAAATGAAACTACCGATGGATTTCCCGTTTTAAAATTAAATAAATATAGTTGGGAAATCTTCAGAAACGAGCGAAAAGTAGAAATTGCTGTTACAGAATCATTAAGTTCAAAAGAATTAAATGATTATAACCCCAGAAAAGCAGAAAGTGATTTATTATTAGATAAATTAAGAGAGTTACGTAAACATTTAGCAGATCAAAATCGTATTGCACCCTACGTTATTTTTGCCGATTCTAGTTTAAGATTAATGGCACAAATTAAACCCCAAACTATAGAAGCATTTAAAAAAATTTCTGGGGTAACTGCTTATAAAGCGGAACAATATGGAGATAGTTTTGTTTCAGTAATTAGGGAATTTTGCCAACAGCAAAGTTTACCCACTCCCTTACCTACTAATACAAATATGACCACCTTACAATTGTATCAACAAGGATTAACTATTCCAGAAATTGCCGAGAGAAGAAGCTTAAAACAATCCACTATTTATGGACACATTGCGGCCTTAATAGAAATGAATCAACCTATTGATGTTGATACCTTGGTTTCAGAACAGAAAAAAGCCATGATTATTAAATGTATTCAAACCATTGGGGATGGTGCATTAACCCCTTTAAAAAATCATTTAGGAGACGATTATAGTTATGGGGAAATAAAATTAATTCGTGCCTGGTATCGACAGGAAAATAAGTAGTTTATTTGGGTAAGAGAACTTTCCTGAATGTCAGAGAATCTTAACATTACTAGCGAAAATATAATGGGGGTGATTATATCATTAAAAATGTTACAAAATGTATATATCTTTACAATTAATCAGTCTTTTTGCCTATTATCGAAGTAAAGCTCCTTTAGACACAAGTGGCATAAAAAAGGTGATTAAACTCCTGAATGTGTCTATGGAAGCATAGAAGATAAAACAAGTTTTATCTCAAGATAGTTAGGAGGGATGGTTATTATGAGAACTGAAACTCAAAATCGTCAACAAAATGGTTCAAGTTTCAGAGAACAAACTGGTTTGAGCTTGAAAAATGAAGAAGTTGAAAACCAGGAGACAGGAGGTTTGAAATTGGAGGAAGGTTCAAAGGACTCCCAACTCAAAATCACTGTTAACGATGAAACTTATACCTTTTTTAGTGGGAAACCCCCGAATTACTTACCAATAAAATTGTCCGAAACAATTGGGTTAAACCGTGATCAGAAGATTCAGATAGCTGGAATAGTTGTTACTCTTATTACGGCTATAATTGGGTCAAACGGTCTTACATACTACTTGACGAACAACCAGATTTCTGTTTTAGGAGAAAATCTAAACAGTCAAATAGCAGTAGTTGACCAAACAGTAGAAATCAATGTTCAACAACTCGATCAATTGACGACCAAAGTGCAAAATGTTGACAGTAATGTAAGGAAATTGAAAGTAACAAACGGGGAGATTACTGTCGTACCACCACAACCTTTTTCCATAACACAAGGATGGACTGCTTATGGAGGTTTAGAAGTTAAACGTGATCCTACCAGCCAAAGATTAACATTTAATGGTAACTTATTAGGTGGATCAGGCGGATACGTCAAAGAACATTCTAGTTTATTGTCTTTTAGTGGTAGGAAACTTACTCTAACCGTTGTAAACTCTGGTAATTCTTCATTTGATGCCAATAAAATGTTTAAATTGGAAGCTAATGGTCAACCGGTTATCCCTCAAGAACAGGGACGAATTAATACTAACGATACCAGTTTTGTTAATGCTGGTAATGGGACTATTAGCTTTAAATTACCCAATGATCTAACTAAACTAGAATTTGTTTTTTGGAATACGAATCTTAACGATTTAACAATTTCTGGTATAGTTAGTGAGCCATAAACACCTATCAGGTGGGCAAAATCAATAATTATTCTCAGCAAGAAATGAGGTTAAAAACTTTGCCCACCCTACCTACTGACTTAATAGAAATGAATCAACCTATTGATGTTGATAGCTTGGTTTCTGAACAGAAAAAAGCCATGATTATTAAATGTATTCAAACCATTGGCGATGGTGCGTTAACTCCTTTAAAAAATCATTTAGGTAATGATTTACTTAAGTTAAGGTAAGGTAAAAATATAATTAGATAGGGTTGGTTTAATTTGATATGTAAAATTTTCTCAATAAATTGAAAATTACTCAGTACAGTAACCGAGAAAAGTATAAAGATAATGTTTGAATAAGATCCATAAATATACGGTAGTTTTTATACAATTTTGTTTTTATTCTTTAAAAGATTCTTGAAGAAATAAAATTCTTGAAAAATTAGGTGATATGACCTTATCAACAGCTTTACCAAAATCTACAAAAATCAGTGTCTGGGTATTTCCTGGCCAGGGTTCTCAAAAATTGGGAATGGGACTTGATTTGCTAAAATTTCCTTTAGCAAAACGAAGATTACAGCAGGCCGAGAATATTCTCGGTTGGTCAGTTTCGGATGTCTGGAACACTCAGAACATAAAATTATCCAATACGCAATATAGTCAGCCGTGTCTTTATGTTTTTATGACACTTTTAGCTGATTTAATGAAGCGATCGGGCTATGAGCCATGTGTGGTTACTGGTTACAGTTTTGGAGAATATGTGGCTTTGTACGCAGCCGGAGCTTATGATTTTGAAACTGGCTTAAGATTAATCCAAAAGCGAGCGGAAATTATGTCTCGGTTACCTAAAGGTTCAATGGCAACTTTAATTGGGTTTGAGGCAGATAAACTACGAGAAGAAGTTGTCAAAACTGCCGATGTTTGGTTCGCCAATGATGATCCCAAATATGCAGTTATCTCTGGAACTTCTCAAGGAATCGCATCAGTTTTATCCAATGTCTCAGTTGAGCGTGTAATTCCGTTAGAAGTTAGTGCTGCTTTTCACACACCTTTAGTAGAATCGGCTGCCCAAGAATTTCAGGCAGTTTTAGAGACTACCCCATTTAAACTGTTATCTATTCCTATTTTTTCTACTACAGATTTTGTTTTTAGTCTCAACAGAAATCAACTTAAAGACAGTTTAATTCGACAAATTACTCGACCTATAAAATGGCAAATAATTTGCCAATTATTGGTAAGTCAAGGTATCACAAAAGCAATTCAAATCGGCGGTGGTAAAGCACTACTGAAACCAATGAAAAATCTTAATCCTGACTTAGAAATTAGTAATATTGGATCTCCCGCAGATATTGATAGTCTGCTCATTCGTGATCAATTGAGAAAACTATCCATTCTCAATCCAAAACTTATTGAAAGATAACTTGGTTCGACTAAAATTATTCTATGTATGCTATTGATTCCTATTCTTTTTATTTATTTTTGAGAGAGAAAATCATGACAGTAACAATTACTTTTCAATACCCCAAAGAAACACAATGGCAAGAAAACTATCAAATTTTAACAGAGCAAATTGAAAATTTACGCGCTTATTTAGTGTTACCATTAGGAACAAGAGTTACTGATGGTACAAAGATCGGAACAATTATTGATAAGAAAATATCTTTGACCGATCATCCAGAATTTGTTGTGCTTTGGTCAGAAAACTTAACTAAAATAGAAGAACCGAGACGACTCAAACTAGAACCTATTATTAATCCCACTATTGGGATCGGAGATATGATTATTATCAATAATAAACATCAAACACAAGTAGGAGAAAGCTTTGAAATTAAGGAATTTCAAGGAGATGGTTGGGTTTTAACAACCACTGAGCAACGGTTTCATAGTGACTATTTTTATGCTTTTAGAATGATCAATGACCAAACATTGAACATTAAGCATTGAACATTTTGGTTTCAAGCCTACTTCCAAACGAATGATAAATGATAAATGAAATGACCAATAATAATCCCCAAATTTTATGATAGGATTTAGGATGACTGAAGAGTGGTTTTAATTTCATTAATTTGTTGTTTGATCCAATGATTAATTACTGATAACTTATCATTGTATAATTCAGTGCTGATGGCAAAAATATGATATATTTCGTCTATTAGTTGGTGATATTCGGATTTTGTAATCTCTCCTGTAACTAAACGAAGTCTAGCAGATACACACCCTAAAGCAGCTTTCTCATCGATTCCTTCGATGGTAGCTTGTAATCGAACTTTAACGATAAATTGATCAATGGTGCTTTCTGTAAACATTTTTTATGATAATGGTAGATTTTCTATTATTATTATGCCCAGTTTTTTTTTGAAAATCTGTGATATTTATGAAATTATACCTTGATCTTGATCACATTTTATTGAATCAATGGGAGTTTTCCCTTAATAGAACACTAGAAATATGCAGCTAGTTGACTTCTCCCCGTGATAAATCAACGGGGATTCTAAAAGTAAAAAATATCAAAAAGTCTAATTTTCTTGCTCATTCTGGTTTTTAGATGTTTGATTAGCGATCGCTAAATCTCTCAGGGTTTGAGAGCATCCCAAAGTTGCAAATTGTCCTTGATTGATAATAGTTGATCTGATTAATTTCCCCCCGTCTCCTGACATCTTGCACCTTCAAATAAAATCCTAGTTTTGTTAGAGGCAGGAGTTGAAAGGCAGGAGGCAGAAGGAGTAATAGCTAGATATAATCTTAAATAGCCAATTATGAGCAATTTAAAAGC
>NZ_JASJEB010000179.1 GCF_030064895.1 Crocosphaera sp. | reverse complement strand
CCGAATCAAAGATTACGGTGTGGGCTTCCTACCCAACAGATAGCGGTGTAGTGGATTTCTTGCGTCCTCCTCTACCACGTCTTACATCTGGGCAATAGGCTTCTTGGCGCAGTCGCTCATGGGGGAAACCCCCAAGACCGCGCTGCACCGCTTTATCCCGTGTTCCACAGGTCTGTCTTGAGTGCGTCTTACATTCGGCTTGCGAAGCCGAATTACGCACTCGCAAAATGCGTAGTCCCTCTTCTCTGAGGTTAATTGCTGCGTTAACGTCTCTGTCGTGTGTTGTATGGCATTTATCACAAGTCCATGTCCTGACATCAAGGGGCAAACTATCCACTTGATTTAAGCAAACATGGCAAGTCTTTGAACTCGGAAAAAACCTATCAACTTCTTGATAAATTTTGCCTTCTTGTTCTGCCTTATATTTAAGCATTGTCATAAACATTCCCCATCCGACTTGATGAATGGCTTTGGCTAGTTTATGATTGTGCATCAAACCTTTAACGTTAAGATTTTCTGTTACTATGACTTGGTTTTCGTCAACTAATCTACGACTTAATTTGTGTAGAAAATCCTCACGACAGTTAGTTATTTTACAGTGTACTTTTGCAACTTTCTTTCTAGATTTATTACGGTTATTGGAACCTTTTTGTTTTCTAGATAATTGTTGCTGTTTTCGTTTTAAATTGCGTTCATGTTTAGTAAAAAATCTTGGATTATCAAATTTAGAGCCATCACTGGTAATAGCAAAATGAGTTAAGCCTACGTCAATACCGACTGCTTTCCCTTCTGTTAATGGTTCTGGCTTTTCTTTGCCATCATCAAATAAGACAGAAGCAAAGTATTGGTCACAGCAGTTTTTACTAATAGTTACAGTCTTTAATTTCCCCTGAATAGGTCGATGGATAACTGCTTTTACATCTCCTACCTTGGGGATTTTCAAGTAGTTATCAAATACTTTGACGTTTTGAGGATACTGTAGAGACTGCCTACCATGTTTCGACTTAAATCTAGGGTACTTAGCTCGTTTCTCAAAGAAGTTGTTAAAAGCCACACCTAGATTTAGACATACTTGTTGTAAGCAAGCAGAATAAGCTAGAGATAACCATTCGTATTCCTTCTTTAACTGAGGTATTAGCCCTTTGACTTCATACCCTGATAGTCCATACCCAGTATCTATATATGTCTGGTTCATTAAGTTAAGGCAATAATTCCACAGCCAACAGCAGTTGCCAAAGCTTTGCTAAGCGCGACTGCTTTTGTTCTGTATTTGGGTATAGTCTCACCTTAACTACCTGGAGCATATTAGAGTAAACTTAGCTTGCTATAAACTATGATAACATAGTTTTGGGAAATGTGTAACACGCTCGCAATGTCGAAGTGTGGACGCTACGCAAGTTAATTTATTGCTCGAAATTCATCCCACGCCAAAATATAGTTGTTTCTTATAGTATTTATGGCGTGGGGCTTATGCACGAGATTAAGCTAACACAGGGGAAAATTTAATGTCAATGAAAAATGATTTTTATAGTCGTGGAAGATCCGTAAGTGACTTAAAAGCCCATCTCATTTTAACTACAAAATACAGGAAAAAAATATTGACAGACTGTATGTTGATTCGTCTCCACGAAATCACAGAAAGTTTCTTAGAGAAGTGGGAATGCAGGTTGATAGAAATCAATGGAGAGGAGGATCATGTTCATATTCTCTTTCAAGATCATCCTGATATGGAGTTAAGTAAGTTTGTCAATAATTTCAAAAGTGTCTCTAGTCGCAAATTAAGACAAGAGTTTCCAGAGCAAATTAATAAATTTTATTGGAAAGAAGTTCTTTGGAATAGCTGCTACATAAAACTGATACAAAGCGACATAATATGACACATTGAGGTTTACTTCCTGCTTCATCCAGAACCGTCGGCGGCACTCTGTCCACAGGCTAACACGGTATAGCCTACCGCTTGATTGGCTAACACTTTGGCTGCATTTAAGTCTCTATCTATTTCTAATCCGCACTCACAACGATAAATCCGCTCTGATAGAGACAAATCGGTCTTAATTGAACCGCAGCTAGAGCAAGTTTTAGAACTAGGGAACCATCTGTCAACTATGGTCAATTTTGACCCATAAAGCTTACATTTGTACTCTAGTTGTCTTCTAAATTCATATAAGCCTAGTTCCGAGATGGCTTTAGCTAACTTGCGGTTAGCTAACATCCCTTTAACATTGAGGTCTTCTATGACAATATTTGAGAACTTTTTGGCTAAATAACTGGTTATTTTATGAAGATAATCTCTCCTTAAATTAGCCACTTTCTCATGTTGAGATGCTAGTTTAATTCTCTGTTTCTGACTATTTTTTGACCCTTGGACTTTACGGCTGAGATTTCTTTGAAGTCTGCTTAATTTTAAAGATGCTTTTCTGTAGGGTTTTAGGTTAGGAAATACTTCGCCATTACTTAAAGTGGCTAAGGAAATAATTCCTAAATCTACTCCCACTCTCGCCATTTTTTTCTCAGGGATTGGTCGTTCTTGCTCGTAAGCAAAAGATATAACCCAATCTTTTCCCACCCTAGTTAAAGTCACTTTTTTCACCTGACAATGGGGTAGAGCCTCATAGGTTGACACTGTTCCTATAAAGGGTAACTTGATTCTCGCTGACCCTAACTCTATCCATTTTCCACAATTATCTAAAGTAAAGCTATCATTAATTCCTTTCTTTTTGAACTTAGGATAACCCGTTCCTTTTATTTTAAAGAAACGTTGAAAAGCCTTATCTAAATCTACAAAGGCATATTGATAAACCCTTGAGGATAATTGTGATTGCCACGGATAATCTGGTTTGACATAATTAGTATAGAACTTTTTAAGTTTATTAGCTGTAGGTTTTAATCCTGCTTGATAGGTTATACTCCAAGCTTTTAGCCCCCAATTAAACACCCAACGGCTATAACCTGCGTGGCGAGCCATGATGGTTTTTTGTTGATTATTGAGTTTTAGCTTAGTTCTAAAACCTAGTAGCATCTCGAAAGAAAGTTTCAGGTAGTTCGATTATAACAGACTCAAGGTCAATAGTATTTTTGGTGCTCGTTTTACCCCATTGTGACCTGTTGTTCCACAAACAAGGTACTAGGGGAATGCTCTCCGTAAAATCATCAGAGACTGTTGGCTAAAGAAACATTAACAACCAGTTTTGTAAGGTGGGCAAAGTTTTCTAGATTATGAGTGGTTAAGATCCATCTCTGATTTGCCCACCCTACCGTCTGTTCTCTAAGGGGGAAAGTGAAGCGATCTCACAATAACATCTGACCATCTTGCGTTGAAATCTCAACTTATATAACCTGTTATAACAGGTTATATAACAGGGAAAAGAAAAATGTCCCCTCCCTTAATCCGTAGTGCTATAGTTTTAGGAGTCTCCGAGTCAGGAGTTAGGGGTTAGGGGTTAGGTGTTTATATAGCAATCAGGTTTCATTTATGAGAATATTAGGAGTAGGGTAAAACACAGTGTTAAACCCCTACAAGTCACTCTTGTAGGGACATAATATTATTATGTCCTGACCGGTTCTCACATCTCATTCCTGATTGCTATATAAATTATACTTCTGACTTCTGACTTTATTTAAGTTTCCTCCCACTCATCATTATCTGTATCTGTGGAACTTCCTCCACTGACGGTAACTAAATCAATTTGTTGCCGATAATAGTCTACACTTTTGACCTCAACTTCTACTTCATCCCCTAAACGATAAGCAATATGGTTTTTACGTCCCACTAAACAACCATGACGGGAACGATATTCATACCAATCATCTTTTAAAGAACTAACATGAACCAATCCTTCTACTAATAAATCCTCAATTTCTACAAAGAAACCATAAGATTGAACCCCAGTAATGAGACCTTTGAAAACTTTACCGGTTCGTTCTTTCATGGTCTCAGCTTTTTGCAATCCTTCTAGGTCTTTTTCTGCATCTTCTGCGGTTTTTTCTCGATCATTGAGGTAAGTGACCAAAAAGTGAAAGGTTTCTTCTAATTCATCTTGCATCGCTGGGGGTAAAACATTCCAATTAATGTTGCCATGACAACTACTACTAAAGAGATTTACTCCTGTTTTGGTTTGTTTTGTGCGGCGATCGCGTCCGTCGCTAAACACTAATTTTAAGACCCGTTGTATCAATAAATCAACGTAACGTTTTCCAGGGGAAACACAATGAGTATAACAGTCATCATAAGCGAGACCAAAATGAGAACCAGGATGACTATTATACTTAGATGATTTTAAGGTTTCATGGAGTAAATAACTCAAAACATGAACATGGGAAGACTTTCCTAACATTTGGGTTAAATTATAGTAGTCTTGGGGGGTAATTTCTTCTTCTGAAGCCAAGGAAACCTCTAACCCTAGATTTTGTGCTAATTTGAGTAAGTCTTCTAATTCCTCCCAGTCTGGTTCTGGTTGGGTACAATAAATGCCTGGGATACCGAGGGCCCGAATATGATCAGCCACTACTTTGTTCCCTAGAATGACTAACTCGGTCAATAGGGAACGGATAGGGGTTCGAGAAGAAGCGATCAGGGTTCCCACCCGTCCCTCGTCTTGATAAGGGGATCTCGGTTCTAGTTGCAGTTCAAACCCCCCTCGTTGCAGACGTTGGGCTTTCACTAGGGGAGAAAGGGTAAAAAATAGGTGTTTCAGTTTTTCCACCAGGGCTTGTTTTTCCTGGGGAACTTCCTCTAAATTGGCTAAGATAGATTGAGCTTCTTGATAAGTAAGTTGATGATCTACCTTAATAACCGTTGGTTCAATAGAATATTCCAACAGTTGACCATTTTTATCAAAGGTCATGATCACAGAGATAGCCAAAAAGTCTTGGTTGGGTTTCAAGGAATAACGTTCTGTCACCGCTTCGGGTAACATGGGCAAAACCTTCTCCCCTAAATATACCGTTGTTCCTCGTTTTTTAGCGGTTTTATCCAGGAGCGAGTCGGGTGTAATATAGTGGGCGATATCTGTAATATGAATAGCAAACTGCCAATCATTATCCTCTGTCTTTTCTAGGGTAAAAGCTGTTTCAATAAATGGCAGACAGTCTCGGGCCATATCTTCGGTGAAGCTAAAGGTGAGAACGTCTCGCCAGTCAGCCCGTTTTTCCAAGTCTTGGGGGTCAAAGGTGGTGGGAAGTTGGGCGGCTGCTTGTTGCACTTGTTCTGAGAAGGTTTGGGATAAATCATGTTTACAACAAACAATATCCGTATCAGCGGCCGCTTCTGCATCACTGCCTAAAATGCGGGTCACTTTACCAATGGGAGGATGTTCTCCAATGGGATAACGAACCACTGAAACATGAACCAGATGATCCACTGCTTCTTCTAAGTTACCGCCATTTTGTTCGAGAAGTAACTCAAATAATAGGCGATCGTCGAGAGGAATGGCTTGATACTGTTCCTCTTCCTTCTTTACTTGGGCTAATAAAGAAGGATTCGCCCTTTCTAGAATCAGTCTAACTTCTCCTTCTGGGGAACGGCGACGAGTTCCTTCTTTTATGACTCTGACTAAAACACGATCGCCATTCCAAGCATTACTGAGATGGACTTCTCTAACGTAGATGTCCTCTGCGTCTTCTTCGTCTTGGATGGCAAAGCAAAAGCCTTTACTTGAACAGCGTAACTTCGCTTCAACGAGATCATCTTCTTGAACCCGTCGATATTTACCCCGTTCTTTTTCTAGGATACCGATTAATTCTAAAGCATCGAGGATGATTTGTAATTTTTCGATGCTTTGTTCGTCTTCACATCCCAGTTTTCTCTCTAGAAGTTTGGCCGCCACCAATTTGTTATCACTGAAATGGGATAATAATGTAGCGATTGAAAATTCCATCTATAAAACAGTCCTTACTAAGTGTGAGTGAGTCTTCTTGCTGAAGATAGGAAGATAAACACTAGGTTTATGATGAGTAATACGTTGGTTTAAACTTCACACCCCAGTTTGATCGCTTAAGTCCCTAGGACTGATCTGATCGACTCTTGATAGAGTTCTTCCTGAGAACCTCGAATATCATGGCTAAAAAGAAGCTTAAAGGGCAAAGCCAGGGTTATATCTTTGGAAAGGATAACTCTGCTTGAAGACTAACTTTGCTCAAGATTGAGGGATACTTCTCTCAATTAAGCTCATCTGATTTCTCATTTTACCAAGACAAGGGACATTCTGAAGATTCTATCTTCAACTTCTCTGGTTAATTAGCGATCGCCGACATTTATTGCAAATATTGCATCATATCAATAATATTTTGCATATCATTTGCTGTTCAGTATCTCATAATACAATCATTACCCATAACCTCTGTAAATTATGAATAGTTTAGGTTAACATTAAGTTGTTTTTGGTGTGAGGTTTTAATTTCATAATGAATCAACGTATTTTGTGGTGTTTGCTTCCCTATACTCTATTAATTAGTGGAATCTCATTGTTAGCAACATCTGCGAAAGCTAACGAGGTTATGGTTTCTGATAGAACACCTACCATGTTACCCCAGAGACCAACTCAAAGCCCTTTTTCTCGACCCCGTCCCCGTCACAAAACGTTTAACAGTTCCTCTGAATCCATGAACCAAGTTACCAGTGTTTCGGAGTTACAGGATATTACCCCCACTGCTTGGGCTTATGAAGCTTTACGGGGCTTAGTGGAACGGTACGGATGTATTGTGGGTTATCCAGATCGCACCTTTCGAGGGAAACGCAGTTTAAGTCGTTGGGAGTTTGCTGCGGGGTTAAATGCTTGTTTAAA
>NZ_JASJEB010000092.1 GCF_030064895.1 Crocosphaera sp. | reverse complement strand
CACTCCTTACTGTTTAAAAAGAATTGAAAACGAGTTAACCCTCACACTTTAATCTTGTCAGCTTGAAATTATGTCTTGCAACCCCGAACGTCAGTTCATCTGTTTTCCCACTCATCCCTAACGGGGTTCCAAGCCATAATTTTTTATGGGACAAAATATGTGCGGAATGTGGGTTAGAATGTCACTATAATCTAATTATCTGCTGTAACCCACCATTTTAGGGACTGATAAAAATGACACTCAAAGAATTAGAAAAACAAATTTTAGCCTTAAACCCCACCGACAAAGCCGAAATTATGCAAATGTTAACCCAAACATTAAATTATGGTTCTCAAGGAATCAAAAAAACGCCAGGGGTATGTGGTGGTGATGCTTGTGTTGGGAACACTCGTATTCCTATTTGGTCATTGGTCAATAATCGTCATTTGGGTATGAGTGATGCTAGTATTTTAGAAGCTTTTCCAGACCTTACGGCTGCTGATTTAGTCAATGCTTGGGCCTATGCAGATGCGCACCCTGATGAAATTTCTGCTGCTATCCAAGAAAACATAGAAATTATGCTATAAATGGGAGAAAACTAAAAATTTTCACGTCTCTACGCTGATGAAAATTTTCCTTTACCAGTGATTAAATTTCTCCGTAATTTTGGTCATGATATATTAACAGCAAAAGAAGCAGGAAATGATGGTTCATTATTCACCTTCTTTAAAGAGTAGTTAACTTATTCTCTCAACATTAAGCCTAATTCCTAAATTATGCTCCAAACCGCTAAACTGTCAATTAAAGATTATCAAAAAATTGTAGAAACTGGAATCTTTTGCGATCGCCGTATAGAATTAATCGAAGGACAGTTAATAGAAATGAGTCCAGAAACCCCTTATCATGCTAACTCTAACAACAAAATTTATAAATATTTTCTTACTTTATTTAATCATTTAGCTGATGTTCGTTCTGCTCATCCTATTAGTCTTTCTACCTCAGAACCACAACCGGATTTAGTTTTAGCTAAACTCCCTGATAGTCTATATAATAATAAACACCCCGAACCTGAAGATATTTATTTAGTAATCGAAATTTCTTATTCAACCTTAAGCTATGATTTAAACGAAAAAAAACAAGTTTATGCTAAGGCCAATATTTCAGAATATTGGATTATTGATCTAGAAAATTGTCGTCTTATTATTTTTCAAGATCCCCAACAAGAAACTTATCACAAGAAATTGGAATTAAATAACGGCTCAGTTTCTTGTCTCACTTTTCCTGATGTTCAAATAGAAATAAAAAAATTAATTGGCTCAATAGATTTCTAGTTATAATTACAGTAAATATCCATTGTTCCCATCTATAGAAATCAGTAATGATATATGAGAAGAGACAACATATCAGGACATAATACTATTATGTCCCTACGAATTCTAATTAATGATAATAATGACCATTCTTAGGCTAAATTAGCCTCACTTTTTTCTTGGTTATCTGGCATATTTTCTATCATGCTTTGAATTAAATCATACTGAGTAAAATACTTATTTCCTTGCCAATGTTCCCAAGCTTCAATATGTTTCATTCTTAAGGCCATTTCTAAAATAGATAATCCTTCTTCATGAACACTAATTGCTATTTCTTCAATTTCAGGTAAGGGTTGTTTCGATTTTTCCTCCATATAAGCTTTCACTGCTTTATTTTTTTCCTCTTCTGTTTCGTGTTGAGCAATAACCTCTTCAATTTCTTCTTCTAATTCTTCGGGTGTATAAACAACAACATCATCCTGATCAAAAAACTCTGCAAAAGAATTAGGAGGTTGAGGAGTTTCCTCAGGAGAACAACCAAATAATTTATTGACAATTCCTAGTCTAACTGGTTCAGCAGCGCGCCAATTAATTCTAGTATTAAAAAATTTTGCTGCTTCTATAATCCTTTGAAACGAACGCGCTTCTAGGATCATTAAATTATCACTAACAAACTCAAAATAAGCTAACGGAATCGGTCGCTCTTCTTTAGGAATTTTATTATAAGACTGTTGAAAACGAATTTTTTTAGCCTCGTCTTCATACAACCAATACCAGCGATCGCTCTTTTTATAAAACTTCAGACATTTTAACTTCTTAAACACCCCTAAAACCGTTTTTTTATTAGTAACATAATAATAAAGTCTGGCCGGTTGGTAGGGTTCCCCAGTAATATTCGTAATTAAATTTAATTCTGTTTCAGTTGTTGTCATTGTAAAATATGCGAGTGGAAACCCCGACGTTTTCAGACGACGGGGAGGAAACGAGCATCAACTAACAAACAGTTGCTCCAACGAAGTCCGTTCCCTGTTTATAAAGTAACCCCGTAGAGCGTTGGAGCAACACTACTTTCGAGGCAGTAAATTGTCCCAATCTTTTCCAATAAAAATCGGAAACTGAGACTTGTTTGGCTGTATCACCAGAACACCAACCATAGTAAACCTTGCCAGCCTTTCGTCCCTTGACAAAATCTCCTTTTCTGATGCCATGACGGGTAATAGTTCCTCCATATTTACGCCTTTTTCCTCCTTTGCTTGGAAGCATTAAGTGAAGTTGACGACGACGACGACTAATTGGAGGACGCTTAATGAGCATAAATTGACAAGGGGTAATAGCTACGATTCCTTGCCAAGTATGCCCATGATTATTACCTGAATAATGGGCTTGATAATTAAGGAATTGATAACAAGCTAAGGTGACACCATCAACAGCATGGGAACTAGGTGTTTGTTCTGCTTTGTTTCTAGATTTTTCCAATTTAAGGTGTTTTCTTAAATTAGACGTTTGCCAACCGTAAATAGTATGAACATTGCCCAACTTTTCTAATTGTTTGAGCATCCATTTCTGTCCTACCATAACGGCTGAAAATCCTTTCCCTGATTTGGCTCCTTTCCGCCCCGACGTTAAGTCAACATCGGCTTTGACGTATTCAAAATAAATATCAGAAACAGGAAAAACTTTACATAGTTCTTGAATAACCCTTAATTCAAGTTGTCGATTGGCTTTAATTGACGGTGATAACTTACCTTGTTTTCGGTTGTTAAATCGCTTTTGACGATGCGCTCTTAATTGAAAAGGTAATTGACGATTAATGCGTCTCCCTCTTCTTCCACGTCGCATCATCCGACGATTATCCATCCGTTCTCTTACTTTCTTAAAAGGAAGTTCAAGATGAGCAGTAAACAGAGTAAATTTAGTGGATTGAACACCAATACCAGAAAAAAGTTTTCCTGGGTCAATTCCCAGAGCAATGGACTGAGTTTTGGTGTCAGATGGCTCAACTAAAAGTTGAACATAAAATTGTCCTAACTTATTGAATTTTCCAACAGCTTTTTTATCTTCAATCCACCGTCTAGCCCGACTTGGTTTAGTGGGCATTAAGGGTGTTCCTTTGAGTGATAAAACAGGTACTCTTAACATGGTGATAAACCTCAGAGTATGAGTTTTGTGTCTCTTCGCCTACCTAATCTAAGATGTCTTGTCTAACAACGTCTTCCCAAAAAGACTTAAAAATAATCCAAACTAGAGAAGTATTTGGAAGTTTGTACCAAGATTAGGTTTACAGGCTATTCAACGCTTACGTCGCTACTTTTGGGAGTGGCAATCCCCAACTTCAACTTCGTTACGTTGGGGTTGTTGAATGTTTAAGTCTAATTTATTCCTGCTAGTTTGAGGCTGACTGCTCAGATTATTTCTATGGTAATTCAAAGTCATCATACCCATCTTAAAAAAAGCTAAAATCCTCATTTCTTAAGATTATCTTTTCAATTTCAATGAATTGGAATTTAGTTTGATTATAAAGAAAAACCAAAGATCCTTAAATCTGTGATAAAAAAAGCAATCATTTTTAAAACTTGGCCTTACCGTTATTAGATAGGTAATCGTCTAACCCATCAACAACTGTGAAGATTCCAAGTAACATTATCACCTTACTCGTTGGTATCGTCATTACATTAGCAAGTCTTTGGTACGGTCAAAACCATGGCCTATTGCCAGTGGCTGCTTCTGAAGATGCCCAACAGGTAGACAATATATTCAACTTTATGATGACGATCGCAACAGGACTATTTCTCCTCATAGAAGGGGTTTTAGTTTACAGTGTGATTAAATTTCGTCGTCGTAAAGGGGACACTAGCGACGGTCCTCCAATTGAAGGGAATGTCCCCTTAGAAATTCTCTGGACCGCTATTCCCACCGTTATTGTCTTCATACTTGCGCTGTACACTTTTGAAGCGTACAACAACATGGGGGGACTCGATCCCGTTATTTCCAAAGATACCCCCCCTCAACAAATCGCCATGGGTGATCACCAGCATAAAATCGCCTTGGGGATTGGTAAATCTGCAACAGAGGACAACCCTGCCATTATGGTGGATGTCAAAGGTATTCAATACGCCTGGATTTTCACTTACCCCGAAACAGGGATAATTTCTGGTGAACTCCATGCCCCGGTTGATCGCCCTGTGCAACTAAATATTGATGCAGGGGATGTCATCCACGCCTTTTGGGTTCCCCAACTGCGCTTAAAACAAGACGCTATCCCTGGCAGAGAAGCATTTTTATCCTTTACAGCTAATCGTGAAGGAGATTATCCCATCATCTGCGCTGAACTCTGTGGTGCTTATCACGGAGGCATGAAATCAGTGCTTCATGTGGATAGTGCCGAAGCTTACGCTGAATGGGAACAAGCTAATAAACCCGTACAAGAAGCCAATATGGGAGAAACTGCTTTAGTTGATCCACAAAACATGAGTGATCCCGAATTTCTCAGCCCTTATGCCGAAGAAATGGGTATGAATCATAACATGGTTGCTGAATTAGCCAACCATAATTCCGATCAGGCTTTTTAACCCTGAAAGAAGTCGTCACCTAGACAGAGAGAAACACTCCATTCTGACTTTAAAATCTGAATTTCTGAGGTGGAAACCAAGGGTTTTAGCTTCCCTGCCCTTGTAGGGTCTATTAACTACCAACTGGTACTGGACTTCTCATTGAGACCTTTAACTTAAGGTCTTTTCTGTACCTGTTTTACTAACTCAATCGC
This sequence comes from Crocosphaera sp., assembly GCF_030064895.1. Classification (GTDB taxonomy): domain Bacteria; phylum Cyanobacteriota; class Cyanobacteriia; order Cyanobacteriales; family Microcystaceae; genus Crocosphaera. The sequence continues at coordinate 13,443 of NZ_JASJEB010000092.1, read as the reverse complement.
CATAATTGATAAACCTTCTATGACAATAACCGTCGAATCAACCCACATGGAACACCAACAAAGGAAGTGGACGGACTATTTCACCTTTTGTACTGATCATAAGGTGATCGGGATTCAATATTTAGTCACGTCCTTCGCATTCTATTTCATCGGTGGGGCCTTTGCTGAAGTTATTCGCACAGAATTAGCTACTGCCGATCCCGACTTCGTTACCCCGGCTCTGTATAACCAGTTTATGACTATGCATGGCACAATCATGATCTTTTTATGGATCGTTCCTGCCGGAGCTGCTTTTGCCAATTATTTGATCCCTCTGATGATTGGGGCTGATGATATGGCTTTTCCCAACCTTAATGCTGTGGCTTTTTGGTTAACACCTCCTGGAGGAATTTTATTACTCCTCAGTTTCTTTGTGGATGGTGGTGCCGCCCAGTCTGGTTGGACTTCTTACCCACCCCTGAGTTTAATTAGTGGGGTTTGGGGCCAAGAAATTTGGATTTTGAGTGTCTTATTGGTGGGAACTTCCTCAATTTTGGGGGCAATTAATTTTGTCACCACCATCTTTAAGATGCGCATTAAGGGGATGGACTTGCACAGTATGCCTCTGTTTTGTTGGTCTATGCTGGCAACCTCTGCTTTAATTCTTTTATCCACCCCTGTATTGGCTGCAGCTTTAGTCCTGTTATCCTTCGATTTAATCGCCGGTACCAGTTTCTTTAACCCCACAGGAGGGGGCGATCCGGTAGTTTACCAGCATATGTTCTGGTTTTACTCCCATCCTGCGGTATATATCATGATTTTACCCTTCTTTGGGGTAATTTCCGATGTCTTACCGGTTCATGCTCGTAAGCCCATCTTTGGTTATCGAGCGATCGCCTATTCCAGTTTAGCCATTAGTTTTCTGGGTTTAATTGTTTGGGCGCACCATATGTTCACCAGTGGTACTCCTGGATGGTTGCGGATATTCTTCATGGCTGCCACCATGTTAATTGCGGTTCCCACAGGGATTAAAATCTTTAGCTGGTGTGCAACTGTTTGGGGCGGAAAACTTAACCTCAACACGGCTATGTGTTTTGGTATTGGTTTCATTGCTACCTTTTTAGTAGGTGGTTTAACGGGAGTGATGTTATCTTCTGTTACTTTTGATATCCATGTTCATGACACCTATTTTGTGGTGGGACATTTCCATTATGTTCTCTTTGGTGGGGCAGCGATGGGACTGTTTGCCGGGTTCTATCATTGGTTCCCGAAAATGACGGGTAGAATGATTAACGAAACCTTGGGTAGAGCTCATTTTATCCTGCTATTCATTGGCTTAAATATTACCTTTTTACCCATGCACGAACTAGGGTTATTAGGGATGAATCGTCGTATTGCTTTATATGACATTCAGTTTCAACCTTTAAACCAAATTTGTACCTTGGGTGCGTATATTTTAGCTCTGTCTAGTCTTCCCTTTGTGATTAATATGTTTGTCAGTTTAACCAAAGGAGAAAAAGCAAGCCGTAACCCTTGGCGCGCCTTTACTTTAGAGTGGCAAACTTCTTCCCCTCCAGCTATTGAAAACTTCGATGAAGAACCCATTTTATGGGCTGGTCCTTATGATTATGGTACCGACTCTGAAGGGGTTGATGCTGAGGAAAGTGTCGAAGATATATTAGCGGAAGTTGGAGCTAATTCTAAGTAGTTTTTCTGTCTTCTGGGCTTAACAATATTAAGCCCCTAATGCTCTTTTTTCAACTGTCATTAAGCTGAGTTCGGTGTTAGGAGTTGAGTCTTGTTTAATGAGAGAATCAGTTTTTAAAACTCCTAATTTTGACAAGTTGTATATCAATGTCCTTATATCGAACTCAACTGTCATTAAATCATTTCAACGTTTCAATTTCTTATGCAAGGATCAGCTATTCAACAACCTCAAGGAACGGTTCCCGAACAAGGTGGTCATCATGGCGGCCACGAGGGACATCCCGATCATCGACTGTTTGGTATTGCTCTGTTTTTAGTGGCAGAAAGTTCTATTTTTCTGGGCTTATTTGCAGCCTTTTTAATCTATAGAACCATAGTTCCTGTTTGGCCACCAGAAGGTACTCCAGAACTAGAATTATTATTACCTGGAATCAATACTATTATCCTGGTTACTAGCAGTTTTGTCATGCACAAGGGACAAGATGCTATCAAGAAAAATGATGTGCCTGGGTTACAACTGTGGTTTGGTATTACTGCGGTTATGGGTATTATTTTCCTCATCGGCCAAATGTATGAATATTTCCATTTGGAGATGGGTTTAACTACCAATTTATTCGCTAGTTCTTTTTACGCTTTAACGGGGTTTCATGGTCTTCATGTTAGCTTTGGACTGTTATTAACCCTAGCAGTTTTATGGCGTTCTCGTACACCAGGACACTACAGCAGTGATTCCCATTTCGGTGTGGAAGCTGCGGAACTTTACTGGCACTTTGTTGATGTCATTTGGATCATTCTTTTTATCTTGGTTTATTTACTGTAAATCAATTTGAGATAATTTTTAATTCCCCCAACTTCTGAAGTTGGGGATTTTTTGTATAATATTAATTGATATTTTAGGAGATGATTAAATCTATGACTGAAATTATTTTCTTAGTTGAAATTGATGATGATGGAGGTTATGTTGCCCAAGCATTAGGGGAATCAATTATTACCCAAGCTGATGATTTAGAAACCTTAAAAAAGGAAGTTAAAGATGCTGTTCATTGTCACTTTCCTGATGAAACTTTACGTCCTAAAATTATTCGTCTTCATATTGTCCAAGACGAGGTATTTGCTTCATGAAATTGCCGAGAGATTTATCAGGTCAAGATTTGGTCAAATATCTAAAAAAGTTAGGTTATCAAGTTAGTCATCAAACAGGTAGTCATATTCGATTAACAACTCAACAACAAGGAGAACATCACATTACTATTCCTGCTCATAATCCCTTAAAAGTTGGTACGCTAAACGCCATTTTAAAGGATATTGGCAATCACTTTCAAATCAATCGAGATGAACTGCTTAATCAATTATTGGGCAAATAAATAATTAATTACGAGTTTTTTGATGACACTGAATTAATCATTTAAGAATGACAATTTGTGTAGCATTATCCCGTTTATAAAGGTTTATGACAGGAAAATTTAATTGCTTATTCTTTTCTGGTAATGCTGGAAAAATATATAAATAACTTTCTCCTTCAATAAGTAATCTCCAGACTCTTTTTTGATCAGTATCATCCACATTTGTTAGTTCTTTACCTAATAATCTTTGATACAAACTTTTGTCACCAATAATACGAAAATTTGAGGTATTTGATAAAGGATTATCTAATTTACGTCCTAATGGTGAGCTTTCAGACATAATAGCTGTAATTACAGGTAATTTTGATGTTTCATTGACTGCATCTGTAAAAGCATCTTGTTCACCTTGCCATTGTGCTAAGAAAAAAAGAGCAAAAAGTAACCAAGCAATAATAATCAGTTCATCGAGTAAAGAGGCTAAAAATTTTAGGGAACTTAAATGATTTGCACTTACATTTAGTGAAAATCTGTGAATAACATTCCTCAACTTAATTTGAATCAACTGTAAAGCTTTTAAGCTTAATAAAATAGCAATTAAAGTTACAGTAAAAATAATTACAGTTCTGAAGATAGTTAAAGGTGAGCCAACCAATGCTTGAAATGCAGCTAAATAAAAGGACTCGACGGGTAAATTTAAGCCAGTAATTTGTATATGAAAAAAGCCAAAATATGCCCAACGATAAATCCATCCTGTAAAATAGAGTCCAGCAGCTAATAAAGCAATTAAACTAACTAATTTACTCAAGGGATTAAATTCAACATTAGGAGAATCTGACATGAAAATAAAGTTTCTAATATTCAGTATTTTGATGTTAATGGTAACTTCTACAACGGTTACCAGTCAGAAGACATTTATAAATAGCATCATCTTAGCACAATCTATTGATAATAATAAACAAAATCAACAAATTCTAACTGTTGCTGTTCCTAAATCTGCTACTATTTTTCTAAAAAAAGGAGAATCTTATACAGGACATTTAACCGCTTTTGATGCTAAAAACTTAGCCCTCACCGCTGAAGACTATTCACAAAGTTTTCCTATCAAAGATATTAAACAAATTGATTTTTCTAAAGATGATGTTTGGATCATGACTCCTGAAGGAACTAGCAGACGTTTACCCATTCGAGGGATTCCTATTCCCATCGAGAATATCCCCATTACTTCATTTAGTTTAAAAGATGAACTTATTGAAGGAACAATAAATTTAGGGCAAGTTTTAACCCCAGAAGAATTTGAAAAACTGACAAAAGATCCTAAAAAAATTCGAGTGGTTCAAACCATCATCTTTCAAGACAGTGACACTTTAACGATCAAACTTATTGCAGTAAAACGCTAACCTTTACTAAAGCGCAATAGTGAGAAACTAAAACCAGCTATGAATCTTTGTGCTATCTTAGGGCTAAAAAGCTAATAATCTTAGTGATGCTTTCCTTAAAACGATTTTATGCCCTTAAAACCTTATTAATCTGGTTATCCCTATCTGTTGCGGTTACGGCTGAAACTTCTCCCAACCCTTCTTTATCTAATCTTGATTTAGTTATTCCCAGTGATTTATCTGCAAACCCTCAATTAAGACAATTAATTGCTCAAAATTTACCTAGAAAAGCCTTAGTTATTGGTAATGCTGCCTATGGAGAAGGGGGTTTAAATAATCCTGTCAATGACGCTAATGCAGTGGCTAAAGCGTTGAGAGACTTGGGTTTTGATGTTACTCCTCGCATTAACCTTAATTTACGATCAATGGATGAAGAAATTGAACAGTTTAGCCAAGAATTAACAGAAGGAGGGGTTGGGGTTTTCTATTACGCCGGTCATGGAGTTCAGGTAAAAGGGGAAAATTATTTAATTCCTTTGGAAGCTGAACTAAAAAGAGAGAAGGATGTCAAATATGATGCTTATCCCTTGGGAAAGGTCATTAATGCGATGGAAGCAGCTAAAACTCGCATTAATATTTTGATTATCGATGCTTGTCGAGATAATGATTTTTTTCGTCGCTGGCGATCGCCAAATCGTGGATTAACCGGTGTTAGAGGGTTGGAAGAACTAGAAGCAAATCAAGGATGGTTTATTGCTTTTGCTACCGATCCTGGAAATGTAGCAGAAGATGGGGAAGAGTCTTCCCATTCTCCTTTTACCTATCATTTATTGCGTCATCTGAAAACACCGGATGAAGATATTGATTTGATGTTCAGAAGGGTTAAAAAAGATGTTTTAAAAGCAACTGATAATGAGCAAAGACCTTGGGTGAGAAATGGTTTGTTAGGTCCTTTTTACCTTAATCCGAGTATAGCAACCACTTCACCACTAATTCCACCTGAGTCGACAATAGAGAGTAAACCCACTCCTTCATCATCTCCTTCCCCTTTACCTGTTTCTTCTCCACCTACTCCAACACCTACTAAACTAAATTTACCGCAACTATTAGCTAATAAAAGATGGCGTGAAGCTAATGATAAAACATGGGAAAAATTAATAAGAGAAGGAGATAAGAATAATAACGGAATTTTAGAAAGTAGTGAAGTTGAAAAACTACAGTGTGAGACTTTAGTGAAACTTAATAATATGTGGATTAAACACTCGAATAGAAAGTATGGATTTAGTGTCCAAAGAAGAGTTTATTCAGAAACCCATAGTGCATTTTCCTTGAAAAAATCTAATGTAAATGCTTATACGCTATTTGCTCAAAAAGTTGGCTGGTATCAAAATAATCGTTGGTTATCTGCTAATGACTTATTTAATCAAGTTTCTTCTCAGTCGGGGTTTTTTCCTCTGTGGTTTATTTATCAAGAAAAATTTGACCAAAATCCGTTTGGCCTTCCTTCTAATTATGAGTTTATTCGCCGCGATCCCAATGCCATTATAGTTAGTCCAGGGACAATGTTAAGAGAAAAATTAGAAATATGTTCTATTTAGTGCATAATGTTAGAATCATATTCAAAAAGATAGCTTATAATTTTGATTACCCATATACAATAAATAGTTAAACTGAAGATGAAATTTTATACAGGTTAATCTAGGATTTCAAAAAGTTCCTACCCTACAAAAATAAAAGATAGAAAAAACTTACCTAGATACCTCAACATTATTGAATCTTAGAAAACTAGCAGAATGATGTACCTCTAAAGTATGAAACTCATTTGTTTGAGAAGGAATATTGTTAAAGGTTAGAGTAATTTTAATTGGTGTTCCTTTAGGATATCTCATTGTTATCCGCCTTTCACTTTTAAGAGGACTAATTTGCACTTGACTACAATGATACACATTTCCAAAACTATCAAAAGCTTTAGTGTTGCTATCTCGGCAGTTTATTCCAGCATTAAAAGTCTCTTTACTTCTATAAACTAATGTACATATTACCGTTGAAGTGGCACCATTACAACTTTGTACAATACCAGTGAAATATTTATTATCAGCTCTTTTTAGATTTTGTGCTAATAACTGATCTTGTTTATTTTTATCAATTATCTCATGTTGCTCACGTTCTGCGATCGCTGCTTTAACTTCAGTCAACCTTCCATCAGTAAGAGGTGTACCTAAACCAAAACATCCTAAAACAACTAAACGAATAACTTGCTGTTTGTTAAACATGAAAATGGACTCCTTAAAACCAATAGAGTAAATATTTAGTCAAAATCACCATCAGGATAGCACAAAAATTATCTTTTGAGTGCGATCGCATATCTTGTAGGTTGGGATCGGAACTCAACCCAACAGATAAACTAAAGTGTGATCACTCAAAGAAGACTTAAAAAGTTAAAACTGATAACTGATGACTGATAACTGATAACTGCCCACACTCACTCAACCGAAATATTGAGAGACCGAATTGAAAAGTGCTATAAATGCGATCGCCTAATCAGAGATGCGATCGCATATTTTTTTTGTGTAAGTTTTGCTCTGTCTATGTTGACTACTCAAAACTTGGGCTAAAATAAAAGTTATAGAACTGGAATAGTTATTTGTACTTATGTTTGCTACTGCAAAAGAAACAGCCGAAATATTAGGAGTTTCTAGACGAAGAGTGCATCATTTACTGACTAACAACCGCATTGAAGGAGCATTTAAGCTCGGAAATCAATGGGTTATCCCTTTATGTGATGGAAAACCGATTATTAGTGAGGGGAAACGCGGCCCTAAAGCTCGTTGGCATAAAAAAGCGAAAAAGCCCCTGAAAAAAGATTTAGCTGTAGTTAAAGTGGTGCGACAGAATATTGATGGTAATGTCAGCAACAAAACGAATAAGACTGTGATTAGTGTTAAGCGAGGTACTCAAAAAGTAATGCAGGGTCATGCTATTGATATTCATGGACCATGTAGACTGTTTTACTCCCATGAAGCAAGGGCTGATAAAGGTGGAGCTAGGGTTTGGTTAGAGACTTATTTTGATGTAGATGTTTTTGTTGATCAGGATTGGCAACCTCCAGTAGAATCAGGATCGATCTTCAAAGTCCAATTAAAAGAAAATGTTTCTTAATATTCATCAATAGGGTAAATATGTTGTAGTTTTCGTTATTGTTAATGCCGAATCTCCTGGTACATGAAATTGGATCATTACTTCTTATATTGCCCATAAATTAACAGGAGTAAATCAATGAATCATCGATACAGTATTGCTATAAATGCGATCGCTGAATAAGAGATGCGATCGCATATTTTGTGGTGTAATACCGAATCCGCTTATTATCGTAGAGTAATCTTCTTTCTCCCCCTGCTTCCTCTGCTCCAGAACGATGATTGTCTACTATCTAAAGCGGATTTAGTATCATTGGGGGTAGCTAGTCGTTGAAAATACATGGTGAAGCAAAGTTAAGAGATTTTTAGTAGGTGTACCGCACAAGCTTTTAACTCAGGTTGTAAAGAACTCGGACAAGCCGTAGGATGGGTTAAAGCGTTAGCCTCGGCATCCTCCGCCCAAAGCGCGCCCCAGTGCATAGGAACGAACACAGTACCAGGAGCGATCGCCTTAGTAATTTTTGCTGGAAAATAGGCTTTTCCTCGACGCGATCGCACTTCTAACACACTATTCTCTTTAATGTTCAATTTAGCAGCATCTCGAGGATGAATTTCTAAAAAAGGTTGAGGATACTTCTTGTAAATTTTAGAAATGCGTCCAGTGCGAGTTTGAGTGTGCCAATGGCCGTATAATCTACCCGTGGTTAAAACGAAAGGATAGGCTTGATCAGAAGGTTCTGCCAGCCCCCTAGAATGGTATGCTGCGAACCTAGCCCGTCCATCTGGAGTATTGAAGCGAAAATCCGTATAAAGTCGCTTATTAGTGCGGTTTTGTTCGGCTAACTCCTCTCCTTCCAGACAAGGCCAACTATCAGCATAAGGCCACTGCAAAGGTCCATATCTGTGTAATTTTTCATGACTCAACCCTGAACTATCACAAGGACGGTTTTCCGTTATTTTGACAAACTCTGCATAGACTTCGGCCGAGTTTGCAAAACTAAACGGCTTCTCGAACCCTAAACGTCGTCCCACTTCGGCAAATATTTCCCAGTCAGCCCTTGCTTCTCCAGGAGGGTCACGAAACTGGGGACAAACGTTAACCACCCGTTCTGAGTTAGTCATCACCCCTGTTTTTTCACTCCACTGTGCCGCCGGTAGTAAGATATGGGCATAAGCTGATGTTTCCGTGGGATAATAAGCGTCTTGATAAACAGTAAAAGGCGATCGCTTCAAGGCTGCTTGAGTTCGTTTCAGATCCGGCATACTCACAGCCGGGTTGGTAGCTGCGATCCACAAAAAGCCTACTTCTCCAGTTTCTAAACCTTGGATCATTTCCCAAGCAGTACGACCTCGTTGGGGTTGAATAGTACCTGAAGCAACACCCCAAAACTGTTCTACTTCTGACCGATGTTGAGGGTTATTAACCAGCCTATACCCAGGTAAAATATTACAAAGTCCCCCAGCTTCTCGACCTCCCATTGCGTTAGGTTGTCCCGTGAGGGAAAAAGGCCCCGCACCTGGTTTACCAATATCTCCTGTCATCAGGTGTAAATTAATAAGTGTGCGAACTTTAGCAGTTCCTTCGGAAGATTGATTTAGTCCCATAGACCATAAGGACAACACCCGTTGTGACTCACCCCAATATTTAGCAGCTTTTTCTAAATGTTCCACGGGAATACCACATTTACGCGCCACTAACTCGGGGGGATAATGACGGATAACCTCAGCGTAGGCCGGAAAGTTTTGGGTACATTCATCGATAAAAAGGCTATCAATACGACCCCGGCGCATCAATAAATAGGCGATACCGTTGAAGAGATCGATATCGGTTCCTGGTTTAATAGGCAGGTGTAAGTCTGCTGCTTCGGCGGTTTGGGTACGTCTGGGGTCAACCACCACCATTTTTACTTTACGGTTCTTTTTATGATAGACCCGCAGACGGTTGAAAATTATGGGGTGACATTCTGCGGTATTAGTTCCTACTAAAAATGCACAGTCGGTTAACTCTAAGTCTTCGTAACAACAAGGTGGCCCATCACTGCCGAAACTTTGGATATAGCCTGCTACAGCAGAGGACATACAGAGACGGGAGTTTGCGTCAAAATTATTGCTTCCCAGGAACCCTTTAAAGAGTTTTTGGGCGATATAATAATCTTCTGTCTGAAACTGTCCGGAACCATACATACATAATGCGTCTGGCCCTTGATTTAAGCGTACTGTTTGCATACGGTTAGCGATCGCTTCCATTGCTTGATCCCAACTTACCCGATGAAACTCATCGTTTAAACTGTCTCGCATCATGGGATATTTAAGACGATCTTTCCCCAGAGATTCGCTAACTGTTGCACCTTTAACACAGACTTTTCCCAAACTAGAAGGATGACTGCGATCGCCCCTAACATACCAGATAGGATTTCCTTCGCTGTCTCGGTTGACTGCTTTTCCTGGTTGGGCCGGTGGTAAGACTTCTAAACCACAACCCACACCACAATAAGGACATAAAGTTTTAGTAGAGTTTGTCATTTCAGTTATCAATTATTAGTTATTATCTTATTCAACAGAGTTTATCTCAGAAGGCAACCAATCACTATTAATAAGTTTTTCTATAGTATAAGGACATTGAGAAGGAAAATTATCTTTTTGTAATCCTGTTTTAACTACTACATATTTAACAGCACGTTTATATATTTTTTCAATATTTTCCTCAAGATACTGATATAAATTAGTTGTCATATCTATTTCCAATTGGTTACGGAAATTAACAATCTCACTCCCCCAATGACGATAATTATACTCTCTTTCTGTTTCCCAATACTCCATGAGCAGTAAATGTCTAATAATTTGTTCTAAAAAGCTGACACCACTACGCTTTGTATTCCTAACCAAATCTTCTAATACCTCAGTTAAACTCTCTAAGTCTAATTTCTCTAAATCACGAGATTGGATTATTTTTAAAGTCATTTCATACCAGGCTAAATCATCAGTTTGATAAAGTTCTCTCAGAGCATTATCAGTTAATATACTAGCTTTCATTATTTAACCTCTTTTGAATATTGTTAAAAAGTAGGTAAGGATTTGGAATATTATCATATAACTTAAATTCACATTTTCCCTACCTACTTTCCCCTCTAAAAAAACAACAATTAATTAACTAGGTCCGTTAGCTACAACAACTCGTTTGATTTGTGACCAATATATTGAACTAGGAATGTTTGCTTTGGCTCGATAAGGATTAGTCCCTTCAAAAAATACCTGACCAGTTTCAATAGTTATACCATCTGCATCCTGAAATTGAGCATGAACAAATGGTGAAAGACAGGTTAATTCTCGACAGGTATCTTCTACAATCCATTCAACTCTATCATTATAAAAAGTTGTCTTTTTCAAATTATATCTACTGTCCTTCCACGAGGTAGGTACTTGGTTTTGAGCAATTAAAATAGGATTAGAAATATTAGAATTAGGTTTCTCTGCAATTAATGCTTGAGAGGGATAGGTATAGCTACCAATCAATACAGCTAGAAAACATAGCTTTTGAATAATTTGATTATTTTTCATTTGAGAATCTCCAGATAATAAATGACTTGCAATAATCTAATATGCCCTCACATTATAGCAATGTTTATTTATGGATTAACAGTAAAGAAATAATTAAGATTTAGAGATTGTATCTGTAGGGGCTTAATATTATTAAGCCGTTAAAGAATTAACTAAAAAGGTAGTTTTACCTAAGTCTAATTTCTCTTGGTATTATTTTTAAGAAATAGTTAACTTTTGTTAAGGGAAAGAATAGGGTAAATGTCTTTTTAATGATAATCTTAAGATAATGTTAAAATTTAGTATTCAGGGGAAGAAACCAATGGTCAGACCTGATGTGGTGCTTCATGCTTTTAATTGGAAGTATCAAGAAATTATCGATCGATTGGGAGAAATAAAAGAGGCCGGTTATGGTGCCATTTTAATTCCTCCACCTCTTTATTCCGATCCTCATAGTGACCATTGGTGGCAATGTTATCAACCCAAAGATTATCGAGTGCTTCTCTCTCATTTAGGAGGAAAAAAAGAACTAGAAGAATTGATTAAACAATGTCATAGCAGTGAGCTGAATATAAAGATTTATGCAGATGTTGTGATTAATCATATGGCTAATGAAAATCGAGGTGATCGATTAAATTTTCCAGGAGAAGCTGAACTAGCTAACTATGGTCATAATCGAGATTTATTTGAGGCCAATAAGTTATATGGGGACTTAAATGAGGGCTTATTTTCTCCCTATGATTTCAATTCTAAAGGACATATTCAAGAACATGAATGGCATGATCGAGAACGAGTTGTCTATGGAGATTTAGGTGATCTACCGGATTTAATGGACTCTCCTTGGGTATTGTTACAACAAAGAACTATGTTAACGGCCTTAGCTGAAATGGGTTTTGATGGTTTCCGTATTGATGCCATTAAGCATATTACGAGTCGAATGATTGATAATTTTGCTGATAATGATTCCCTGGCCGGAAGTTATTTTTTTGGAGAAGTATTGACCACGAATGATCATGAAGAAAAAATATTTTTAGATCCCTTTCTGCAAGAAACATGGATATCTGCCTATGATTTCCGTTTGTTTCAAACCATCCGAAAAGCATTCAACATGGGAGGTTCCCTGAGAACACTGGCCCGTCCTGAAAACGAGAATAATGGCCTACCTTGGGATCGGGCTGTGACTTTTGTGGTTAATCATGATCTGCCCCATAATGACGATTTTCGTGAGTTTCTGCTCGATCGCACCGATGAAAATTTGGCTTATGCCTATATTTTAGGGAAAGATGGCGGACTGCCCTTAGTTTACTCAGATCATAACGAATCAGTGCATAAATATCATCAAGATCACGATCGCTGGTATGATGCCTTTAAACGAGACGATATGAAACGCATGATTCGCTTTCATAATGAGGTTGAAGGAAAACCAATGACGATGTTATATGAAAGTGACTTGGTGTTAGTGTTTGGACGGGGAGATTGTGGGATCGTTGCTATTAATAAAGGGGGTGATCATGCTTCGGTTGAATTTAGCACTCATTGCTTACAAAAGCCTAGTGTCTATAAGGATTTAATGAATGATAACCAAATGACACTTTCAGGCGATCGCTTTACTCTATCTATTAACCCGAGAACGGCTCAAATGTGGTTAGCTCAATAATTAAGCGATCGTTTATTTCTCACTGTTTTGTATTTTTCTAATTAATACCATTTTCATCAAATTAGACTACAACATAAACATCTGTAGTCTAAGTTTAATGGTATTTTTAATGTTTTCTTTTGGAGGTTGCTCTAAAAACTGGTAAACATGGGAACAATACAAGCATTAGAGGCTTGAGAAAGGAAAAGTTTGCCAGCATGACTAATGAAACGAATACTTGTCGTCTATATGTTGAACCAAAGTTGAGGGAAGCAGGATGGGAAAGGGAACCTCACTACTACACAGAACAGAGTAATGTAATTTAAGTAGTGAAAATTAATCTAAGTTGATAGTATTTTCTCATTATAATGGTGAATGAAATATAAAATTGCTCCTTCATGATTGAAAAAGTTTTTAGAAAACGCTAGGTTTTTTCTAAAAGGAACTCAAAGCACCCTAGAAGATGTAAGGATGGTTAAAGTTTTTCCTCAAAGGGATTTTTGAAGTAAGCGAATCAGCTACGACTACTGCTCGATCTATAGGTTCTTAGAAGTGAGTTATGAATAGTAGTTACTTTCCCATCTAAATTATACTGACATCTTGCACCTTCAAATAAAATCCTAGTTTTGTTAGAGGCAGGAGTTGAAAGGCAGGAGGCAGAAGGAGTAATAGCTAGATATAATCTTAAATAGCCAATTATGAGCAATTTAAAAGCTAAATAATCTTAT
>NZ_JASJEB010000178.1 GCF_030064895.1 Crocosphaera sp. | reverse complement strand
TATCAAAAACCAGTCAGGAGGGTTAGAAACTAAGAAATAAGGATGCTTCGCAGTTTTATATGTTGGTCGGGCATTCATCCCTAAGTTATGGAACGTTAGGGAATTCTGCCCGACATTCGGTTAAATTTATTTCTTGGAGAATTTTATTGAAAATTTCTGTTTGTTGTTGAGAAGGCTGATTAATCATATTTCCTTGTCATCATAGATTTCTTATTTACATTATGCTCAGGAATTGGTTCTAAAAGCAATTGAATTGCCTCTTTTAGATTGGTAATAGCTTCCTCTTTGGTATCACCACAAGAAGAAACATAATTTAATTCCGGACAAGTAGCCGAAAAAGCTTTGACTTCATCGTCCCATTCTAAAACTGCTCTAATTATCATTTTGACGTTGCTAAGACTATAATACAATTATAGCTTAAAATTCCGTAATCTTAAAGCATTGGAAACCACAGAAACGGAACTAAAAGCCATAGCTGCACCGGCAATCATGGGGTTTAATAAAAGACCAAAGAAAGGGTATAAAATACCAGCAGCAATGGGAATACCTAAAGTGTTATAAATGAAGGCAAAAAAGAGGTTTTGACGGATATTTTTCATAGTTGCACGACTCAATTTTATAGCTGTTACAATACCTTGTAAATCTCCTGAAATAAGGGTAATATCACTGGCAGACATGGCAACATCTGTACCAGTTCCGATGGCCATTCCTACATCCGCTTGAGCGAGTGCTGGTGCGTCGTTGATACCATCTCCTACCATTGCCACGATTTTGCCCTGAGATTGCTGTATTTCCTTGATTTTATCGGCTTTTTCCTCGGGACGTACCTCTGCAAAGACATGATAGATTCCCACCTCATCAGCGATCGCTTGGGCGGTTTGTTGGTTATCTCCTGTCAACATTATCACTTCTAAGCCCATTTTTTTGAGCTTCTTAACGGCTTTAACGGATGAAGGTTTCACGGCATCAGCTATAGCAAATAAGCCTTTTATTTGCCCATTAATGGCGATCCAGGGGATTGTTTTTGCTTGACTTTCCCATTCTTTTGCTTGGGAGATTAATTGTTCAGTATTGACTCCTAATTTTTCCAGCCATTTTTGTGTACCTATTTGCACTAATTTACCATTAATTTCACCTTGTACTCCTTGCCCTCCCATTGCCTCAAAATTTTCTACTTTGGGGAAGTTATTGGTAATACCTTGGGACTTAGCATAATTAACAATCGCTTCTGCTAGAGGATGTTCAGAATTGTGTTCAATAGCTGCTGCTATTTCTAAGATATTTAATTCATTATTATCAGCAATACTATCAACAGTAATATAATTGGTGACTGTTGGTTTACCTTGGGTTAAAGTTCCTGTTTTATCGACAACAATTGCTTGAATTTTATGTACTAATTCTAAACTATCTGCTCCTTTGATTAAAATGCCGTTTTCCGCTCCTTTTCCTGTTCCTACCATGATCGATGTTGGAGTTGCTAACCCTAAAGCGCAGGGACAAGCAATAATTAAAATGCTCACAGTTGTCACCATTGCTAAAGATAAATTTTGAGCAAAAATCAACCAATAAATAAAACTGATAACGGCAATCATCATTACAGCAGGTACAAACAAAGCAGTAACTTTATCCGCTATTTTTTGAATTGGGGCTTTACTATTTTGTGCCTCTTCTACTAATTTAATTATCTGGGATAATGTAGTATCTTTACCTACTTTTTTGGCTTCAAATTTAAAGCTTCCTGTCTTATTAATTGTTGCTCCAATCACCTCATCTCCTGCTTTTTTTTCTACGGGAATAGATTCCCCTGTAATCATAGATTCATCTATGGTAGATTGTCCTTCAATAATGACTCCATCAACCGGTATTTTTTCCCCTGGTCGTACTAAAACAATATCACCAATTACTACATCTTCAAAAGCAATATCAACTACTTCCCCTTGACGAATTACTCTAGCGGCTTTAGCTTGTAATCCCATTAGGTTGCTAATCGCTTCTGATGTTTTACTTCTTGCTCTAGTTTCTAATAATTTACCCAATAAAATTAAGGTAATAATAACAACAGCAGCTTCATAATAAACATCTGAACTTAAGCCTTGAGACCGGAAAAATTGAGGAAAAAATGTAGCAAATAAAGAGTATATAAACGCTGCACCAGTACCCAAAGCCACTAAAGTATTCATATCAGAAGTGCGACGTTCTAAAGCTTTAAATGCTCCTTTATAAAACCCCTGACCACACCAAAAAACCACAGGAATACTTAAAATTAACTGTAACCAAGCATTATGTAACCAATGAGGAATAAAAGTAATAGATAACCCTGTCATCATTGGTAAACTGCCAAAAATTAAAATCAAACTAACAACACCACCAACAATCACCTTTTGAGTTAATTCTTGTTGTTTTGTGTCTCTTTTTTTCTGCTCAATATCTTCAGTTTTATTATTTTTTTCTGCTTCTAAAACATAACTTTTGTATCCTGCTTTACTAATGGCAGCTTGAATTTTTCCTACGTTAGTAACTTTACCATCATACTCAACAGTTGCTCTTTCTAAAGCGTAGTTAACGTTACATTTTTTAACACCATAAACTTTATTAAGAACTGTTTCAATAGTGGTTGCACAAGCAGCGCATCCCATTCCTTCTAAATGTAAAGTTTTCTGGGTTAATGGGCTATTTTTATGAGAAGATTGACTGTGTAGTGAAGTTTTCATTTTGTTTGTCTTTCCTCGCTTTCTTCTATGATATAACACCCTTTTTTGTTGGGATCTGCAAACATCATTACCCTCAAATATAAAGTATTTATAAAAAAATAAGAGGGTTCCTGAAGTCTTACCTATAATTGCCACCAAATACCCTTTTTTTGAACAATGAAAATAGTTAATAAATTAGAGATTATCACTGTTGTTACCCTTCTATCTTTAGTATTCAGTAATCAAACTGCACTTAGTCAAAATAATAAGCTAAAGCAGCTTGAAAATACAAAAAATCAAGAAAATAACATATCTGTCAGCGAGTTAGCTAACCGTGAGAAGGTGCTAGTCTCTTCCCGACAATTACTTAATGTTAACGATTCGTCAATTATTTTACCCATTCCTCAGCCTTTAGGGATATTATGTCTTTTGGGAATGGCAGGAGTTGGTAGTTTTTTGAAGTTGAAAATAGCGAAAGTTAAATATAATAAGAAAGTAAATGAAGATATAGAAACAACGGATATGGAAGAAAACTCAATTCAAGTGTTCAATCATTAACACTTTTATCCATAAAAAGTCTAATGATTGTTCTCAGGGTGCAAAAAGCATTAAAATGGGTGAGTTGGTTTCAACTTAAGTCAGCGAATGACCCCACCCCGACAAACAACAGCAAGCGATATTAGTCCTCAAGATATATCCTGGCCGTTTTGGCCAATAGTTCCTTTGTACCCTTATGGTCAACGTCGCACCTTACGCAAAGAAGTTGTCAAGGATACTATTTGGACGTTTGAGCAATGTCAGGGTATTCTCTATGTGGTGGTTCCCATTCGGATGACGGTGGTTAAACTAGCAACAGGGGGACTTTTGGTTTATGCACCAGTTGCACCCACGGGTGAATGTATTCGTCTGGTTAATGAGTTAGTCGATACTCATGGTGAGGTTAAATACATCATTTTACCCACGGTTTCGGGTATTGAACATAAAGTATTTGTGGGTCCCTTTGCCAGATGTTTCCCCAAAGCACAAGTTTTTATCTCCCCGGATCAATGGAGTTTCCCCGTTAATCTTCCTTTGAGTTGGTTAGGGTTTCCCCGAAAACGAACCCAAAAATTACCCTTAGATAGTCATGAAAGTCCCTTTTTTGATGAGTTTGATTACGAGATTTTAGGACCATTAGATTTAGGTTTAGGTCCGTTTCAAGAAGTAGCTTTTTATCATAAGAGATCGCAAACTTTATTATTAACTGACTCTATCATATCTGTCCCTGCAGAACCTCCCGAAATTACCCAACTTGATCCCTATCCTTTACTATTTCATGCCAAAAATAATAGTTTAGAAATGATCGAAGACACCCCAGAAAAGAGAATCAAAGGATGGCAAAGAACTGTTTTATTTGCTCTCTATTTTCGTCCTAATGCTTTAGGAACAGTGGAATGGAGTAAAGTATTTAAAGATGCTTTGAAAGCACCTGATCGTTCAAAAAAAGCCTACTTTGGACTGTTTCCTTTTGAATGGGATGATAGTTGGACATCTTCTTTTGAAAAGTTACATCATACTCAGTTATTAGTTGCACCTATTTTACAAGGGGTTATTTTTAACCGTAGTCCTTTAGATGTTTTAATTTGGGTAGATAGAGTTACAAAATGGGGTTTTAATCGTATTATTCCTGCCCATTTTTCTGCCCCAATCATCAGTAAACCTTCACAATTTAGAGAAGCTTTTGATTGTTTACGTCACCCTAACCATAACGCAGGAAATGACGATTTTCAGCTAATACAAAACATCGCTCAAAGCTTAACTAAATTCGGTGTTACTCCTCCTTCCCAACTCTAAAAAAATCAATTAAGACCGATGAGACACTTTTGATATATAATAAATTTCGTAGGGTATGGGTGGAAAATGTGTGCGTCTACAACCTAACCCCTAAGCAAGCTTTATCCTCAAAACACAGTCAATGAACCATTATCCCCAAGAGAGATCACAACCCCTTTCTGAAGAACAGGCCGAAGAATTAATGCGATCGCTTCTCCATAAAGAAGGGACTTGGGTAGACTGGGGAAAAACCTCTCAGCAGCTACAAAAAGCAGGGTATAACAGTCAAACCATCTTTGAGAAAACAGGGTTTCAGGCCAGTCAACAAAATTTGATTATTGTCGCTGCTCAAGTCTATGAAAGTTTGCTAGATAGCCAAGTGTCCGAAGACTTATTAAGCTATTGTCGTGGACCAAAAAGCGATGTACTCTACGAACTACGCATCCTTAAACAAAATCAACGGGGTGTGGTGGCACAGTTGGCCAAAGATAAAAATTTAGACCACCTGGAAACTAGAGACTTGGCCAAAACTTTCCAAACATTTTCCTTAATGCCTCAGTTACCACCAGGTTTTACCCTTCATCCTGGGGACGCAATGGCTTATCAATGTTGGAAACAGGCTAAACAGAGAAAAGACCTTCAAGAACGCACTCGTTTGATCGCCAAAGGGTTAAAATATGCTTTCTCTAATACTGCCAGAGAAGCGATCGAAAAATTACTTAGTGACTTGACAGTAACTCCCCAAAGTAGCGCGCCGTTAATGCCCCTCTACCGTGTGCAGAACCAAGAAGAGATATCTCGTCTCGTTCCCTTAGCTGGAACCCTGCCCTTGAGCAAAAATCAGGTTCTCGGGGTAGAAAAAATAGACATAATCAGCCCATTCAACTACGTAAATTATAATAACACAGGTTCTGTCGTTCCGCTACCCAGTTGGCAATCTGTTTTAAAAGCCGTCGATCCCGTAGCTATTTTATGTCAAAGTGATCGCCTTCCTCAAGGGTTAACAGGTAAACCAGAAGAGGTTTTAGTGTTAATTGATCGAGGAATGACCCAATGGGATGATCAAAGTTATTTTTTAGTAGAAGAAGGAGAAGAATTAACCTTTAAATGGTTTCCTGAAAGTCCTTCTTGTCCCCTCTTAGGTCAAGTAATAATTGTTTTAAGACCGAAAAAGATTTTTGATGAAAATAATTTATTAGAACCTTGGCAAATGGATGATTAAAAGAGAGCATCCCTTTTTTGTAGAAAAATTATCCTTGGAGTTTGACAGGGGAATGGGGAAAGGGAGACGGGGGGACGGGGGGACGGGGAGTAAATTTATCCGATCAACTATTAGATAGTATGCTGGGTTAGGCAAGAAGTTTTTTGATGAAAACATCGTAACTTTTTATTCTTGCCTTGACCTACCATGTTGAAGATATGGCTTATTTAATCATTGCGGTGATGTTCAAATTTATAGACATAGAAAAGTCCAGTAAACTTCTTCACATAATAACCTAATAAACCTAAAGCGATCGCCCCAAAAATTAACAACCAAAAACTCCAAGGAGGGGCAACAGAAAACAGAGAAATTCCATTATTAAACTGTTCTTGAGCTAAATAAGTGGCTACATTTCTACTATCAAGAAATAGTGCTAAAAATAAACAAATTCCTGAACTAATAAAACTGAAAACAGTTAAACGGTTAAGATTTTTTAAAGCATCTTGACAGATTTTACAATCTTTTGTGTGAGTTGAATAAATATCAAAAAGTTTTGCTTTATCAGTTTCTACAGGAGGTAAATTAGGATCACAACTTTCGTCCCAAGAAATACCACCACCTGCTCTTTTTTCTAACCAGTTACGAAAGGTAATAATCATTTTATCTTGAGGGTTGGGAGTGTAAACTTGGTCGATCCATTTACCCTCATTTCTTTTGTTTATAATCTTTTCTTGGTGATGTAAGAAAACTAAATCTTGATGAATAAAAAAGGAACTAAACACATGACCTAACCAATCAGGAATTGGCCAACCTAAAATAGAAAATCCACCAGGTTTTTGTCCCTGTTCATTTTTAACTAATATTTGACAACTAATTTGACGACACCATCCGGGACGAGTTGGAATAGCATATATAGCAATCGCCAGGGCGATTAGGACATAGAATAGAGAAAGACCCTTAAACTTTTCTCCTCTATGGCTAAACCTTACAGTTATGATCTCCGCCAGAAAGTCATTGATGCAATCGCGCTT